>CAZUAL010000333.1:0-4385 GCA_964618305.1 uncultured Dongia sp. | reverse complement strand
CCTGTGACCCGGGACTCGCGGGGGATCGCTCATCCAACCGATCCGGGAGGCTGGGCTTTCGGCCGCCAGCCAAGGCTGCTCCAGAATCACGGGAGCTATGGAATCCGGCCTGCGCCAAATGGCTTGTGCCGGGGACAACCGAGCAATTCCGGCTGGGTGCCGGGAGATGATATGCGTGCAGTTTTAATAGTATCAAATTCCTAGAGTGTCGTCAAGAACAAAATAGGAATATCTGTGAGTGCCCAGAGCTTCAACATTAATGAACGAATGTGAAGTGTTGAATATGGAGATCGAGCACCGGCAAGAATGCCGGAAGATAAGCTCAATATTGCAACGTACTAGATGAGAGGCGCTGCTGATGCGTTAGAAAATCTGACGGCAGATCAAGATATTCTCGTGCATTTAGCGAGATGATTCCGTTGAATATGGTGCCAGTGATGATTATCCATTGTGTAAATATCGATGCGAAGATTTACACATGACTTTGCGCAATCTGGCCCGGTTGGGCCTCGCCCTGCTGCTGCTGACCGGCCTTGCCGCCGGCGGCGTCCACGCCAAGATCGAGGCGCCGCAGCACCTCGCCGCCGCCCTCTGAGTGGGGGCTTCTATTCAGTCAATGGTGCTGGCGGCACCATGCGGAAGGAGCGGCGGTTGACGCCGTCATCAAGCTCGACCGCGATCGCATAACGCTGCCAATTGGCGCGGTAGACGGCCAGATCCGCGATGCGCAAGCGCACCCGGCTCTCGGTGATGCGGCGCACGGCACCATCGCCGGTCGAGGAGAAGATCGGAAAGCCGATGCCCACCCCGGTCGAGACACCGCTGCTCGACCCACCCACGACACCGACGCCGATATTGGGCCTGATGCCGCTGCCGCCATGGTAATGATCGCTGTCCCGCTCAATGAGGAAGGCCTCGGTCGCGGCGCCCGCCGGGTCGATGAGTTGCGCCGACTTCACCGGCAGGGGATCGCTGATGGTGAGAAGAATGACGCTCTCATCCTCGGCGCTGATCGCGGCATCGACCCGCTCGTCGAAGGCGCCGCCGCCCGCATAACTGGGGGGCGGGGGCGAATCGTAGCCGCAGCCGGTTGCCAAAGCGGCAAGGGCGGTTAAGAGACCGAGTGTCGGAAGTGCGTTGCGCATTCTTTCAATCTGGCGCAAAGCACCCCTCCCGCAAAGGCCCGCACACGAAGAATTGATCTGACGGCGATCCGCCGGTTGAAGCAGCGCGCCCACTGTGATCCTATCCGGGTGATCCTATCCGGCCGAAACGGCCTCACGACGCGGCACAACGTCTCATGCAACTCATCGGCCTCATCGGCGGATTGTCGTGGGAATCCACGGCGGAATATTACCGCATCATCAATCGCGGCGCGCAGCGCGCGCTGGGTGGCGTGCATTCGGCGCGGAGCCTCATCTATTCCTTCGATTTCGGCGAGATCGAGGCGATGCAGCATCGCGGCGCCTGGGACGAGGCAGCGGCCGCCATGTGCGACGCGGCGCGGCGCCTGGAGCGGGGTGGCGCCGATTTCCTGATCATCTGTTCCAACACGATGCACCGCATGGCGGACGAGATCGCCGCGGCCGTCCGCATCCCGCTCCTCCATATCGCCGACCCGACCGGGGCCGCGATCAAGCGCCAGGGGTTCCGGCGCATCGGGCTGCTCGGCACCGCCTTCACCATGGAACAGCCCTTCTATCGCCACCGGCTGGAAGAGCGTTTCGGTCTCGAGGTGCTGGTGCCGGACGAGAAGGGCCGCGCCATCGTCCACGACATCATTTACCGGGAATTGGTGAAGGGCGAGGTGCGGCCGGATTCCCGCAAGGCCTATGCCGCGATCATCGCGGACCTCGTGGCGGCGGGCGCCGAGGCCATCATCTTAGGCTGCACCGAGATCATGCTGCTGGTGCAGCCTGAGGATTCCGCCGTGCCGCTGTTCGATACGACGACGCTCCATGCCGAAGCGGCGCTGGCGAAGGCGATTAGTGGCGAAGGCGATTAGCTAGCAAGGAAACCAATATGAAACCGGTCAAATGGGGCATCGTCAGCACCGCCGATATCGGCGTGAAGAAGGTAATCCCCGCCATGCTGAAGGCGAAGGGCGTCGAGATCCTCGGCATCGCCTCGCGCGGCGAGGGGCGCGCTAAGGAAATGGCGGCAAAGCTCGGCATTCCGAAAGCCTATGGAAGCTACGAGGCGCTGCTCGCCGATCCGGAAATCGAGGCGGTCTATAATCCGCTCCCCAACCATCTTCATGTGCCGGTCACACTCCAGGCCCTTGCTGCGGCCAAGCATGTGCTGTGCGAGAAGCCGGTGGCCCTCACGGCGGACGAAGCGAGGCAGCTCACTGCCGCCGCGCAGAAAGCCGATCGGCTGGTCGCGGAAGCCTTCATGGTGCGCCACCATCCGCAATGGCGGCGGGCGCGGGAGATCGTGCAATCCGGGCGCCTCGGCGAGGTGAAGGTGATGAGCGCGCTCTTTGCCTATTTCAACGTCGATCCAGCGAACGTGCGCAACCAGGCCGATATCGGCGGCGGCGCGCTCTATGATATCGGCTGCTATCCGATCGTCACCGCGCGCTTCATCTTCGGTGCCGAGCCTTTGCGCGTCAGCGCGGTGATGGACCGCGATCCCAAGTTCCAGACCGACCGCATCGTGTCGGCGCTGGCCGAGTTTCCGGGCGGGCGGCACCTCGTCTTCAGCGCCGCCACGCAATTGGTGCCGCGCCAGCATGTGCAGATCATGGGCACCAAGGCCCGGCTCGAGGTGATGATCCCCTTCAACGCGCCGCCGGGCCAGCCCACGATCCTGCGCCTCGACGATGGCAGCGACCTCAGCGGCGCCAACATCGCGTCCGAACTGCTGCCCGCCTGCGACCAATATGGGCTGCAGGCGGAAGCTTTCTCGCAGGCCGTGCGGGGGCTCGCGCCGCTCGAATACGGCCTTGCCGACGCCATCGCCAACATGGCGGTCATCGACGCGATGCGGGCGGCGGCCCGGAGCGGGGTGTGGGAGAAGGTCTGAGATCGGCCGCGCCTCGAAAGGCGGGAAATCTTTCCGGTCAACAAGTTGGCTGGCGATGACATTTCCGGGACAGAGCCGGGGCGCGGCGACAATCTCCTTGCATCCGGCCTTGAAATCCCTATATTCCTGGACAAATCCCAGGGTCCAATGAGACCCAATTCAAAAGGGTGGGCCAAACGGCCCGCCTTTTTTGTTGGGCGGGTTTCAGCCGGTGCTTGAGCCGGTGGCCGCGGGATTGCCATTTGCAAACCTTGAAGAACCGCGACCGCCCGAACCAGATGAGCCTGACCGACAACATCGCCGCCATGATCGCCCCCAGCATCGAAGCCATGGGTTACGAGCTGGTGCGCGTGACGCTCGCCGGCAGCACCCGCAAGGTGCTGCAGATCATGGCCGAGCCCAAGGACGGGCGCGTCATGTCGGTCGAGGATTGCGCCCGCGTCTCCCGCGCCGTCTCGGCGATCCTTGATGTCGAGGACCCGATCTCGGGCGCCTATTCGCTGGAGGTTTCGTCGCCCGGCATCGACCGGCCGCTGACGCGCCCCAAGGATTACGACCGCTTCAAGGGCCACGAGGCCAAGATCGAGACGCATCAGCCGGTCGATGGCCGCAAGCGTTTCAAGGGCGTCCTCAAAGGTGTCGAGGGCGACCAAGTGAAGATCGACAGCGAAGGGGCGGAGCTTGCCCTGCCGCTCGACCAGATTGCCAAGGCCAAGCTGGTGCTGACCGATGCGCTCATTGCCGCACATCAGGCAGCCGAAGCCGCCGAAATGAACTGACGCCAACCGAGGAAACACACCGAGACATCCCATGGAAACGATCGCCATTCCCCGTATGGAGCTCCTGCAGGTCGCCGACGCGGTCGCCCGCGAAAAGGGTATCGACCGCGACGACGTGCTGACTGCTATGGAACAGGCCATTCAAAAGGCCGGCCGCTCGAAATACGGCCATGAGCACGACATCCGCGCCCAGATCGACCGCAAGACGGGCGAGATCAAGCTGATCCGCGTCCAGGAAGTGGTCGATGTGGTCGAGAATGAAGTGACCCAGATCCCGGTGAAGGCGGCGCAGCGCCGCAAGCCCGACGCCAAGCTGGGCGACTTCCTCATCGACGAATTGCCGCCGATCGATTTCGGCCGCATCGCCGCCCAGACGGCCAAGCAGGTCATCGTCCAGCGCGTGCGCGAGGCCGAGCGAAAGCGCCAATTCGCCGAGTACAAGGACCGCGCCGGCGAGATCGTCAACGGCATCGTCAAGCGCGTCGAGTTCGGCAACGTCATCGTCGATCTCGGCCGCGCCGAGGCGGTGCTCCGGCGCGACGAATGCATTCCGCGCGAGACGTTCAAGGTCTCCGATCG
>CAZUAL010000332.1:0-4388 GCA_964618305.1 uncultured Dongia sp. | reverse complement strand
CGGTGCGGCTCTTGTGCAGTTCGAATTCCGGCTTGTCCACCACGGGAATGGCGTGGCCGGTATCGCAGCAGACCGGCTGGCCTTGATTAAGCGGCGCGCAGAAACGGCCGCAATCGAAGCGCGAAACGTTCGCCTGGAAACGGTCGTAGACGGTCTTGAAATCGGCCGGCCGCATGTCGCCTGTCATAACTTTCCTGCCTCGCAGTACGATTCGCTGGGTGTGTGTCCTGCTTGATTTATGCTTTGCCGCCGACTCGAAATCCAGTTAAGAATTAGCCAGTTAGCACCATTCCGGCAGTGGTTATTGCGTTTCGCGAGCAAGGGAAGTGTTGCCATCATGACGCGTTTCTGGGTGATCGGCGGTAATTATGCCGACACGAACTTCGACCGAATCCAAGGCGGGGGGAAGGAAGAACGTATCGGGCCTTTTTCCAGCTATGACGAAGCCAAGGCGGCTTGGCAGAAGCGGGCGTGGGAAACGGTCGATCATGCCAATGCCCGCTACCGCATCGAGGAAGAGGGGGCCGAGTTCTGCTATTGGGTCGTCGGCGGCCCCTATAGCGACACTACTTTCTCTGAACCGGCGCCGGGTGGCGGCGAACAATGGTTCGGCCCCTACGATTCCTATGACGACGCCAAGACCGCCTGGTCGCGCCATGCATGGTCGACCGTCGATGATGCGATGTGCCGCTACCGCATCGAGAAGCTTGCCAAGGGCGAGCACCCGAAATCCCCGTCGCACTGAAAGATCTATCATGGCCAGTCCTGGCGACCTCTCGGTCGAGGCGATCGGCATCGTCGCCGCCTGCCTCACCACTTCGAGCTTCCTGCCGCAGGCCGTGCGCATCTGGCGCCGCGGTTCCGCCCGTGATGTCTCGCTCACCATGTATCTGATGATGTTCGCTGGCCAGGTTCTGTGGCTGACTTATGGCGCCGTCATCGGTTCGGGATCGCTCATCTTCTCCAATATCACCGCCCTTGTGCTGGTGGGCTCGGTCCTGCTTCTGAAGCTGCGTGACCGCAGCGCCGCCCCTATCGGCGAAGGTTGAGAGCGGCGATCCGCTGCACGATGGCCGGTTTCGGCGCCCTCACCTCGCCGCAGAAATAGCCAAGTACGGTGAGGCCGCTCGCCTCGGCCAGGTCGAGCAGTTCGCCGGGCTGAAGCAGGAAGGCCGGGTTGCTGGGCTTGCCGAAGCGCTCATTGCCGATCCCGAACGTTTCGTAGATCAGCAGCCCGCCCGGCGCCAGGGAAGCGATCAGGGCTGGTAGCAGCGGTCGGTGGAGGTAGTTGGTCACCACGATCCCGGCAAAACGCCGCCCCGCCAGCGGCCAGGGCGAACCGTCCTCCAGATCCGCTTCCATGATCTCGACCCCATCGCCGAGGCGTTGCGCCTCAACCTGGGCACGCAGCTTGCTTGTGTCCCGGTCGAGAGCGAGGACCCGGTGGCCGGCGGCGGCCAGCAATTGGGTATGTCTTCCGCCCCCGGCCGCGAGGTCGAGCACGACACCGCCTTTGGAAAGGTGGGGGAGGTGGGCGAGGATCCAGGGCGATGGTGGCAGGCTTTCGGTCAAATCACACGCTTTTGTCAAAGAGGGTTGACGGGTAGGCGGGGGAAGCTGGCATT
The DNA here is from genome assembly GCA_964618305.1 of uncultured Dongia sp. Taxonomy (GTDB): domain Bacteria; phylum Pseudomonadota; class Alphaproteobacteria; order Dongiales; family Dongiaceae; genus Dongia. The sequence goes on along the minus strand of CAZUAL010000332.1, from coordinate 2,763 downwards.
TTCAGGTCCACCCCCTATATTGTTAACAAGTGTCGGCGATCCTTTCCGGGTCGCTCCTGGTAACGAGTTGCTCAACATGATCGTTTTTCAGCTCAATTGTGGGAAGGGCCACAATTTCGATATCTGGTTCAAGGACGGGGGCAGCGCCGACCGGCAATTGGCGCGTGGTCTGGTCGAGTGCCCGGATTGCGGCGACCGCAAGGTTGCAAAGGCCCTGATGGCTCCCCGGATCGCCTCGAAGGGCGAGAAGAAGCCCGCGCAGGACATGGCGGTCATGGCGAAGGCCATGCGCGAGCAGCTGATCGAAGTCCGCCGCAAGGTCGAAGAGAATTGCGACTATGTCGGCGACAGATTTGCCGAGGAGGCGCGCAAGATCCATTACGGCGAAAGCGACGCGCGCGGCATTTTCGGCGAAGCCAGCGACGAGCAGCATAAGGAACTGACGGAAGAGGGTATCGAAGTCGCCCGCATTCCCTGGCTGCCGCGCGACGACGCCTAGGCTGCACGTTTCCTGACCGCTCAGGAAATCCAATCGACGATATGGTCTTCCGGCTCGCCGGCTTTTGTTTCCGAAATGGCCCGCTTGCGGACCGAGATTCCCGCCTGATGGACCGTGCGCGGATCGCCTGAGATCAGCGGGTGCCACCAAGCCAGGTCCATGCCCCGCTGCACCAGCTTATAGGCGCAGGTTTCCGGCAGCCAGTCGATGCGGCCGATATTGCGCGGCGTCAATTGCACGCAGTCAGGCACGATCTTCTTGCGGTTCTTGTAGTCCTTGCACTGGCAGCTTCTGAGATCGAGCTGCTTGCAGGCGACATTAGTGAACAGCACCTTGTTGGTGTCCGCGTCACGCAGCTTGGTGAGGCAGCATTTGCCGCAACCGTCGCACAGGCTCTCCCATTGCGACGGCGTCATCTTCGATAAGGGCGTCGTTTTCCAGAAGGGCTGCGTCTCGGCAGCCTTCTTCACGAGGCGTTGTTCCCGTGAATGAATTCGGCGATGGCGGGGCTGATGCGCTCGCGCCACGAGCGGCCGCTGAAGAGGCCGTAATGGCCGACCTTGGCTTCCGTCACCTGGCGGCGCAGTTTGTCGGGAATGTTGGCGAGCAGCGCTTGCGCCGCATGGCATTGGCCTTCGCCGGTGATGTCGTCGCGCCCACCCTCGACCGTCATCAGACCGACCTTGCGCACGGCCTTCGGGTCGACGGACTGGCCGCGATGCTTCATGCGCCCGTTCATCAGCGCATGTTCCTGGAACACGATGCTGACGGTGTCGAGGTAGAATTGCGCGTCGAGATCCATGACCGCCAGATATTCCTCGTAGAAGCGGCGATGCGCGCGGGCGAACTGGTCATCGCCCTTGGCATGAGCCCAGAGGAAATCGATGTGCGCCTTCAGATGCCGGTCCGGATTGAGCGACATGAAACCGGTGAGCTGCAGCAGGCCCGGATAGACGCGGCGCCCGTGACCCGGATGCATCGGCGGCACGTTATGGACAGCCGCCGCCTCGAAGGTCGAAATCGAATGCGATTGCGCCAGGCGCGTCACCTCGGTGGTGCCGACGCGTGTGTCGACCGGTCCGCCCATGATGATGAGGTTGCGCGGTGTTGCCGGATCGTTGCTTTCGGCAAGGATCGAGGTGGCGACGATCGAGGCCGGTGCCGGCTGGCAGATGGCGAGCACGCTGGCGCCGGGGCCGATCTGGCGCAGGCAATGGATGAGGACGTCGACATAATCCTCGAAGCCGAAGCGGCCGAAGCTCAGCGGCACTTCGCGCGCATCCTGCCAGTCGGTCACATAGACGTCGTGGCTCACCAGCAGCGTTTCGATCGTGTCGCGCACCAGGGTGGCGAAATGGCCCGACAGCGGGGCCACGAGCAGGATCTTCGGATCGTTGCGCGGCTTTTCCAGCACGCGCTCGAACTGGACGAGGCGGCAGAAGGGCTCGCCGTAGATCAGCTTCTCACGGACCTCGACCCGCTCGCCATCGACCATGACGGAATCGATCCCGAATTCCGGCCGGCCATGGCGCCGGGATGCCCGTCCGATGATCTCGCAGGCGGCGGCACCCGCGCGCAGCAATGTCGTTTCGGAAAAAGGGTTGTGCGGATGGGCCAAAACATTGCGCCAAGTGTCCGCTGCGATGCGGAACGGGGTGAGCGCTAGGTATTGAGCCTCAATGGCGTGATAAAGCATGTTAACTTTTTACGATGCGCTGCGGGATAAAGCAACCTTAAGCCTGACGCGGACCCTCAACTATTCAAGATGACGCCGGCTTCGACCGGCCACGTTAACCATACGGCGTCACCGGCCCCAAAGCTATCCATACCAATGGCCGTCTTGCGGTTCTGCAAGGAGACGGAAACCGGCTCGGCGCCCTCGCGCCATTCGGCCAGGATCAGCGACCGGTCACCGAGATAGGAGCCGGCGAGCGCCCGCCCCTTGATCGCATTGTCGCCGCCCTTCGGTGCTTCCGTGACGGCATCGATCTTTTCCGGGCGGATCGCCAGGATGGCCTGCTGCCCGGGCACGATGCCGCTGCTGGCGGCGGCGCGCACATGCTGGCCGGGCGCGATCTCGATGGCGGCGACGCCGCCGGCAACACTGCTGATTCGCCCTTCGAAGAAATTCATGTTGCCGATGAAGCCCGCCACCTCGCGGCAATTGGGCTTCTCGTAAAGCGCCGTCGCCGTGTCGATCTGCAGGACTTTCCCCCGCGCCATGACGGCGATGCGGTCGGAGAGGGAGAGCGCCTCCTCCTGGT
>CAZUAL010000331.1:478-4391 GCA_964618305.1 uncultured Dongia sp. | reverse complement strand
CCATAGGGGTCGACGCGCACCTTGTCGGTCGGCGTCTGCACCATGAAAGGCATGGCGCCACCCTGCACGCCGCCGAAATGGAAGTCCGGCTTGTAATAGATGCCCCACAGCTTGTCCGTGATGAGCGAGCCGTCTTCGTCGGAATAGAGCGGCGCGTCGGTATCGACATGGATCACCGGCGGCATCTTGCCGTCATTGGTCTTCTGCAGATCCGGATCGACGCCGAGTGTCCCCTCCTGCAGCGACCAATAGACCCACATCGGCACGTTCTCGTGCATCTTGCCGTCCTTGCCCTTGATCGAGATCGCGTCGGGCAAGTCCAGCATCTTCCAGACCGAGCGCACCCAGGGCCCCAGGCCGGCAATGACATAGTCGCAATTGATGGTGCCTTGATCGGTCTCGACCGCGGTCACGGCGCCCTTGGCGTCGCGCTTCAGCCCCTTCACCTCGACACCGGTGACAATGCGTACGTCTTCGCTTTCGGCCTTCTTGGCAAGTCCATACATGGCCGCCGTGTTGTTGGCGTAGCCACCTTTCTTTTCATGGAGCACCGACGTGATGCCCTTGGCCTGCCAATCGTGGAAAATGCCCTGCATGTAGCTCATGCAATCCTTCTCACCTTCGATGAAGGTCGAGGTGTAGCCGATCTCCTTCTGCTGCGCGTAGATCGAGGCGACATCCTTGTGCATCACCTCCGGGCTGATCTGCATGTAGCCCACGGGATGATAGGAGAAGGCTTTGGGGTCGCTCTCCCAGACGCTCACCGAATGCGCCATCAGCCGGCGCATGGCGGGCTGGAAATAATTGTTCCGCACGACACCGCAGGCAATGCCCGAGGCACCCGCGGCGATGGCCGTCTTGTCGATGATAAGGACATCCTTGCCCGAGCCCTTGCCCGTCTTGCGCAGATTTTCCGCCAGGTGCCAGGCCGAGGAGAGGCCGTGGATGCCGGCGCCGATGACGACATATTTGACGTGGGTGGGAAGGGCCATGTGCTTGCTCCGGAAAGGAAGAGTCGATTGCCCATAGCCTCGGCCAGCACGCCGCCCGGCGATATCGTAAAATCGACATTCGATGCAAATTATTCGTCGTACGTGATCTGCGACATTCCGGCACCGCAGGAACCCCACTGACTGGGCGTGAAATAGGCAGTGAATGCGACAAGCGTCAAAGAGGTTCCCATGTCTGCGAAGGATTGGATCAACAAATATGCGACGACCGCAACGACCGGGCTGTTCCTGGTCTCCGCCGTCTCGGGCGTCGCGCTGTTTTTTCATGTGGCCCCCGGCACGTTTTCCGAGATGCATGAATGGCTGAGCATGCTGCTGCTCATTCCGGTGGCGTTGCATCTCCAGCGCAATTGGGGTGCCTTTGTGGGTTACTTCCGGCGCCGCTCCATCTATCTGCCGGTGCTCCTGTCGCTGGCCGCCGGCATCGCCTTTCCGGCAGCGAGTCTTTTCGGCGGTGGCGCCGCACCTGTTGCCGGCATGGGCCGTATCGTCTCCGCCATGCAAACGGCCACAATCAGCGAGGCCGCCGGAATATTCGATGTTGCACCGCAGGCGCTTATCGATCATCTCGCCAAGCAGGGCCTTTCGGTCGCGGGGCCGGACGACAAGCTCAGCGATATCGCGACGAGGTCTGGGCAATCGGCGAGGGATGTGGTTATGTCGGCGACAAGTGTTCCGGCCGCGAACTGATTCCGCTGGCACATTGGTCGATCGGGAAGATGGATGAGCGGAAATTCTGAGCAAAAGGCAGGCCTTGCCGGTTTCAGCAAGCGGGTCGGGCGCCGCAATATCGCCTATGTCGCCTTCACGGTACTGCTCGTTCCGCTCGGCATGCTAATGGAGGCGAATGGGCCGCAGGGGCCGGATGCAGGCGGTGGCGTGATGTTCGCCATCATTCTGTGGGCCCTGGGCTCACTCGCCTTCCTGGTCGTCAATCTTGTCCTCTTCATTCGCGCCATGTCGCGCAAGCAACCTGCCGGCAAGCAGCTGCTGGCGGTCGCGTTGCCGATCCTGGTCGTGATCGGCACGCTGATCGTCGAAGACATCACGATGGGCGGCTGAGGGGGGCTAGGCGTTAACCGCGCCGACCTTGCCATCCTCGATGACGAAGCTGCGCAGGGTCGATCGGCCGGTCCGCGCGTCGGTGACGTCACCCAACATCCTGAAATGCGTTGTGAGCGTGCCGCCGTCGATCGCGACGATCGTGTAGCCGCGCTTGCGGCTTTCGGCGAAATGGAGATGTCCGTGGCTGGCCCGCAGGCGATCCAGATGATCCTGCGGCGGTCCGTCCGACGTGATGGAACTGGTGACGAACTCGCTGGCGACCGCCTTGCCGCCCGGCCCGGTCAGCGTGTTGCTCCAGAATGAATGGATATCGCCGCTGAGAACGACCGGGTTGCGCGCCGGCGTCAGCGATTGCAGAAGGCGTGAGCGCGCGGCCGGATAGCCGTCCCAGGCATCGGTCCAGGCGGTCACCTTGCCGCCGTCATTGGCACCGAGCTCCGCCATGATGACGTTCTGCGCCAAAAGATTCCAGCGGGCAGGCGAGGTGGCAAGGTTCCCGGCCAACCATTTCTCCTGATCGATGCCCAGCATGGTGCGGGCCGGATCGAGCAGTTCCGGGCACGACAGGCTGTCAACCAGATGGCCGCCGCCGCTGCCGGGTACTCCATAGCAGGCACCGCGCGAGCGGTACTGGCGGCCATCGAGCAGGGAGATGCGCGCGATATCGCCGATGGTCACGCAATCGTGGATTGCCAGCCCGGTCCGCGTCGGACGCCGCCGCACAGGCATATGCTCATAGAAGGCGCGGTAGGCAGCCTGCCGTCGCAAGGCGAAGGCTTGCGGCGTGGTGAAGCGCTCGGACCAATCGGCGGCGTAATCGTTCTCGACCTCATGATCGTCCCAAGTCACGAGCGTCGGCGCGCTTGCATGAAGGCGCTGGAGATCCGGATCGAGCCGGTATTGCGCATAGCGGCGGCGATAAGTGTCGAGCGTCGTCGGTACGGCATTGTCGCTGTGCCGCCGCACGACGGGGCGCGTATGGTCCACTTGCTCGTAAATGTAGTCGCCGAGCATGAAGACAAGGTCCGGTGTTTCATCGGCCAGGTGGCGATAGCCGGCGAAGTAGCCGCGCTCCAGATTGGCGCAGGAGGTGAAGCCGAGGCGGATGCCGGTGGCGGGCCTTCCCGGCCGCGGCAAGGTCAAGCATTGGCCAATGGAACTGGCGTGCTGGCCGTGGCGGAAGCGATACCAATAGGGCCGCTCCGGCGGCAACCCCTCGATCACTTGATGGACGGAAAAGCCATGCTCGGCCTCGGCAAGCGCGCTGCCGCGCCGCTCGATCTGCCGCATCTCGGGATCAAGGGCGATTTCGTAATCGAGCGTGATGCCGTCCACGTGACGGCGCAGCGGAACGCCGCCGGGCTCGGCCGGATCCAGGTAAAGCGGATCGGGGGCAAGGCGCGTCCAGATGACAAAGCCGTCCGATGTGGGGCTGCCGGAGGCGACGCCGAGGGTGAATGGATTGCGCAGAAACAGCGCCCGCCCGTGGCTACCCGCATAATAGGGGGCGAAGTTGGCAAGGCCGGAACTGGAAACGGCGACGCCGGCACCGGCGAGGCCAGCCATGGCCAGGAAGCGGCGACGGTGCATCGGTGAGTCGACCTCGTACGCAAGCGATCGTGACGGGACGATTGCCAGGATAAGTGCGGACGATGACCATGGGATGGCGCCGGCAAGTCACCGGCGCGACGGATGCGAGTCAGTTTTGTGAATCACGCGCCGGCGGCGATGCGCAACGGCTTCACGAGGAGTCTTTCGGCCTCGGGGGCCGGAAGGGGCTTGCTGAAGAGAAAGCCCTGGGCATAGAGGCAACCCTGGTCCTTGAGGTACGCGAATTG
>CAZUAL010000331.1:0-468 GCA_964618305.1 uncultured Dongia sp. | reverse complement strand
CCTCGGTCTCGACACCCTCGGCGATGGAATCGAGATGAAGGCTTCGCGCCAGGCCGATGATGGCCGATGTGATCTCCATGTCGGCCGGATCGCTGGGTATGTCGCGGACGAAACTCTGGTCGACCTTGAGCTTGCTGATGGGGAAGCGCTTCAGATAGGCCAGCGACGAATAGCCGGTGCCGAAATCATCGATGGCGATGCGTGTGCCGAGCTTGCGCAAAGCGGTCAGGCGCTGTTCGGCGCCGATCCCCTGGTCGATCAGGGCGCTTTCGGTGAGCTCGAGTTCGAGATAATGCGCCGGCAGGCCGACATCGTTGAGGATGCCACCCACGATCTCGTCGATATCGGGCAGATGGAACTGACGCGGCGAGAGGTTGACTGCCATCGTATCCAGTTCGTATCCGGCGTCGAGCCAGGCCTTCATCTGCTGGCAGGCCATGCGCAGGACGCGTTCGCCAAGCGGCAGGA
>CAZUAL010000330.1:0-4461 GCA_964618305.1 uncultured Dongia sp. | reverse complement strand
GAAGACACCGGCCGGCAGCCCCGCGCGCGAGATGATCTCGGAAAGGGCATGGGCGCAGCCCGGCACCAGATCGGCCGGCTTGAAGACGACGCAATTGCCATAGGCCAGCGCCGGGGCAATCTTCCAGGCGGGAATGGCGATGGGGAAGTTCCACGGCGTGATGAGGCCGATGACACCCAGGGGCTCGCGCGTGATCTCAACATCGACGCCGGGGCGCACGGAACCCAGTTTCTCACCGGCCTGGCGCAGGCATTCGCCGGCGAAGAAGAGGAAGATCTGGCCGGCGCGCGCCGTCTCGCCGATACCCTCGGCCAGCGTCTTGCCTTCCTCGCGCGAGAGCAGGCGGCCGATCTCGTCCTTGCGCGCCATGATCTCGTCGCCGATCTTCTTCAGGATGTCATGGCGCTGCTGCACGGTCGAACGCGACCAGGCCGGGAAGGCCGCCTTCGCCGCGGCGATCGCCGCCTCCGCGTCCGCCGCCGAGGCCTGCGGGAATTCGCCGATCACATCGCCGGTGTTCGATGGATTGATGTCCTTGGTTGCGTTGGTCGACTTGCTCCAGGCGCCGGCGATGAAATTCTGGGCTTGGATCATGATGGTAATCTCCTAAAGATCAGCGAGTGGATGGTGCGGCCAAAAAAGGCGCGCCATCATCGACGGTTTGCCCCTTGAAAACAACAGCCTTGGCGCCGCTCTTTCCTCAATGAAATCAGGGCTGAAGCCGGCCACCGGGCCGGTGCTGCGGCATCGCGGGGATTGCATTGGGCGCCGCTCCCGCCGCAAGCTGGCGCCAGTCTGAATGGCCCGGTCGATTCGGGTTTGCGCGCCTGTTGCCAATCTGGTGGGTGCGAACAGCGTTGGAATGATCACCCTAATGCCCAAATCGCTCTTTGCCTTCATCTGGCGCGTCAGTTTCCGCAAGCAGTTCCTGCTCTGCTGTCTCACAATCATCGTCTCGCTGCTGACCACGGTGCCGCTCGAATTGCAGCGGCGCATCGTCGACGATGCCATCCACAACGGCACGCTGGGCTATCTCCTCATGCTCTCCGCGATCTATCTCGGCGTGCTGCTGCTGCAGGGCGGGCTCAAATACCTGCTCAACGTGTTTCGCGGCTGGCTGGTCGAGGATGTCGCCCGCCTGCTGCGGCACATGATCTTCGAAGGCACCCAGAAGCCGGAAGGCCATGCACCCGTGAAGAAGGGCGCCGTGGTCTCGATGGTCTCGGCCGAGGTCGAGGATCTGGCGGGCTTCGTTGGCGACAGCATATCCTTTCCCTTGCTGCAGATTGGCACGGCGGTCTCGGCCCTGGGCTATCTCATCTGGGTCGAACCACGGATCGCCATCTTCGCCATCGTGCTCTATCTGCCGCAGCTCTTCGTCGTGCCGCTGGGCCAGCGCCGCATCAACCGCTGGGGCAACATCCACGCGCGCCTCCTGCGCAAGATGGGCGATACGATCGTTACCTCCGAACTCGACCGCAAGGGGCGGCCGCGCCATCTCAGGCGCTTCGGCCGGCTGGTGCTGGGCGCCTTCCGCACGCGCATCAGCATCTACCGGGTCAAATTCTTTCTCACCTTCTTCGGCAACTTCCTCGACGCGCTGGCCCCGCTCATCGTACTCTCGGTCGGCGGCTGGCTGGTGATCAAGGGCAGCGTCGAGATTTCGACGCTCGTCGTCTTCATCACCGGGTTCCAGAAGGTGGCCGATCCCTGGGATCAGCTCCTCACCTTCTACCGCACGGCCTCGAATGCCGGCGTCAGATATCATCTCATCGCCGACGCGCTGCCGGATACGCCTTTGCCGAAACGTGGGGGGGAATGACATGGCCGAGATTGCCGCAGCCGGGATCGAGAACATCATCGTGCCGCGTGTGCGCGACATCGGCGACTTCTCGGTGATGCGCGTGCTGCCGGCGGCGGAGCGGCGCATGGTGGGCCCGTTCGTTTTCCTCGACCAGTTCGGGCCGGTGACGCTGCCGGCGGGGAAGGGCATGGATGTGCGGCCGCATCCGCATATCGGCCTCTCGACCGTCACCTATCTGCTCAAAGGCAGCATCGTGCACAGGGATTCGCTGGGCTATGTGCAGCCGATCCTTCCCGGCGACGTCAATTGGATGACCGCCGGGCGCGGCATCGTGCATTCCGAACGGTCCGACATCGACGCGCGCCAACAGGCGCAAGATCTCTATGGCCTGCAATTCTGGGTTGCCCTGCCGACATCGCACGAGGAGACGGCACCCGCCTTCGACCATTACGCGGCCGCGCTGCTGCCGGAATGGGCGGCCGATGGCGCGGCGCTCAAGGTCATCGCCGGCACCGTCAACGGTCTCGCCTCGCCGGTCAGGACGCATTCACCGCTGTTCCTGGCCGATCTCAGGCTGGCGCTGGGTGCCGCCTTCCGTCTCGATGTCGCGGCGGCGGAGCGCGCTGCCTATATCATCGAAGGCGATGTGATGGTGGGTGGCGTCAGCTATGCCAAGGGCCGCCTGATCGCCTTCGGTCCGGGCGAGATCGCGCTCAAGGCCGCATCGCCCGCGCGCCTCGTCTTCCTTGGCGGCGCGCCGTTTGATGGCCCGCGGCACATCTATTGGAATTTTGTCTCATCCTCGCAGGAACGGATCGCGCGGGCGAAAGAGGATTGGCGGCGCGACCAGTTCGGGTTACGCATTGCGGGCGAGCACGAGTTCATTCCCTTGCCGGAGTGAGTGGCGCAGCGAATGCGATCTTCGAGATGAGGTAGGCGTGCGCCAGCAGGTACAATTCGACCCGGACGATCCGGAGGGGCTCGCCAGCGCGATGGCGCAACTCCACATGGAATCCGAACTTCTGGTGGCCGGATACAAATATTGGAATGTACGCCGCCGGGGCCGCAAGATGCCGGACCGGGCCGATCTCGATCCCGTCCTCGACATCCCGCTGCTGCTGCCGCACATCGTCCTCTTTGATGTCCGGCACGATCCGCTGGACTTCCGCTTCCGTCTGGTCGGCAGCCATGTCCGGCAGAATCTGTCGCGCGACTATACCGGCCAGTGGTTTTCGGAACTCGTCAACTACAACAGGAACAGCACCATCTGGCCGCGCCATCAATTGGTCGCGGAGACGGGCCTGCCGATCCTGCAGCGTCCGACCTATATCGGCCCGCACCGCGACTTTGTCGCGGTTGAGAACATCCTCATGCCATTGAGCGTGCCGCATCCCGGCTGGTCGATGCAGATCATGTTCTTCGACTTCATCCGGCGCCGGGTGGAAGACGAGATCCGCGACGCCCTCAAGAAGGAGCACGATTGAAAGGGGAGGGGCTTCGCCCCTCTTTGCACTTACCCGGCCCGCCTGATAAGGATGGCGCCAACACCTAAATTGCGCGAAAGAAATCCGATGATCAAACTCGACGGTCCCTCGCATCCGCCGCTCAGCGGTGGCAAGCCGGAAAATCTCATCGTCTTCCTGCATGGCTATGGCTCGAACGGCGACGATCTCATCAGCCTTGCCCCCTATCTCGCGCCCGCCGTGCCGGAAGCTGAGTTCCTCTCCCCCAACGCGCCGTTCCCGTGCGAGATCAATCCGTTTGGTGGCTATCAATGGTTCGGGCTTGAGGAGCGCAGCGCCGAGAACCGCCTGAAGGGCGCGCGCGAGGCGGAACCCATCCTCAATGCCTTTCTCGACGAGGCGCTCGCGGCGCGCGGCCTCACCGAAGCCGACCTGGCGCTGGTCGGCTTCAGCCAGGGGACGATGATGGCGCTCCATGTCGGCCTCAGGCGCGCCAATCCGCTGGCTGGCATCGTCGGCTATTCCGGCCTCCTCGTGGCGCCTGAGCTCCTGGGCACGGAATTGAAATCGAAGCCGCCGGTCCTCCTCGTTCACGGCATGGCCGACGAGGTGCTGCCCTTCCCCGCGATGGGCGAGGCGGAGAATGCCCTGAAGGCACATGGCATCCAGGTCTATGCCGAGGGCCGCCCGGGCCTGCCGCATTCGATCGACCAGCGCGGGCTCGAACTCGGCGCCTCAATGCTGCATCAGCTGATGTGCCGTCACCACGACCATGGGCACCACGATCACGGCCATCATCACCACTGAGGGCGTTTCCCCCTTCGTCATGGTCCGCGTAGGCGGACCACCCACGACGACATGCAGCCCCGGCAAGAAATTCGTGGGTCCTCCGCCTGCGCGGAGGATGATGGCTTGGGGCGCCCCGGATTTCAGCGCCGATTTCCCCACCGAATGACAACATCGTGAAAGATCGCCGGGGCCGCACCGCTACATCTTGAGTTTTTCTTTCCCTGCGGCTATTCCTTAAGCACTGGCGTGCGGATTTCCGCATCTGCGCGGAAACCCGCAAGGCCTCAGGCAACGCGGGAGTTGGCATGATGATGGCCTCACCAGAGGCATGTCCGGCCCTGGTCCTCAACGCCGATTTCCGGCCGTTGAGCTACTTTGAGATTTATATTTTTCACTGTGAGGAAG
>CAZUAL010000329.1:0-4488 GCA_964618305.1 uncultured Dongia sp. | reverse complement strand
CGATCACGGCACCGGCCACGGCGTCGGCTCGTACTTGTCGGTGCATGAGGGCCCGCAGCGCATCTCCAAGGTACCGAACCGCGTGGCGCTCGAGCCCGGCATGATCATCTCGAACGAGCCCGGCTATTACAAGGAAGGCGAGTTCGGCATCCGCATCGAAAATCTCGTCGTCGTGCGGGAATCGAAGACGAACTCCGACTGGCTCGAATTCGAAACGCTCACCCTGGCGCCGATCGATTTGAATGCGATCGAGAAGAGCCTGCTGACGCCGGAAGAAACCGCCTGGCTCAACGCCTATCACGCCCGCGTCCGCGCGGCCCTCGCCCCGCAACTCACCGGCAGCGATCTCGCCTGGCTGAACGAGGCGACACGCGCGATCTAAGCAAGCCCCCTCTCCCTAGCCCTCCCCCCAACGTGGGGGAGGGTCGGGGAGAGGGGGTGTTTCCGCTATTCGTCCACCCGCGCCTTCCGCGCGACCTCCCCCTCAAGGGAGGAGGTGAAGTAGTCAGGCCCTGAAGATCTTCCCCGGATTCATCCGGTTGTCCGGATCGAGCGTCGTCTTCAGCTGGCGCATCACCGCGACGGCCGAGCCGTGCTCGGCTTCGAGGAACGGGATCTTGCCATAGCCGATGCCATGTTCACCGGTGCAGGTGCCGCCCATCGCAATCGCGCGGTGGGCGAGGCGCTCGGTCAGCGCCTCTGCGCGCGCGGCTTCTTCCGCATCGTCGGGGTTGAGGATGATGCAGAGATGGAAATTGCCGTCGCCGACATGGCCCACCAAGGGTGTGAGCAGGCCGGACTTCGCCACATCTTCCTTCGTTTCCAGAATGCAATCGGCCAGCCTTGAGATCGGCACGCAGACATCGGTCGGCCAGCCCTTGGCCCCGGGACGCAGGGCGAGGCCGGCATAGAAGGCGTCATGCCGCGCCTGCCACATTTTCGTGCGGTCCTCGGGTTTCGAGGTCCATTTGAAATCGCTCATGCCGAACTCGGCGCCGATCTCGTTCACCAGCCCCGATTGCTCGGCGACACCATTCTCGGTGTCGTGGAATTCGAAGAAGAGGGTGGGGCGCACGGCGAAATCGAGCTTTGAATATTTGTTGATGGCGTCGATCTGCACCTCGTCGAGGAGTTCGATGCGCGCCACCGGCACGCCCGCCTGGATGGTGCGGATGACCGTGTTCACCGCCGAGCCGATATCGGGGAAGTTCGCGACCGCCGCCGCCATCGCTTCCGGGATGCCGTAAAGGCGCAGGCGGATTTCGGTGATGATGCCGAGCGTCCCTTCGGAGCCGACGAAGAGGCGTGTGAGGTCATAGCCCGCCGCCGATTTCCGCGACCGCCCGCCGGTCTTGATGATGCGCCCGTCCGTCAGCACCACCGTGAGGCCCAGCACGTTCTCGCGCATGGTGCCGTAGCGCACCGCGTTCGTGCCGCTGGCGCGCGTCGCCGTCATGCCGCCGATGGTGGCGTCGGCGCCGGGATCGATCGGGAAGAACAGGCCCTGGTCCCTGATATAGGCGTTGAGTGCTTTTCGCGTCACACCCGCCTCGACCTTGACGTCGAGATCGTCGGCATTCACCTCGACGACCTTGTTCATGCGGCCCATATCGATGCTAATGCCGCCATCCAGTGCCGCCACATGGCCCTCCAGAGAGGTGCCGACGCCGAAGGGGATGATGGGCGATCCGAACGCGGCCGCCACCTTGGCGATGGCCGATACTTCCTCGGTCGTTTCCGGAAACACCACCACATCGGGGGCATGGGCTTCATGATAGGATTCATCATGCCCGTGCCGGTCGCGAATGCCGGCATTGGTCGAAACCTGGTCGGGTTTCAGAATCTTCTGCAACGCCTCGACAAGGCCGGGAACATTCAAATTGCGCTGCGGGCGGGGAGCTGCGGCAGTCATGGCATGGTCCTTACGTAACATCTGGGCGTGAAGTCCCCCTCACCCCAACCCCTCTCCCCGGAAGGGCGAGGGGCTTATCGTCCGGCTCGGTCGAATCTCCCTCGCCCCGCGTGAGCGGGGAGAGGGTCGGGGTGAGGGGCGCTTCATCCTGAACGCGTCGGGCGAGAGCCTAGCACAAGGCCCCTTACTGCTGTCCCGGAATCTGTATCGGGGGCTCCCCGAATAGAGGGCGAGCTACGCCCGTCCATACCCCCCGCCACCCGGCGTCTCGACGAGGAACACATCGCCCGGCTGCATTTCGGCACCTCAAAGCGTCCATTCGTGTGGATCGTTGCGCAAAACTGATTGCGCAGATTGCGGGCTAGAATTCATACTACCTGAAGTGGCATTCGACTGTCTGATGGTCTTTAATCTCTATATTGATAGTTCAAGAACTGAATTACGGACGTAGTCGGCAGGAGCATTTCGAATGGTAATAACAGATTGCTCGATAGTTCGATCACATGATCCGGCCGGATATGCTTGGCAGCATCTACAGTTCTTTCAGAACTCCGAGCGTGTTGCTGCCACGCTAATCCAGATCCACGAAATCCCGGCGCGTCAAAGAAAAAATGCTAGGAAGCAGGCTGAGCAACTGGGACTTTGTCTTACACAGGCGAGGGATTATTTCAAAGCTGCATCTATTGTCGGCCCCACAACAAAGCCGGTGCTTTTATACTATGGCTCAATGTGTCTCGCGCTAGCTGAAGTTCTGTTTAAGCAGAGTGGCGCCTATAGCCTTGATGCAGCCAGATCGCAACACAGGCATCACGGACTTACATTCTCTTTGTCAGCAAAACCGGACGTGCGCGACACACTGGCGAAGGCTGGGAGTAAAATGAGATGCGCACCGCACATGCCCGGCGGCTCGCGCTCTGGAACATTTTCGCTTTGGCATAAGGGAGCGCGCGAAGCAGCCATCTGCGGCATTCAAACTGAGGTTAGAAGGGACGGCAGCTATACGGAGGGATTTCGCGTCCTTATGAGTTCAGGCATAGACGATGTCCCATTTGAGTGTCTTCCTCCGAATGGATATTCCTTGATTGACTCTGTTGAGGCTCTTGCCTGCCTCCATTCGATTCTCCCAAAATTCGATGTTCCTTCTCAGGTCGTGAGAGCTGGAGTAGTTCGCCAGTACATAAGCGCGGAAGAGAAATTGCTTACTGAAGTGACGGTCCATCCAACACCTGAACCGTTACTTACAAAAATGATGGGGAGCATATTTGTGGCGCCCGCCTCTGTGCCAGGCGTGGAAGTTCGCGAGTTGATCAACGGATCATTGTTGCAGACAACTGATAAATCGCCCTTCATAAGCGGCAGTGTCACTTTTCCCCAAGGAACGACGTGGGCTCGCAATGAAGTGAGATTCTGTCCGACGGCGAGACATCTAAATGAATTTGGGCACTTCTACGCCGCACTATTCATCCTTGGAAATTATGCTCGCTACTACCCTGACTATTGGATACAGGACATTAATAGCCGGTCTGAGCTTGCGCTTTTTTCGGAACTACTAATGCATGAGGCAGAAAGGCGGCTGCCCCTGCTGGCGCTGACTGAGTTGGACCAAATAGCCTATGTGATAGAATCTTGAATCTTGTCTACCGTCATCGCCCATACCCCCCGCCGCCCGGCGTCTCGACGAGGAACACGTCGCCCGGCTGCATCTCCGCACCGTCCGTGCCCTTCAGCACCTCGACACGGCCATCCTTGCGGATGACGCTGTTCTTCCCGAGGGCGCCTTCGCCGCCGCCTGCCAGGCCATAGGGCGGCACGCGGCGGTGGCCGGAGAGGATGCCGGCGGTCATTTGCTCGAGGAAGCGCACCCGGCGGACGACACCGTCGCCGCCTCTGTGCTTGCCCTTGCCGCCGCTGCCGCGCCGGATGTGGAAATCCTCCAGCAGCACGGGGAAGCGGAACTCCAGCACCTCCGGGTCGGTGAGGCGCGAGTTCGTCATGTGCGTCTGCACCGCATCCGTGCCGTCGAAATCGGGCCCGGCGCCGGAACCGCCGGCGATGGTCTCGTAATATTGATGGCGCTGGTTGCCGAAGGTGAAATTGTTCATCGTCCCTTGCGCCGCCGCCATCACGTTCATGGCGCCATAGAGCGCGTCGGTGATGCATTGCGACGTCTCGACATTCCCCGCGACCACCGCCGCCGGGTAAGCAGGCCGCAGCATCGAGCCTTCCGGAATGACGATGTCGAGCGGATCGAGGCAGCCCTGGTTCATCGGGATCTCGTCATCGATCAGCGTGCGGAAGACATAGAGCACGGCTGCCTTGGCGACGGCGGAGGGCGCGTTGAAGTTGGTGGGGAGCTGCGCCGACGTGCCGGTGAAATCGACCTTGGCACGGCGCGCGCCATGATCGACCGTGACCGCCACCTTGATGACGGCGCCATCATCCATCTCATAGGCGAAGCTGCCATCCTTCAACCGGTCGAGGACGCGGCGCACCTGTTCGGCGGCATTGGCCTTCACATGGTTCATATAGGCTTCGACCACGTCGAGGCCGAACTCCTTCACCATGCGATGCAGTTC
>CAZUAL010000328.1:0-4500 GCA_964618305.1 uncultured Dongia sp. | reverse complement strand
CAGCGCAACAGGGTCGATTTGCCGGAGCCGGAAAGCCCCATCAGCACGAAGATCTCGCCCTCGCGCACGTCGAGCGATACGTCGCGCACGGCTGCCATCAGACCGCGCCCGCCCAAAGCAGCAGCTGTGAGATCCTGGAGTTCAGCCGCGTCGAATCGACGATCAGCATTGGCGCCGAACAGCTTCCACACATGGCGGCAGGAAATCTTCACCGCCCGCGCGTCGCTGTCGGCATTTGCCGCGGTCACAAATGGCGCATCCATCGGCGCTTCACTCTGCCCCATGCCTGGTCCCGGATAACAAGTCGCCTGGAAAAGAAATGGCCGGGCCGCACCCATGACGGCCCGGCCAGTCTAGGGAATCGGGCTTACTGGGCCCACTGCTTGATCTTCTCCTGATTGGCCGCGATCCACGCATCGGCCACTTCGTCGAGCGACTTCTTGTCGAGATCGACCTGGCCGATGAGCGTGCTCATCTCGTCGTCCGAGAACTTCATGTTCTTGGCGATCTTGTGCGCGACCGGCCACTTTTCGGCAAAACCCTTCCAGGAATATTTGTAGATTTCGCCGTGCGGCTTGCCGCAATCATAGGCCTTGTCCGGGTTCGAGCCCCAGGCCGGATCGGCGTAGCATTCCGGCGTCCATTCCGGGAATTGCACCCATTCGCCCTTGTATTTGGCGGGCGCCCAGTGCGGCGTATAGATCCAGAGAATGATCGGCGCCTGGCGCTGGTAGGCCGATTCAAGCTCGGCGAACATCGCGGCGTCGGTGCCGGCATGGACCACCTCGAACGGCAGATCGAGCGCTTCGACACGCTCGTCATCGAACCCGCCCCAGGTCACCGGACCGCCAAGGTAACGGCCCTTCGGTGCCGTTTCAGGCGTCGAGAAAGCCTCGGCACAGTTCTTCAGCGCTTCCCAGTTGGGGAGGCCCGGGCACTTTTCCTTCATATACTCCGGATACCACCATTCTTCCTTGGCCTTGGGACCGATGGGACCGAGGTTTTCCGTCTGCCCGCTGGCATCGGCATCGGCCATCGCTTCGCGCGCGGTCGTATCCCAATATTCCATGCCGATCGTGAGATCACCGGTACGCAGGCCCGTCTGGATGCTGGCCAGATAATCCGACGTCACCAGTTCGGTGTTGTAGCCGTAGGATTTGAGAATCTTCGACAAGATCGTCGCGTTCAAATTGACGCTGGTCCAGTCAAAGAGGGCGATCTTGATGGGGTCGCTGCTTTCCGGCGATTGGGCCGCAGCAGGCATTGCAGTGAAGCCGGCGCCCAAGGCCAAAGCCAATGCAGCGCCCATCGCCTTGCGGCGGAAGGTCATCTTCATTCCACGTCTCCCGATTTGCCTCGATCGGCCCTGTTTGCCAGGGCGCTGTGTATTAGTGCGAAAATCTAGCCATACGACTTGGCCGTTCGCAAGCCAATTGTGCGAAATTCGTGGAAACGATGTGGATTTGACCGCCAGTTCAAATTCCACAAATGAGAAGGCCGGCCCGCGCGCCACGGACCGGCCTTCTAACGTCGGTTCGCTTGAAGAAGTTTAGGCGGCCTGGCTCGACGCCACGCCCTTGTCCTTCATGAGCTGCTGCAACTCGCCGGATTCATACATCTCGCGGACGATATCGCAGCCGCCGACAAACTCGCCCTTCACATAGAGCTGCGGAATGGTCGGCCAGTTGGTGAATTCCTTGATCCCCTGGCGCAGGCTCGGATCCTGCAGGATATCGATCCCTTTGAACTTGACGCCGATATGGCTCAGCACCTGCACCACGGCGGCGGAAAAGCCGCACTGCGGGAAGACCGGCGTGCCCTTCATGTAGAGCACCACATCGTTGCTGGAAATATCGTCCCGGATACGGTCAAAAACCGGATTGTCGCTCATGCTTTTCGTTCCTTTGCTGCCCTTGTCCGCGATATGGCGGCAAGCGGTGGCATTGTCAATTGTCGAGGCTGAGCACGGGCTCGGCCGACTGCTCGGCATTCTGCCGCCGCCGCAGCCAGGGCGCCAGCGAGAAGATGCCGAGACCCAGCCAAATGGCTGAGAAAGTGAGCCTGTGAATCAAGGTGAACGGCTCGCCATAGGTAAGCACGGCCAAGCTTACCTGGACTGTGGGGTTGAGGTACTGCATCAGCCCCAATGTGGTGAGGTCGAGGCGATTGGCCGCACCGGCAAAAAACAATAGCGGAATTGTGGTTATGACACCGAGGCCCATCATCAGGATTTGCAGCGGCAGCGGGCTCCCGATGAAATGCCCCGTCCCCGCTAGTTCCAGCCAGAGAATGTGGCCAAGAGCGAAGGGGGCCAGGATCGCCGTCTCGGCAAAGAGCGCCAGCATGGCCGGCAGCTTGAGGATCTTGCGGCAGAGGCCATAGATCGCGAACGTCCCGGCGAGCGAGAGCGCGATCCACGGCAATCGCCCGAAGGCAAAGGTGGTGAGGCCAACCCCGATCGCGACGACAATGAGGCCGACGACCTGCATCCGGCTCATGCGTTCCTTGAAGACCAGGACACCGAGCACCACGCTGATGAGCGGGCAGATGAAATAGCCAAGCCCAGCCTCCAGGGCCTGCCCGTCAGCCACCGCCCAGGTGAAGATCAGCCAGTTCGCCGACAGGAATATCGCCGAGATCAGCAGACCGCCAATCTTGCGCGGCGCCGACAGCAGATCCCGGATTGCTTGCCGTGGTACAAGAATGGCCGTGCCCACAGCTGTGAGGAGCAGTGACCAGGTGATTCGATGATCGAGCACTTCCGGCGCCGACATGAAACTCGTGGCGCGAAAATACATCGACATGAGTCCCCAGCCGAAATAGGCGGCGGCCGCGTAGGCAAGCCCCGCGCGATAGGCCGGGTTTGAAGCCATACTCAGCGTTCAGCTATCCGTTCAGGCGCCGGGAGCGGCTGTCTGCAGAGCGAGAGCGTGGAGTTCGTCGCCCATCTTGCCGCGCAGAGCCGCATAAACGATCTGATGCTGCTGCACACGCGACTTGCCGATGAAGGCGGAAGAGATCACCTGTGCAGCATAATGATCACCATCACCGCGCAGGTCCTCGATCGTCACTTGCGCGTCGGGGAGCGCTTCCTTGATCAGCCGCTCGATTTCGCTCGCTTCCATCGCCATCGTCAAATACTCCCAGTTTGCTCAGGCAGCGCCCATGAGCGTCGGCAGGAACGCTTCGTGCGCCTGCTTGAGATCGCCAACGGACATCTTGCGGCCATCGAGAATGATATCCGCGCCGCCTGTTTCGCCGATCTTCTGGATCGCGACACCGGCGCCCTTGGCCTGATCGATCAATTTCTGCGCAGCGGTGGCCGGCACGGCGATCACATAGCGGGCCTGGTCCTCGCCGAACCAGAAGCCGTGCGACGGCACATCCGTCTGCGGCGTGGTCAGTGAAACACCGATACTACCCGCGAGCGCCATGTCAGCGACAGCGACCAGCAGGCCACCATCGGAGATATCGTGACACGTCACCACATCGCCATTGGCGATCAGGCCGCGGACGAAATCACCGTTGCGGCGCTCGGCCGCAAGGTCGACCGGCGGCGGCGCCCCTTCTTCCCGGCCTTGTGTCTCGCGCAAGAAGATCGACTGGCCGAGCCAGCCCTTGCTGTCGCCGATCACCAGCACGGTCTCGCCCGCCGCCTTGAAGGCGACTGTCGCCATGCGGTCGACATTCTTCATCAGACCCACACCGCCGATGGTCGGCGTCGGCAGGATGCCCTTGCCGTTCGTCTCGTTGTAGAGCGAGACGTTGCCGGAGATGACCGGATAGTCGAGCGCCCGGCAGGCGTCCGCCATGCCTTCGATCGACAAAGCGAACTGCCCCATGATCTCGGGGCGCTGCGGGTTGCCGAAATTCATGTTGTCCGTGATGGCAAGCGGCGTCGCGCCGACGGCGGTGATGTTGCGCCAGCTTTCCGCCACCGCCTGCGCCCCGCCCTGCTTCGGGTCGGCAAAGACATAGCGCGGCGTGCAGTCGGAGGTCA
This sequence comes from uncultured Dongia sp., assembly GCA_964618305.1. Lineage (GTDB taxonomy): Bacteria > Pseudomonadota > Alphaproteobacteria > Dongiales > Dongiaceae > Dongia. The sequence continues at coordinate 500 of CAZUAL010000328.1, read as the reverse complement.
TGGCGAGCGCCTTGCCCGGAACCCCCGGCACGCGCACAACCGCGGCATCGCCACCCGGCCGCTGGGCTGTCTGTCCCATGACGAGGTGATCGTATTGCTCCCACACCCAGCGGCGGCTGGCGAGATCGGGCGAGCCGATCAGCGTCTTCAGCGCACCTAGGAGATCGTTGGGTGCCGGAACTTCCTTGGCATCGATGACCGGTTGCGCCGGCGTCGGAACCCAGGGACGCTCATAGACCGGCGCCTTGTCGACCAAGGGAGCGACCGGCATGTCGGCCTGCACCTTGCCGTCCTTCTTCAGGACGAGGTGTCCCGTGTTGGTTAGAACGCCGATCTCGGCGAAATCGAGTTCCCATTTCTCGAAGATCGCCCGCGCCTTCTCGCGCGCTTCCGGCTTCAGCACCATGAGCATTCGCTCCTGGCTTTCCGAAAGCATGATCTCGTAGGCGCTCATCTTCGTTTCGCGCGATAACGGCGCGCAGTGGGAAGAACTGAGCGCA
>CAZUAL010000327.1:284-4517 GCA_964618305.1 uncultured Dongia sp. | reverse complement strand
GGAAGCGCCGTCTCAAACATGTTGAATATCCCAATCCACCATCTGACAGAACGAAGCTCGTTCTGAATTCATAATACAGAACAACACGTTACGCTTGGAAACATTTTGCCACAAGGATTCCGTGGCGTATTTCCGGATCGGCCCAGGGGGTAACAGCCGCCCGGAACCCTGTCAACCAGCCGTTGCGGGGTCGAAAGACGCGGTTCTCACCCGAAAACCGGCTCCGGCACCCCCCGGAATCCGGGTTTCACGGCAAAGAGGCTGCCCGAAAGCGGCGCCTTGGCCAGGGCCGGGGCGTCGAGGCCGACGGTCAGCCGTAGTGATAAAGAGCGTGTCGAGCGCATCGCCAGCGAAGGCACAGGAGGTGACCAGCGGACAGGGGAGCCGGATTTCGCGGTCGAGCTTGCCGTCGGGGAGGAAGCGCGTCACCCGCCAGCCTTCCCAGTGGCAGATCCAGATGCCGCCCTCCGCATCGACCGTCATGCCGTCCGGCATCCCCTGCTCTTCCGAGAATTCGGTGAAGAGGCGCTGGTTGGTGAGCGAGCCGGTCCGGGTGTCGAGGTCATAGGCATAGACCTTCCGCACCATCGTGTCGGAGAAATAGAAGATGCGCCCGTCGGGGCTGAAGCCCGGACCGTTGCCGCAGGCAAAACCGCGATCATGCACTTGGGACTTGCCGTCAGCCGTCAGGGAGTAGATGCCGCCGATGGGCTCGGTCTCCTTGGTGTCCGACGTGCACAGCCACAGCCGCCCCTGCCGGTCGACCTTGCCGTCGTTGAACATGGTGAGTTCCGGCCGGTCGTTGGGATTGACCCAGGGGGTGATCTTGCGTGCCGCAACGTCGACCTTGAAGGTGCCTTCGCGTCCGGTGAGGATGAAGCCTTCCTTCGCGCGCACCAGCGTCCCCATCGGCACGTCGAGCTTCAGGTGCCAGACATCGGCCGCCTTGGTCGCCGGGTCGTAGATGTGCAGCGCCGGCCCCTTGAGGTCCAGCCAATAGACCTTCTTGTCCGTGGGATGCCAGAGAACGGATTCGCCCAGAATTGCAGGCGTCTTGACGACACAGATCGGCTCGGCAGGCATCGCGATTCCCCATCTCTCGGCCATTGCGGTCGAGCCGATTGTCACGATCCAGCAGCCAATAGCAATGGGCTATGAAAGGAAAGGGCGGCATCCCGACGAATGACGGGCGCCGCCCTTCTTCACGTCGATTGGCGCTTCTTTAGCTTGCCAACCTTTCGTCAGCTAGCCAGGCGATAGCCCTCGTCCGGCAGGCGTTCCGCGCGCGGACGCTGCCGCACCAGGCGCGCCGCGCCATCGTCCGGAACCGGCATCGCCACTTCGCCGGACAGCATGCGCTCAAGCTCGCGCCGCGCCCGCGCCAGGCGCGAGCGCACGGTGCCGATCGGACAGCCGCAAACCTGCGCGGCTTCCTCGTAGGAGAGATCCTCACCGACGACCAGCAGCAGCACGTCGCGCTGATCGGCATTGAGACCATCCATGGCGCGGAACAGATCCTTGAGGACGAGCACATGCTCCTGGTCCGGCGCCACGCTGGCGAGGTTTGGGAGCAGATCGTCATCGACCTCGACGACGCGGCTCCGCAGTGCCGCGCGCTGATGGTTGATATGGAGATTGCGCATGATGGTGAAAAGCCAGGCCTTGAGATTGGTGCCCATGGCATAGAGCGCCTGTTTGTCGAGGGCGCGCACGATCGTGTCGTGCACCAGATCGTCGGCTGACTGGCGGTTGCGGGTCAGCATGACGGCGAAGGCTTTCATCGCGGGAAGCTGGGCGACGAGTTGGCTTTGGAAAGTATCGGCCATCGGTTGTCCTTTCGGTCGATTCAGTCTTGGTTCCAACGTCGGGAAACGTGACGTCATTCGCGCCCTCGCCGGCTTGGTCCGGATCGGCGGGCAACCCCCAGTGCCGGGCTGTGCCGGGGTGACGGGGCGTGGGTCGAAGATGGGCCGATCGACGTGACATGCCGAGCGACAAGGGAGGGGGCAAACTGTGACCTCGGCGGCGCGCCTTAGGAAAATTTACCCCAGCGTGAGACTAATCGGTGACCTCTGCACCCGATTTGCGGCGCGAATGCTGAATGACCTCGATCGTCCTGGGGTCAGGCGCCGATTCGGCTGCCCGCAGCAGCAGCTTCACCCGCCGGTCGAGCCATTGGTCGAAGGCGGGCGAGGTTTCGAGCCGTTCGGCCCGGTCGGGATTCTTGCGTTCATCACTCATGGCGGCATCACACATAGCCAACGACGATGGAGACGAGGAACAGGAAGACGAAGATGAGGAACAGGACCCGGGCAAAGCCGGTTGCGGCCTGCGCAATCCCGCCGAAGCCGAACAGGCCGGCGATGATCGCAACCACCAGGAACAGAAGAGCCCAGTAAAGCACGACCTTCTCCTCTCAAGTGAGCGGGTATCGAAATCGATCCCGCGCGGCCGCGGTTTGATCGGAACCTGCAACAGGGATGAACAGGCCGCCGCCGCCGCGCGGGATCGGCGGCAACCCGCCGTCACGGAGGCATGATTGCCCACCAAGCCTTGATTCCCGCCGGTGGCTAGGCCGATCGCGGCCTGGGGCGGGGCAGATGGGGACCGGTTGGGGGAACGGTCGCCCTATCGCCAGGTGGGCCATCATGGGGGCGCTCCGTTTCGACCGGTTGCCACCTTGCCCGAAACGGGGCGCGGGCCGATTGGTTCCCGGCGCAAGGTTGCGTCCGGAAAATCGCCCGCCGGCGCCAGTGATGCTTCACCTCGCCCCGCGCCCGTGGGCCGCCGCCCTGCAGATACCAGTTCATCGGCCGTCTCCATGACTGTCGCGACTGGTCCAAACGGCAACGCGCGCCGGAGGTTCCGGCGCGCGTTCCGATGTATTGCGATGCGATGACCTGTCTGAGGGCTCAGCCGCCCGTCATGCGCGGCAGCAGAAACACTTCGCTGTCCGGCTTCAAGGGTTCGAGCCAGCCTTCGCGATAGATGAGCCCGTCGATGGAGACGGACACACCCCGCTTGATCTGGCTTTGCAGGCCCGGATAGGTCTCGCCTAACCGGGCCAGCAATTCGCCGACATTCCTGGCCTCGACCTCGACTTCCAGCTTGCCGCCGGTATGCGGCTTCAAGCTACCCCAGAGGACGACGCGAGCCATGCTCTTGCCCCAACCGCTAAGCTTCAGGCTGCCTTCGGCGCCTTCGCCTTCTTCGCATCCTCGATACCCTTGAGGACGCGCGGCGGCGAAAGCGGGATCTGCGTGAAGCGCACACCCGTCGCTGCGGCCACCGCATTGGCGATGGCGGCGAGCGGCGGCACGATCGAGGTTTCGCCGACGCCACGGACACCGTAAGGGTGGCCGGGGTTGGGGATTTCCAGGATCTGCGTGTCGATCATCGGCAGGTCGGAACAGACCGGGATGCGATAATCGAGGAAGCCCGCATTCTGCAGGCGGCCATCCTTGCCATAGATGTATTCCTCGTTGAGCGCCCAGCCGATGCCCTGCACGGCACCGCCCTGGAACTGCCCCTCAACATAGGCGGGATGAACCGCCTTGCCGGCATCCTGGATGACCGTGTAGCGCACGATCGAGGAACGGCCGGTTTCGGGATCGGTCTCGACATCGCAAATATGCGTGGCGAAACTCACCCCGGCGCCGTCCGCCGAATATTCGTGATGCCCGGCGATCGGGCCGCCCGTGCCCGGCGAGGCCGCGGCAATCTCCTTCAACGATAGCGGCGGGAAGTTGCCAGCATTGGCACCGGCGGGCTTGGCATAGCCCTTCTCCCAAGTAACCGCGTCCTCGGGGATGCCCCAGGTCGCAGCGGCGCGCGCGCACAGCTTCTTGATCGCGTCACGGGCTGCCAGGATGCAGGCCATGCCGGTCGCAAAGGTCGTGCGGCTGCCGTCGGTCACGTCGTTGAAACCGAGCGATGAGGTGTCGGCAATGATGGCGCGGACCTGGTCATAAGGAATTCCCAACTCTTCAGCGACCATCATGCACATCGCCGCACGTGAGCCGCCGATATCGGGCGAACCCACCGAGACAGTGACCGAACCGTCGATCGGAATATTGAGACTGACACAGGACTGGCCACCGAAGTTGAACCAGAAGCCGGCCGCCATGCCGCGACCCTGGTTGGGACCAAGGGGCGCCTTGAAATGCGGGTGCTTCTTGGCAGCTTCCAGCGTCGCCCCAAGGCCGATCGGACCGTAGGTCGGGCCGTAGGAGG
>CAZUAL010000327.1:0-274 GCA_964618305.1 uncultured Dongia sp. | reverse complement strand
TTTGGTCCCCTCGCGCGCCGCATTCTTGATGCGGAAGTCGATGGGCTCCATGCCGAGCTTGTGCGCGAGTTCCTCGATCACGCTTTCGACGGCGAAGTTTGCCATCGGCGCGCCCGGCGCCCGATAGGAAATCGTCTTCGGGCGGTTGCACACGACGTCGTAGGCGACGGCGCGGACGTTATCGAGATGGAACTGCGCGAAGGCGCTCATGGCGCCGCACTCCGCCGGCGAGCAGCCGGCGAACGGGCCGCCCGTATAGCGGAAGGCGCCGTCG
>CAZUAL010000326.1:0-4519 GCA_964618305.1 uncultured Dongia sp. | reverse complement strand
TTTCTGGGACAATGCGAAAGGCGGCTATTTCTTCAGCGCCGACGATACGAGCGACGTCATCATCCGTACCAAGTCGGCGAACGACAATGCGACACCGTCCGGCAACGGCGCGATGCTCGAAATCCTCACCCGGCTTCATCACCTGACCGGCGATGCCGATTACGAGGTCCGCGCTGACGAACTCGCCGCGACCTTCTCCGGCGAAATCCAGCGCAATTTCTTTCCGCTCGCGACCTATCTCAACGGGCTCGACTTCCGCGCCCGCGCCACCGACGTCGTCATCATCGGCCGGCGCGACGCGGACGGCACGAAGGCGCTGCTTGCGGCTTTGCTCACGCGGCCGCTGGCCAATATCGTCCTCAGCATCGTCGCCGATAGCGCTGCGCTGCCGCCCGGCCATCCGGCTGCCGGCAAGACCCAGGTGAACCACCAAGCCACCGCCTACGTATGCCGGCAGCAGACGTGTTCGGCCCCGGTCACCGATCCGGCGGAACTTGTCCGCTCTCTTGAGTAATCCCGTTACCTTGCCTGCTGGAGTAGTATAACGTCATCCCCGGGCTTGGCCCGGGGATCCTCGAGTTTGACGGCAACCGAAGAACGCAACTCGTGGATGCCCGCACCAAGTACGGGCATGACGGAAATGATCTGGAAAGAGTTCACATGCCCTCGGAACGCCGCATCGCCATCGTGCTCTTCAATCTGGGTGGACCCGACAGCCTCGCCGCCGTCGAGCCGTTTCTGTTCAACCTCTTCAATGACCGCAACATCATCGGGGCGCCGCAGCCTATCCGCTGGCTGCTGGCAAAGTTCATCTCGCGCAAGCGCGCGCCCATCGCCGCCCATGTCTATGAACAGATGGGCGGCCGCTCGCCGATCCTTCCCAACACCGAAGCGCAGGCGGCTTCACTCGAAGCGGCATTGCAGGGTGACGGTGTTGTGAAATGCTTCATCGCCATGCGCTATTGGCGCCCCTTCACGGAAGAGGCGGCGCGCGCCGTCAAGGCATGGGGTGCGGACGAGATCATTCTCCTTCCGCTCTATCCGCAATTCTCGACCACCACCACCGCCTCCTCCTACCGCGTCTGGCAGGATGCGGCGCGGCAGCAAGGTCTCCAGGTGCCGCAGCGCCTCGTCTGCTGCTATCCGGACGAGCCGGGCTTCATCGCCGCCCTCGCCGAGATCACGCGCCGGGGCATCGCTGACGCGAAGAATTTGGCGGGAGACAGCGGAAGCAAACCGGTCGTCATCTTCTCCGCCCACGGCCTGCCGCAGAAGATCGTCGATGCGGGCGATCCCTATGTGGCGCAAGTCGAAGCCAGTGTTGCCGCCACCGCGCGCGCCTTGAACCTTGCCGCTGACGATTACATCATCGCCTACCAAAGCCGCGTCGGGCCGCTCAAATGGGTGGGGCCGGCAACTGATGAAACGATCCTGGCGCTGGCGAAAGCGAAGAAGCCCATTGTCGTCGTGCCGGTCGCCTTCGTCTCGGAACATTCGGAAACTTTGGTCGAGCTCGACATCGAATACGGCAAGCTCGCGCGCGAGAATGGCGCCGCCGCCTATGTGCGGGCACCCACGGTCTCCACCCACCCCGCCTTCATCGATGGCCTCGCCCACCTGGTGCGGACAAGCCTTGGCCGCGAGGAAGCAATCCGGCCCGGCTGCGGCAATGCGGCCTGCGCGGGAAAGAGCGCCTGCCCGCTGCAAGGCGCTTGATGCGGCATGCGGCCCCTTCCCTCACCCGCCGCGTTGCAGGTAAGGGTAGGGCGCAAGGAAGGACAGAAAAATGGACACCAATCTCTATCTCTGGCTCAAGGCCCTGCATGTCATCGCGGTCATCGCCTGGATGGCCGGCATGCTCTATCTGCCGCGTCTCTACGTCTATCACTGCAAGGCAAAGCCCGGCTCGGAGATGAGCGAGACGTTCAAGGTGATGGAGCGGCGGCTCCTACGCGCCATCATCAACCCGGCGATGATCTGTGCCTGGGCGCTGGGGCTCACCATGGCCTGGCTCGGCGATTGGTGGGGCGAGGGCTGGTTCCACGGCAAGCTCGCCCTCCTTCTCGGCATGCAGCTCATTCATGCGGGCTACGCGCGCTGGCGGCGCGCCTTCGCCAATGACGCCAACACGCACGACGAAAAGTTCTACCGGATCATGAACGAGGTGCCGACGCTCCTCCTGATCGGCATCGTCATCCTGGTGATCGTGAAGCCCTTCTGACCCAAAACCAAATTGGTCGCGCTGTCATCGCCCCTGGTTTGTGACCGGGGTCACGAAAGGGCGGACTAATCCTTGCCATCTTCCGTTGTGCTGCGCCAGAAGCGCGCCACTCGTGGGGACGGGATCATGGACAAGGATTGCGTGATGACCAAGCAACTTACCCCCGCCCGGCTCATGGATATCGGCTTCGGCTTCGCGCCGGCGCAGACACTCCTCACCGCCGTGGCATTGGGGCTTTTCACCCGGCTCGGCGATGGCGCCATGAACGCCACGGATCTCGGCGATGCGCTGGGTCTCCATCCGGCCGAACGCGCGCGGGCCGATTTCTTCGATGCGCTCGTCGCCCTTGAGCTCCTCGAGCGCAGCGGCAACGGCGCCAAGGCGCTCTACCGCAACACGCCGGAAACCGGGCTCTTTCTCGACAAGGCGAAGCCCTCCTATGTCGGCGGCATTCTGGAAATGTCGCAGGCGCGGCTCTTTCCCTTCTGGGCCGATTTGAAGAAGGCGCTCGAGACGGGCAAGCCGCAGAACGAGATCAAACATAACGGCAAGCCGCTCTTTGCCGAGCTCTATGCCGATCCGGCGCGGCTCGAACAATTCATGCGCGCCATGGCGGGCATCAGCCGCGGCAATTTCCAGGCCTTCGTCGACAGCTTTAATTTCGCGCCCTATCGCAGCTATTGCGATGTGGGCGGCGCCACCGGGCTGCTTGCCGGCATGGTGGCGCGCGCCAAGCCGCATCTGACCGTGTCGACCTATGATCTTCCAATCGTGGCGCCGATTGCAACACGAAGCCTGGAACAGCAGGGCCTCGGCGGCCAGGTGCGGGTGCTCTCCGGTGACTTCCTCAAGGAACCGCTGCCCAAGGCCGATGTCATCAGCATGGGCATGATCCTGCATGACTGGAATCTCGAGGGGAAGATGCACCTCATCCGTGCCGCCTATGATGCCCTCCCCGAAGGCGGCGCCTTCGTCGTCATCGAGCATCTCATCGACAATGAGCGTCGAGCCAATAGCTTCGGCCTCATCATGTCGCTCAACATGCTGATCGAGTTCGGCGACGCCTTCGACTATACGGCGGCCGAAATCGAAGGCTGGTGCCGCGAGGTGGGCTTTACCCGCTTCGCCACCCTGCCGCTGACCCCGGCCGCCAGCGCCGCCGTGGCCTTCAAGTAAGCCCGACCGATCGGTCAGGAGAATATGCGGGCGGGCGCCGCAAGGTGGCCCGCCCGTGGTCTTTGCCAGTGCTTTTCGTCTGGGCTCACCGCCCGATGGTCATTTGACTTCCATCCCGAATTCCGGTACGGGTTTTGTTAAGGTTTTGGTTCGCCAATCAGGTCGCGCCGACCCTGTTTTCGCAGCACCTCCGTTCCCATATCATGTTGGCCGGCCCGGGATGAAACGGGCAAAGACGTGAGAGTGGGTGGCGGCCTCCAGGTCCGAAGACCATATTCCGGCATCGCCGTTTCCAAGCATCCCACCCCCCATCGCAGCCGCCGACCGTTCTGGTCCCCAGCTCCACAACCTCAGAAAATCCATGAATTTACAAGAACTTAAGCGCAAGTCCCCAGCCGAACTCCTCGAGTTTGCGGAAAGCCTCCAGATCGAGAACGCCAACTCGCTCCGGCGGCAGGACATGCTTTTTGCCATTTTGAAGCACCTCGCCGACAACGACACCGCCATTTTCGGCGGCGGCGTGCTCGAGATCCTGCAGGACGGCTTCGGCTTCCTCCGGAGCCCGGAGGCCAATTACCTGCCCGGCCCAGATGACATCTATTGCTCGCCCTCCCAGGTGCGCCGCTTCGGTCTGCGGACCGGCGATACGGTCGAAGGGCAGATCCGGGGCCCGAAGGACGGCGAGCGGTACTTCGCCCTCCTCAAGGTCAATTCGATCAATTTCGAGGATCCGGAGAAGATCCGGCACCGCATCAATTTCGACAATCTAACCCCGCTCTATCCCGATGAGCGGCTGAAGATGGAGCTTGAGGGCAAGGGCGACGACAAGATGCCCGAACCCGAGGCGCTGCCGAAGGCGGAAGCCGCCCGCACCGTCGAGATGAGCCGGCGGGCCCTGAAGGCGCGCGAAAGCAAGGAGCTCAACAAGGTCGACATCACCGGCCGCGTCATCGATCTCATTTGCCCGATCGGCAAGGGCCAGCGCGCCCTCGTCGTCGCCCCGCCGCGCACCGGTAAGACGGTGATGCTGCAGAACATCGCCAACTCGATCGCGGCCAACCATCCGGAAGCCTATCTGATCGTGCTGCTGATCGACGAGCGCCCGGAAGAAGTCACCGACAT
>CAZUAL010000325.1:0-4526 GCA_964618305.1 uncultured Dongia sp. | reverse complement strand
CATATAGGTGGCGACAACGGCGTAGAGAGCATAGCGCTGGGGACCGGGTGAGCGCGAGACTGACCAGGCGGCCGCAATGGCTACCAGCAGACCGCCGCAAGTTGCCATGCCCGACACGAGAAGGCTGTTGCGCATGGATGCCAGGAAAGCTGAACCGGCGCTGTTGTCGGCAATGGTCAGGAGATCCAGATAACGGTGGAAGGTGAGCGTTTCCGGCAGCCAGCGCAGCGGGATCGTCGTCAGATCACTGGTGGCGCTGACGCTCATGATCAGCATCCAGAGAATTGGCGTCAGAATGAAAAGCGCCAGGAGAAATGCGCACAGGTAGACAAACAGACTTTGCCAAGAATTCCGCCGTTCCATCGGCCACCTACCTGAGCTCGCCCTGGCGCCGCAAAAGCGTCACATAGAGCGCGATCAAACCGGCGCTTACGAGAACCATCAGCAGCGCAATCGAGCCGCCGAGGCCGGCTCTTTGCAGGGAGAAAGCCTGCTGATAGACGAGAATGGCGATCGTCTTGGTGCTGTCCGCCGGTCCGCCATGGGTCATGATCCAGATGATGTCGAAGACTTTGAACGCCTCGATGACCCTGAGGACGATGGCAACGGTCACCGGCCCCACCAGATAGGGCAGGATCACGACGCGGAACCGCGACCAGGTGCCGGCGCCGTCAATGAGAGCCGCCGCCTTCAATTCCCGTGGCACCGATTGCAGGGCTGCCAGCGCGATCAACGCGACCAGCGGAAAGTTCTTCCATACGTCGGCAAAGCAAACGGCCAGCAGCGCGCTTTCCGGTTCACCGAGCCATGAGCGGTATTCGGCCATGAGACCGGCCTGCGTCAGCAGGGCATTGAAGGCGCCAAAATCCGGATTGAAGATCAGGCGCCACATGGTTGCGTTGACGACGGTCGGCAAGGCCCATGGCAGAATGAGCAGCGCCCGCAACAGATTGCGGCCCATGAACGGCTGATCAAGGAGAAGGGCGGCGAGCAAGCCAAGGAGAAACTCGGCACCCACCGATATCAGGACGAACCGGATCGTCGTCCACAGGACGCTATAGAAGGCCGGCGCTGAGAGAACGCGGCGATAATTGTCGAGACCGATCCAATGAACCTCGCCCCCCAGCAATTGCGCGTCGGTGAAGCTGAGGCCGATCGTCTTTGCCATCGGCCAGCCGATGATGAACGTCATGATGGCAAGCAGAGGCGCCAGCAGAAGCCAGCTGCGGATGCTCATCCACTGACTGTTCATCACCAACTGTCCGAATGACTGGCAATCAGGTCAGAGACCGCCGCCACCGATGGCGTCGGCAGCCGCCTTCAGAGCTTCCTCAGGCGTCGCCTGCTTGAGGAGCGCCTGGTGCACGGCTTTCTGCAGTTCCGTCGACATCTGCGTGTAGGTCGGCGTCGTCGGGCGCGGATACATGAGGCCGAGCGACGTGTTGGCCGCCTTCACCAGCGCCTCCTGGCCCTCGACGACAGCCGGATCGGCGTAGGACGAGCCCCAGATCGGCAGGCTGAGCCGCGCGAACTTGTTCTGCACCGGCTGCGAGGTGATGAAGGTGATGAAATTCCACGCCTCATCCTGATGCTTGCTGGTGGTGGGGATGCCGAGACCCATCGAGCCATTGACCGCCGATGCTTCCGACTTCCCCTCGACACCGGGGGCCGGGGCCACACCGACCTTGCCGACGATTTTCGATTCCTTGGGGTCCGTGTTGGCGAGGTTGTACATGTAGGTCCAGTTGAGGGCGAAGGCTGCCTCCCCGGCCGAGAAGACCCGGCGGACATCCTCTTCCAGATATTCCTTGGAGTTCGGATTCGTCAGTCCTTTGTCGATCGTGTCGACCATGTAGCTCAGGGCATCGAGGCCGCCGCCGCTCTGGAACGCCGGCTTGCCGCTTTCATCCAGAAACGCGCCGCCATTGGCCGCGACAAGGGTCGTATAGTCGCAGATGACCGCTTCCTGCTGCGCCCAGCTCCAGACGATCGGGTATTCGACGATCTTCTTTTCCTTGAGAATCTCGGCATCCTTGACCAGTTCGGCCCAGGTCTTCGGCGGGCTGGAGATTCCGGCCTTTTCCAGCATCTCGGTATTGTAGAAGAGATATTTGGTATCGAGAATCCAAGGCATGCCGTAGGCGCGCCCATTGTAATCCACCGTCGTCCAGGCACCGGGCAGGACGCCCTTCTTCATCTCGTCGGTGATCTTGTCCGTTACGTCGACCAGCACATTGTTCTTGGCGTATTCGGCTGGCCAGATCACGTCGAAGAGGACAACGTCGTAACCGCTACCGGCACCTTGGGCGAGCGTCGTCTTGTCGTGCAATCCTTCGTAGGGCACGAACTCGGCATTGACCTTGATGCCGCCATTCGCCGCCTCGAATTCCTTGATCATGGCGCGCACGTCGCTTTCGCTGTAGGCAGCCTGCGCCATGAAGAGCGCATTGATGGTCGTCTCGGCCATGGCGACCGAGGCGATCAGCCCCTGCAAACCGACCAATGCCGTGCCGGCGATTGCACTTCGCAGGATCGTTCTACGCAGATTGTGCGTCATATCCACATCTCCCTGTTTGGCCGCCCAAGGATGGGCGTCCCGTTTCATCGGCCTCGAAATGAGGGGCTTGCGCCGCCCCGCTTATTAATTCAATTTAATTGAGTTAATAACTCTCGAGTAAATTCCGCCCCCTGTCAATGGCCGATCTGTCCCCTGACGGGCTGCTGATCGGCCCGCGGCAGGGGAAGTGGAGTCCGGGGCACTGGGGAAGCGCGTGAACACAAGACGGCCGATCATCGCTACGGCAGGAACGAATCTCGGAGGTGCCAGCGCCCACAACCGGCGCGTCGTCTTCGATGCCTTGCGCCTCAACGGCGCCCTGTCGCGCGCCGAAATCGCCCGCGCGACGCAGCTGACCGCTCAGACCGTCAGCAACATCGTCGACCAATTGAGCATAGACGGCCTCATCGCCGCTGACGCGCCGGTGCGCGGGAGCCGCGGTCAGCCGGCCACACCCTATCGCATCGTCTCCAGCGGCGCCTATTCGATCGGCGTGCAGATCGACCGGCATCAGGTGCTGGGCATCGGGGCTGATCTCATCGGCCAGACCCATGCGCGCAGGCGTCAGCGCCTGCCGCGGGGCGGACCGCAAAAGGGGCTCGGCGTCGTGCTCGACCTCATTGCCGAGATTCGCCAGGACCTCATCAAGCGCGATGCAAGGGCGGACGAGCGCTTGCTCGGCCTCGGCGTTGCCATGCCAGGTCCCTTCGGGCAGAAGCCGGACCCGCAACACCCGCCGGCAGACCCGTTGGTCGACCCATGGGTCATGCAGGAATGGCACGATTTCCCGCTCGTCGAACGCCTTAGCACTGAAACAGGCCTTGAGGTCAGCCTGCAGAATGATGCCGGCGCCGGCGCCATGGCTGAAAAGATGTACGGAGTTGCGAGCGGTCTCGACAATTTCGTCTATCTCTTCCTGGGTTATGGCCTCGGCGCGGGCCTGATCATCCGGGGCGAAGTCTATGCCGGTTCAGCCGGCAATGCGGGTGAGATCGGCCAATTGCCGGCTTTAACTGCTGAGGCCGGACCTGACGGCAGCCCGGCAACGCTCGAGCATTTCATCTCGGTACTGTCCGTCTGCCGGCGCCTTAATCTCGATCCCGGCACGCCCGATCTCTTCCAGAACCTCGAGGACCTACAGCAAGCGCGCAATCCGGATCTCCTCGCCTGGAGCGCTGAGGCCGGACGACATCTGCGGCAGGCGATACAGATTGTCGAAGCAATGTTTGATCCCGAGACCATCGTGCTGGGCGGCCAGCTGCCGGGCGAGCTCTTGCGCGACATCGCCGGCCATGTCGAACCACTCTGGCCGTCGGTGGCACTCCGGCCCGATCGCCGCCTGCCTCGCCTTACGATCGGCGCGGCGGATCTCTGGACCGTCGCGCAGGGTGCTGCAATGGCGCCGATCTCGCGCACCTTCGACCCGCAATTCAGGGCGATCTTGAAACTGGCCTAGCTTTTGGCGCTACTTCCTGGTGCGCAAAGCCTGCCAATCAGCGTCCGACATGTGCTCGCCAACGAAATTGAACTGGCCGGCACCTTGCAGCCATTCACCGCCATCGATGGTGACGACTTCGCCGTTGATATAACCGACCGCGTCCGACATCAGAAAGGCCGCCAGGTTTGCAAGCTCGTCGTGCCGCCCGGCCCGCTTCATGGGGTTCCTGGACTCAAAGGCTTGCGCCATCTCCGGTTTCGGCACGAGGCGTTCCCAGGCGCCTTCCGTCGGAAACGGCCCAGGCGCGATCGCATTGAGGCGGATGCCCCGCCCGCCCCACTCGACCGCAAGGGAACGGGTCATGGCGAGGACGCCCGCCTTTGCCATGGCCGAGGGAACCACATAGGCCGAGCCGGTCCAGGCATAGGTGGTGATGATCGACAGGACGTTGCCGGGCTTTCCGCCTGCCAGCCAGCGCTTGCCGCAATTCATCGTCATGTAAGCCGACCCGTGAAGGACGATGCCCAGCAC
>CAZUAL010000324.1:0-4535 GCA_964618305.1 uncultured Dongia sp. | reverse complement strand
CCTTCGACCAGCGCCTTGGTGAGGACGTCGTAGGGGGTCCAGCCACGCTTCAGGAAGATGCGCACGGCCTCTTCGATCTCTTCCTTAAGACCGTCATAGAGGTCGTCATGCACCTGCTGAACAAGCTCGTCGTCGTTCAGCGAGTTGAGATCAAGATCACCGTCGTTGGCCATGGTCACACCTTCGCCCTTTGGCAAGTTACCGATTGCAGTCGGGCGCCTGATAGCACGACCCGACCTAATCTCTCGTTAAGAACCGGCGACAAACTGCCTGCTCATCCGAAATTTCGCAACAGGCGTAACGACTTTCGCCCTGCCAAGGCCGTGTTGCCGCGACACCCATTGTCCGGGGAACGACAGGCTTTTCGCGCAGATGCGCCATCAATCGCCGCCGCTCATCCAAGCAGTAGAAGAATTCATGTCTCCGCCCGAAATCCGGCCCGTCCCAGGGATGAGCCGGCCAGGGCAGGGATGGAGCGCCACCCGGCCCTTGCGAGTCGGGAAGCTAGCTTGTATATACAAGACTAGACAAGCAGGAGAACCAGCATGGCCGAGACCTTCACGCTGCACCCCGGCGCCCTCTCGCTGGCGGAATTGCGCCGCCTGTGGCGCGGTGGCGCAAAGCTCGCCCTTGCACCTGCTGCCTTCGCGGCGATCGACGCCACGGCCGCGACCGTTCAGGCCATTCTTGACCAGCACAAGACCGCCTACGGCATCAACACCGGCTTCGGTTCGCTCGCCCACACCCGCATCCCGGACGATCAGGTCGCCGAATTGCAGCGCCGCCTCGTGCTCTCTCACGCCGCCGGAACCGGCGCGCCCTTTGCCGATGAGATCGTCCGCCTCATCATGATCCTCAAAATCAATGGGCTCGCGCGCGGCTTCTCCGGCATCCGGCGTGAAGTGATCGAGGCGCTCGTCACCCTGCTCAATGCCGAAATCTATCCGATCATTCCGTCCAAGGGCTCGGTCGGCGCCTCCGGCGACCTTGCACCTTTGGCGCATCTTTCCCAGGCGCTGCTCGGTGTCGGTGAGGTGCGGCACAAGGGCGAAACGATTTCCGCAATCGAAGGCCTGAAGCGCGCCGGGCTCAAGCCCTTCACGCTTGCTGCCAAGGAAGGCCTCGCCCTTCTCAACGGCACGCAGGTTTCGACCGCCCTGGCCGCAGCTGGCCTCTTCGCCGCGGAGGATGTGTTCCTGGCGGCTTTGGCCGTCGGCGCCATGACGACCGACGCGACCCTGGGCAGCGACACGCCGTTCGATCCGCGCATTCACGCCGTGCGCGGCCAGGTGGGCCAGATTGAGGTGGCGGCGGCTCTGAAGGAAATGATGGCGGGAAGCCCCTTGCGCGCCAGCCATGTCAATTGCGACCGCGTGCAGGATCCCTATTCCTTGCGCTGCCAGCCGCAGGTGATGGGCGCCGTGCTCGACATGCTGCGCCGCGCCGCCGGCATCATCGGGCGCGAGGTGAATGCGGTGAGCGACAATCCGCTCGTCTTCGCGGCCGAGGGCGACGTGCTCTCCGGCGGCAACTTCCATGCTGAGCCCATCGCCATGGCCGCCGATTGCCTTGCCATCGCCGTGGCCGAGATCGGCGCCTTGTCCGAGCGCCGCATCGCCATGCTGACCGATGCGCGCTTCAGCAACCTGCCTGCCTTCCTGGTGCCGGAGCCCGGTCTCAATTCCGGCTTCATGATCGCCCATGTGACGGCGGCGGCCTTGGCGTCGGAGAACAAGTGCCTCGCCCATCCGGCGAGCGTCGACTCGCTCCCCACCTCCGCCAACCAGGAAGACCATGTTTCGATGGCGACACATGGCGCGCGCCGCGTGCTCGACATGGCGGACAATACCTCCGGCATCGTCGCCATCGAGTTGCTCTGCGCCGCGCAGGGGATCGATCTTCGGCGCCCGCTCGAAACCAGCCGCACCTTGCGCCGTGTCATGGATGCCTTGCGCGCCAAGGTCGCCTTCTGGAACGAGGACCGCGAGATGGCACCCGACATCGCCGCCGCGAAATCGGTCATTGCCGCGCCGCTCTTCCACGAACTGACGCCGCTCCGCGCCGTGATCTGAGCCGCCTGCTCAGGTGAGCTTCACCGCGACCTCACCCAGGCCCGGAAATTCGGCCAGGATCGCGTCGCCAGCATCAATATGAAGCGGCGTGATGCAGGTGCCGGTGGTGATGATGTCGCCGGCCTTCAGAACCGGGCCGCGCTTGGCGCGTTCATTGGCGAGCCAGGTGAGTGCCAGGCACGGATCGCCCAGCGCATTGGCGCCCTTGCCCTCCGCCGCCACCTTGCCGTTCTTTGTGACGCGCACCGGCTGGTTGGGAAGATCGAGCCTCTCCCACCCCATCACCTTTGGCCCCAGCACGAACCAGGCGGCAAAGGCATCGTCGGCGGCGATCTGCGCCGGGCCGATCGTCTCGAACGGCACGAAGCGCGCATCGGGAATCTCGATCGCCAGATGCAGATCGGCGATCGCCGCGCGCACCTCGCTGATCTCGTAAGGAACAGCCCGCGCCGGCAGATCGGCACCCAAGCGAAAGGCGAACTCCGCCTCGACGACCCGCATCTGCAAGGGCGCTGCCGGCAGGCTGGCACCGTCGGGCAGCACGAAATCGGCAAAAAGGCGCCCGGCCAGCGGCTCGGTAACGCCGATATGCTTCTGCCCCGCCGCACTGGTGGCCGCGATCTTCCAGCCGATCGTTGCCTGGCCGGCCAGTGCCGCCATCGCTGCCTGCACCGCGTAGCCCTCGTCCGGCGTTGCCGGCTTGCACTCGGCAGGCAAGGCCGCCAGCCTCCCCTGCGCCAGGCGCGTCTTCCAAAGAATGCCGGCTGCCTTGTTGATCGAAGTCTCGGTCATGTCGATTGCTTTTCAAATGGAGCAAGGATGATGGAACAGGTTCGGATTGTTGCCGACATTGTAGAGCGCCTTCAGCTCTTTCGTCAGCCCTTCGGTCGGTATTTCGCCGGCAAGCTGGTCGATGACATGACCGCTCTCGTGGCCATAGACGCCGGGCAGGTCTTCCGGCGTCAGCTTGCTGGAGAGAACTACTTCTTTTGGGACGCCGGTGTGTCGATCATACGGTACCGCACCGACATTCCGTCCAAGCCCTTCGCTGCCCGGCGGAGCAATCTTAGTCCCTCGGCCCGTTCCTTCCTTTGCGATGGCGTCAAATTCTGCTGCCGGGAGGGCTTGATCCGCTCCGCCAACCACGCTTCTGCCCACAATTCGTCCGCCGACTTCGAGCGGGTTTCCGTCGATATCGTGGGTGAGGTTTCCGGCTGTGTCATATCGTCCTTTGACATTCGGATAATCCGCTGAAAAGGGCCGTTCCGTAACTGGGCCATTATACAATTTTGCGCGGCGAAACGGCAGAGTTTGCCGGCGCCTTTAGCTGCTCTTCGGATTGCCCCTATGGGCAGAGAAGCTTTATCGGGCGCCCATCCTTGAATTCGAACACTTCGCGGCATGCTGGCTGATCGGCACTCGGGCGTACGCCATAGTCAATCGTGGCCGAAAGCTCCATCAACGATGTCTGGCCACTATCATCCCAATCCATGTCAGCGAGAGACAATCCTTTGCTGAAGGTATTGCTAACGAAAAACCAAGTCGCTGCAGCCCCTATCGCGATAATGATGATTCTGAAACGCATGGGGATTCATTTTATCAAATTGACAAGAAAGGACAGAAGAGAATGCCAATCAGCCCTTCTTATCCGGATCAAGATCCGGATACTGCCGTACTATGTGCATCACGAGTTCATAACCCATGCAGTCGATGACTTTAGCGATATGTTCACGAAGAATTTTCCGCTCTTCATCGCTCTCGATTTGATCGGTTAAGTCAAATAATGCGTCTACCTGCGGACTTATCTTTTGCAGGGCAGAAAGGAATTGTATCGCAAGATCGTGCTTCATTGCTATTCCATGTCGACCTCTTGTCGTTATCCATTAGTAATCGAAACAGCCATGAGCTTCCATACATTCACGCACGCAACGTCTAAAGCGTCCATGCTTGTCCGATCCTGAACCCGGAAGTTCATTGGGCTTGGAGATAAGGAGGTCCAGACAAGCAGCTTTGCAGTGCTTATAGACTTCGTCGCAATCGGGCTTGGGACAAGCGTCCCCGTTGGGGCTGCCACGGAATAGATCGAGTATCCAATCATCCAGACCAGATAAATCTATATCCATATCAATATCAAAAGGCGCATCGGCACTTTTTGCGGGGATTGCATTCACTACATGACGACGCAGCGCCTCTTCCTTTTCATTGAGTGGCAAGCCTTGTCTCAGTTTCGAAATCGTCGACAGATAACTTTGATAATCGGCCAGGAAGAACTGATGAAGTCTTGAGGTTGGCGGTTGGCTTCTTGCGAGATACTTCCAGGCCACCTCTTCGTCGATTTCCGGGTCGTTGTCGTTGGCGGCGATGGCCGCGGCGTCGCCTTGGGCTTCGGCTTTCTCTGTGGCGAGCTTGCGGCGGAGGGCTTGCACCTCGGCGCTTTCCTGGGTGCCGTCGTTGGCGGCGTAG
>CAZUAL010000323.1:0-4588 GCA_964618305.1 uncultured Dongia sp. | reverse complement strand
AGCCGAAGCAGCTTGCCTTCGAGCGACAGCAGGCGGCGGTTGAGGCCGTACATCTGATCGACGAGCTGCTCGATGCGGTTGTTGTTGAGACGGACCGTGCGCATCAGCTCGACCATCTCGGCCTTCTGCTTCTCGTAGGCCTTCTCGGAGCGCGGGTTGAGCTCTTCGCCGGAGAGGATGGTCTCCAGGCGCTTCAGCTGCACCTTTTCGAGCTTCTTCTGAAGGGAAGCGATCTTGTCGAAGCTCTCCATCACCTGCGGCATCAGGGTGAGTTCCATCGAGGCGAGCGACACGGCGGCTTCCTCGCCATCCTCGCCCTCGGCGGCGGCGGGCTTGCCTTCGCCCTCGGCCTCGCCTTCAGCTTCCTCGGTCTCGGCTTCCTCGCCTTCGAGGTCGGCCTCGTTCTCGCGCATCATCTCTTCTTCGGAGACCGGACCGCCGCCCATGCTGGCGTCGAGGTCGATGATGTCACGGAGCAGAAGTTCGCCGGCCTTGAGCTTGTCGCGCCATTCGACGATCGAGCGGTGCGTGGTCGGGCTCTCGCCGATGCCGCCGATCATCATGTCGCGGCCGGCTTCGATGCGCTTGGCGATGGCGATTTCGCCTTCGCGCGACAGCAGCTCGACCGAGCCCATCTCGCGCAGATACATGCGGACCGGATCGTCGGTGCGGCCGACATCGCTGTCGCCGAGATTGCCGGAAGCCCGGCCCTCTTCATCCTCTTCCGCGGCCTCGGGCTTGCCTTCTTCCTCGGTCTCCTCGCTGTCGTCATTCTCGACGACATTGATGCCCATCTCGTTGAGGAGGGCCAGCGTGTCCTCGATCTGCTCGGAGGACATCTGCTCGGGCGGGAGCACGGCATTGAGCTCGTCATAGGTGACGTAGCCGCGTTCCTTGGCCTTTGCCAGCATCTTGCGGACGGCGGCGTTCATGCCGTCCATCAGCGGGCCTTCTGCCGTCTCTTCCTTGGGCTTGTTGGCGTCAGCCTGGGGTTTCGCGGTCGGTTTAGTTGCCATCTAAAGTCACCTGAGCTCTTTGAGCGTTCAATCAGTACGTCGCGGCGGCGCCGCGGTTCAATTCTTGAATAGAGGGTCGAACTCGGCGAGGTCGAGATCGCGCCGCCGGCTTTCCGCTTCCAGTTTCTGCTGCTGCGCCGCCTGGAAGCGGTCGAGGTTCTCCTGAGACATGTCTTCCTCCAGGGCTCGTGCCGCCGCTTCCAGCTCAACCGCGATTTCGGTTTCGCGCAAAATGGCCATAACGTGCAAAAGCCCCGCCTCAGCCTGGGCGACCCCGGCCGATGGAAGGGCAAATCTGATCGTTCCCGTATGCCGGCCCAGGGCTTCGATCGCTGCGGAGAAACCTTGATTGGTCAAATGGTTCCTCAGCTCGCTGGCGTCAAGGTCCGGATACTGGGAGGCGAGGTCTAACAAGGCGCCCTTCAGCTTGTCAAGCTGACGGTCCGGAATGGGCACCAGGGCCGCCGCTTCGCCGTGCCGGTGCAGCAGATCGGGATGGTTAATGAGAACGGTTAGCATGACTTCGAAGGGCAGGCGCTTCACGGCGGCGATGCCCCGCCGGGCCGCCTCGCCGCCTGAATCCGGCACCTGATAGGCGGCGCTGAAGCCCCGGCCCGGCCCGAAGCGCCCGAATCGACCCGAATTTGCCCCTGACGGGGCATTTCGGGCGGCGGATTGCGGGGCGAACATGCGATCGAGCCGGCCCAGCATCTCGCGCCGGTAATCCTCCATGACCCCCTTGTCGGCGATCCGCCCGACGGCCGCCAAGAGATCGCGCCGGAAGCCGGAGCGCCGTTCGGGGGTATCCAGGCTGCGCCCGGCGAGCACATCGGCCCAAAGCACATCGACCAAGGGCTGCGCCTTTTCGAGGACCTGGCGCATCGCCCCCGCCCCGCCCCCGGCCCCGCCGCCATTGGCCGGCCCGCGGATGAGATCGTCCGGGTCCTGGCCCTGGGGCAGCCAGGCGAAACGGAGAGACAGGCCGGGCTTCAGGAGCGGCAGGACCCGCTCGACGCCGCGCGCCGCCGCCTTCTGACCCGCGGCATCGCCGTCGAAACAAAGAATCGGCTCCTGCGCGAAACGCCAGAGCAGCTGGATATGATCCTCGGTGAGCGCCGTGCCGAGCGGCGCCACCGCATGCGGAAAGCCACCCTCGGCGAGCGCGATCACGTCCATATAGCCTTCGACGACGATGATCTCGTTCTTGTCGCGCGCCGGTTTTTGCGCCTGGTTGAGGTTGTAGAGCGTGCGGCCTTTGTGAAAGAGCGGCGTTTCCGGCGAGTTCAGATATTTCGGCTTCTCGTCACCCAGGCTGCGGCCACCGAAAGCAATCACACGGCCCTTGGCATCCAGGATCGGGAACATGACGCGGCCGCGGAAGCGGTCATAGACGCGCCCTGAATCCTCGTTCTTCACCAGCATGCCGGATTCAAGCCCCAGCGCTTCCGGCACATCCTCCTTGGCGAGCTTCGATTTCAGCGCCTCGAAACCGTCCGGCGCGAAGCCAAGGCGGAAGCGCTTGATCGTTTCGGGCGAGAGGCCGCGGCGGCGCAGGTAATCGAGCCCCGGGCGGCCGGATGAGCCGCCGAGCTGGGATTCGAAGAACTTGGCGGCAAGTTCCATGACGCCCGCCAGCGTATCCTGCCGTTCGGCACGGGCGCGGGCCTCAGGATTGTCGCGCGGCACCTCGAGCCCTGCCTCGGCGGCGAGCTTTTCGACCGCGTCGCGGAACTGCATCCCCTCCGTCTCCATGACGAAAGTGATGACGTCGCCATGCGCGCCGCAGCCGAAGCAATGGTAATGCGGCTCGTCCGGCCCCTCATAGACGTGGAAGGACGGGCTCTTCTCGTTGTGGAAGGGGCAGAGGCCGGTCGCCTGGAGCCCGCGCCGGTTGAGGCGCACGCGGCGCCCGACGATGTCCGT
The DNA here is from genome assembly GCA_964618305.1 of uncultured Dongia sp. Classification (GTDB taxonomy): domain Bacteria; phylum Pseudomonadota; class Alphaproteobacteria; order Dongiales; family Dongiaceae; genus Dongia. Next base: position 1,649 of record CAZUAL010000323.1, on the reverse strand, counting down.
GATCGAGACGCGGCGGCGCAGCTCTTCCAGGAATTGCGGCAGCAGCGCCATGTAGATTGAGCCTCTAGCCGAGTTTCGCCTTCACCAGGGCGCCCACCTTGCCGAAATCGAGCTGGCCGGCGAAACGCTCCTTGAGCAGCCCCATCACCTTGCCCATGTCCTTGATCGAGCTCGCCCCCGTCTCGGCGACGATGGCGGCAATGGCCGCCTCGGTCTCCGCCTGGGAGAGCTGCTTGGGCAGATAGCGGTTGATGACGTCGATCTCGCCCTGTTCCTTGGCGGCGAGTTCCGGCCGGTTGCCCTTGGTGTACATCTCGATGCTCTCCTGGCGCTGGCGCACCATTTTCTGAAGCATCTCAATGATTTCGGCGTCGGAAATCCCGTTCATGTTGCCGGGCCGCGCGGCAATGTCCTTGTCCTTGATGGCGGCGGTGATCAGACGCAGGCCAGAGAGGGCCTCGTCCTTGGCCTTCATGGCCGTTTTGACATCATCATTGATCCGCTGCCGCAGCATGGCCGCCACCCGCTTGTTCTGAAGATTGTGGAAAGGTCGGACCATATAGGATTCGCCCCCACGAGTCCATGCGGCTGATTGCCAACAAGTCATTGAAAAAGCTCGCGATTCTTTTCAACAGGCCGCTTGACGCGGGGGCTCACTCAGCTTAGAAACTCCCAACTTGCGGCCGGCGCCCGGCGATCCTTAAGCTCAAAGCGGCTGCCCAGGTTGGCCCGCCTCCCATTTTTGAACTTAAGCAAAGGCCCGCGCATGACCGCCGCGACCAACTCTGCCCACGCGCCCGCTTCCGACGAAGCCCCGATCGCCACGGGAATCGTCGTTCTTGCCAACGGGACCGTGCTGAAGGGCCGAGGCTTGGGCGCCGAAACGCAGGCGGTGGGCGAGATCTGCTTCAACACCTCGATGACCGGCTATCAGGAGATCATGACCGATCCCTCCTATGCCGGGCAGATGATCACTTTCACCTTCCCGCATATCGGCAATGTCGGCGCCAATCCGGAAGACGTCGAAGCTGCCCAAGCGGCGGCACGCGGCGCCATCCTCGCCCTCGACATCACAGAACCTTCAAGCTGGCGCGCCACCCAAGGTTTCGATGCCTGGCTCAAAGCCAACAATCTTGCAGCGGTTGCCGGCATCGATACGCGGGAGCTCACCCACCGCATCCGCGATCTTGGCGCCCCCAATGGCGTCATCGCGGTCAACAAGGACGGCAAGTTCGACATCCCCGCCCTGGTGGCGCAAGCCAAGGCCTGGCCGGGGCTCGACGGCATGGACCTCGCGAAGGACGTCACCTGCCGGCAGACCTATCATTGGGAAGGCGGCCTCTGGTCATTGGGCCAGGGCTACAAGAAGCCGGCCGCGCCCAAGTACAAGGTCGTCGCCATCGATTACGGCGCCAAGGACAATATCCTGCGCTGCCTCGCTGACGCGGGCTGCGACGTGACCGTCGTGCCGGCCAATGCCACGACCGACGACGTCATGCGCCACCATCCGGACGGTGTCTTCCTATCGAATGGCCCCGGCGATCCGGCGGCGACCGGCCAATATGCCGTGCCGGTCATCAAGGATCTGATCGCCAAGAACCTGCCGGTCTTCGGCATCTGCCTCGGCCACCAGATGCTGGCGCTGGCGC
>CAZUAL010000322.1:0-4617 GCA_964618305.1 uncultured Dongia sp. | reverse complement strand
CGCCGGAAAAGATCGCCGCGCTGCAGCAGCAGCGGGCGAAGCGACTGGTCGCCGTTCGTAAGGCACTGGAGAGCTGATGGCCGCCGGTTTCGGCGGTCCAAGAAGAAGAAACCGGATCACATCTTCCAACAGACCGGCCGGACGGAGCTGGGAGCGCCGCCGGCAGGACCAAGCAGGAGAGGAACCATGACGAGAACCAAGTGGATCAAATGGGCCCAGGCGTCGATGCTGGCCCTCGCAATGGTCGGGGGTGCCGCCACGGGCGCGGTGCCGGCCAATGCCGCGGACGTCAAGAAGCTTGCCATCCTGACGCCAGAAGATCCGACCGATTACGGCTGGAATCAGCAAGGCTTCGATGCCGCGAAAGCGGTGGCGGAGAAGGAGGAGTTGGAATTCATGCCGGCGACCGGCCTCGGCTATGGCGACGTCCACCCGACGTTGCGCGAACTGGCCGACGATGGCGCCAGCCTGATGATCGCCCATGCCAGCGGTTACAACACGGCGGCACCGGAAATCGGCGCCGAGAAGAACGTGGCTGTTGCCATCGTCGACAAGCCGGATGCGACGAAAGCCGGCGCCATCGCCGACTATACGCTGAGCGGTCATGAAGGCGCCTATCTGGCCGGCGTTCTTGCCGCCAAGACGACCAAGACCAAGGCGGTCGGCATCGTCGTTTCCGGCGAGCCGCCCTCATGGAACTCGCAATCGGCTGCCTTCGCGCAAGGCGTCAAGTCGGTCAGTGGCGATGTGAAGATCCTCTATGCCGTGATCGGCCCGGCCGCCTATTCGGACGCGGCCGGCGGTCGCCGCGTCACGGAATCGGTCATCGGCGCCGGTGCCGACGTGATCTTCGGGCAGGGTGACGGCGCCACCTTCGGCATGCTGCAGGCAGTTGAGACCACCAAGGCGACGGATGGCGGCAATGTCTGGTTCATCGACGTGATCGGCGACAAGACCTCGATCGACAAGGGGCACCTGCTCTCGTCGGTGGTGTGGAACCTGGTGCCCGTCTACACGGCGATGGTCGAGGATCTGAAAGCCGACAAGTTCGGTACCCACGGCTACTCGATCCAGCTCTCCGATGATTCGGTGCAGCTTCTCAAAACCAAGCACATTCCGGACGATGTCTGGGGTGCCGTCTCCGACGTGCGCAAGCAGATCGTCGACGGATCCTTGAAGATCGAGCCGGTCTGGGAAGCGGACAAGGTCCGTGCCCTGATGAGCTCGGTCACCGACGCGCCGGCGCAATAATCAGCGCCGGGTCGGCCATGAAGATGGACTCGCTGCCGAGCCCGTTGCAAAGTGGCGAGATGACGAGTGTGGATTCAAGATCGCAGTCCAAACTGACGGTGGCGGGTACCCAGCCTGCCACCGTCGATTCTGTCGCTTCCGCCGCCGTCGCGTCCGTGCGCCATGTGACGAAGCGGTTTCCGGGCGTCCTTGCCAATGACGATGTTTCGCTCGACTTCAATGCGGGTGAAATTCACGTCCTGCTTGGCGAGAATGGCGCCGGCAAATCGACCTTGATCGGCATCCTCGCCGGCATGCAGCAGCCCGATGCGGGCGAGATTCTCATCGGCGGCAAACCGGTCAAGATCCGGTCACCGCGGCACAGCCTGGATCTCGGCATCGGCACCGTGTTCCAGCATGTCCTGCTGGTGCCGACCTTGACGGTTATCGAGAATTTGATGCTGGGCGGTGCCTGGTGGCAGCGTCTGGCGCGCGGTACGGCGCTAGCGCGCTTTGCCGAGCTGTCGTCGCTGCTCGGCGTCAAGCTCGATCCCGATGCCCTCATCGGCAAGTTGTCGCTCGGCGAGCAGCAGCAGGTTGAAATCATGCGCGCCCTGTGGCGCGGCGAAAAGATACTCATTCTCGACGAGCCCACCTCCATGCTGACGCCGCAGGGCGTCAAGGATCTGGGTGACGTCATGCGGCGCCTGCGCGAAAAGGGCGTCGCCCTCATCCTCATCACCCACAAGCTCGCCGAGGCCTACGAGCTCGGCGACCGGATTTCCGTACTCCGCCTTGGCCGCGTCGTCGGGGCGATCACGCCCGCCGAGCGCGCCGGCATGAGCGAGAAAAAGATGACCGACAGTGTCATCGCGATGATGTTCGGCAATGCCGGCGGCGCCGGTGCCTCGGAAAAGGAGATTCTCGTCGGGCGCGGGCATGGTCAGGCGCACCAGATCGACCGCAGCGTCGAGCCGCGCCTCCGCGTCACCGATGTATCAACCGCCGCCGAGCGCGGCGCCTGTCCGCTCGATGCCGTTAGTTTCGATCTCTGGTCGGGCGAGGTTCTGGGCATCACCGGGATCGACGGCAACGGCCAGAAGCATCTGGCAGAGATGCTGGCGGGGCAGCGCCGCGTCAGCCACGGGCGTCTGCTCCTTGAGGGGAGGGAGATCACCGATGGCGACGTGCCGGCACGGCGCCTCGCAGGCATTCGCTATGTGACCGACGAGCGGCTGGGTGAAGGGACGGTCGGCGCCTTCTCGGTCGCGACGAACCTGCTCCTGAAGGAAATCGGCACGGAACCCTTCTGGCGCCGCGGCATCACCGATTGGGGCCGCATCCACGATCATGCCCGTGGGCGCATCAAGGATCACGACATCCGCACGCCGTCGGAAAAGACGCCGATCGGCAAGCTCTCCGGCGGCAACATTCAAAAGGTGCTTCTGGCGCGTGAACTCGGCCAGGATGCGTCGGTCGTTGTCTTCAACAAGCCGACCTACGGCCTTGATCTCCAGAACACGCGCCTAGCCCACGACCGGATCCGCGAAAGCGCCCGGGCCGGATTGGGAACGATCGTGATTTCGACGGATCTCGATGAACTTCTGGCGCTGAGTGACCGCATCGCCGTCATGTATCAGGGGCGGCTGGTCGGCGTGGTCGAGAACGGCCCACAAGCCGAGATCGCGATCGGCAAGTTGATGACCGGGACGAGGGCCGCATGAGTACCGCCGACCTCGCCGGGCCGATGCGGTCCCATGAAATCTGGCGCGAGCAATTGGCGAATGCCGGCCGCGTCCTGGTGCCGATCCTCCTGGCGCTCGCGGTCGGTGGAGCCGTTCTGCTCGTGCTCGGCAAGAACCCGTTCACCTATTATGCCTATGTGGTGCAGCGCGGCCTCTTTAGCTGGGGCGGCTTGCAAGAGACTTTCACGCGCATGGCGCCGCTGCTGCTGATGGCGGCGGGTCTCATCGTCGCCTTCCGGGCCGGCATCTGGAATCTGGGTGGCGACGGACAATATCTGCTGGCATCCGTCGTAACGGCGGCCCTCGCCCCGGCTCTCATCGAAACCCTGCCGCGCGGCCTCACGCTCGTCATCTGCATGATCGTCTCGGTCGTCGTCGCTGCCCTCTGGTCGCTCGTCCCGGCGATCCTCAAGGCGCGCTATGGCATCAACGAGATCATCACCTCGCTGATGATGAGCTTCCTCGGCACGTCCTTCGCCAATGTCCTGGTGAAGCTCTTCTTCCGCGACCCGGCCACGACCGTGCCGCAGACGCGCTCGCTGGAGGTTGCCGACCGCCTGCCGCGTATCTTCGGCTCGAACGTTCATGCCGGCATCCTGATCGCCCTTGCCGTCGTGATCCTGGTTCATCTGATGATGACGCGTACGGCCTTCGGCCTGCGCCTGCAGGTGGTCGGTGCCAATCCCTCGGCCGCCATCCATGCCGGTCTCAAGGTGGGCTGGCTCACCATTGCCACCTTTGCCATCAGCGCCGGCCTCATCGGTCTGGCGGGGTCGGTGGAGATATTGGGCGTGTGGGGAACTGTTCGTGCAGATTGGAACCCGGCCTACGGCATGCTCGTCGTGCCGCTCGTGTTCCTGGCGCGCTTCAACGGTATCGCCGTTATCGGTTTCGCGATGTTCTTCTCGATCCTGATGATCGGCGGCGAGAGTGCCTCGCGCCGCATCGGCGTGCCGCAGGATTTCGTCTTGATGCTGGTGGGACTGCTGCTGGTCTTCCTGGCGCTCGTCGAATATCTCGACCATCTGCGGCGCAAGCGGGCGGGGGTCTAGCATGGGCGAGCTTCTGACCCAGCCATTCCTGATTTCACTGCTTTTCGGCGCCGTCATGGCCAGCGTGCCGCTGCTGCTGGCAGGGCTCGGCGAGCAGATTTCCGAGAAGGCTGGCGTCCTTAATATCGGCATCGAAGGCATGATGCTCTTCGGGGCCTATCTCGGCTTCGTCGCCGCCTATTACAGCGGGTCCTTCTGGCTCGGTTTCCTCGCCGGCGGTATCGGTGGCATGGCGGTCGCCGTTTTCGTCGTCATCCTTTGCATCCGGCAGGGCCTCAATCAGATCGTGATCGGCATCGCTCTTACCATCGGTGTCGAGGGGCTGACCGCGCTGCTGCATTACTTTCAGTTCTCGAAGACCTATCCGCGCCTCGATCAGGCACCGGTCTTCGCCATTCCCCTTCTTGCTGACATTCCGGTCCTCGGGCCCGCCCTTTTCAGCCACAACCACATTGTCTATCTGGCGGTGGCGCTGGTCGCCTTCTTCGCCTGGATGTTCCGGAAATCTTATGTCGGCCTCAATCTCGAGGCAGCCGGCGCGAAGCCTGCGGCGCTTGATGCGGCTGGCATCAGCGTTGTCGCCACGCGCT
>CAZUAL010000321.1:0-4631 GCA_964618305.1 uncultured Dongia sp. | reverse complement strand
GTCCGCAAGGTCGCGTTCACGATGGTGCCGGTGGTCGATGTCGAGCGAGCGCGCTTTGACAAAATGCTCTCATCCGACCAGATCGGGACCCTCATCGCGGCACTCGGCACCTCGATCGGGCCGGAGGAATTCGACATCGCGAAGCTGCGCTACCACAAGATCATCATCATGACCGACGCCGACGTCGACGGCTCACACATCCGCACGCTGCTCTTGACCTTCTTCTACCGGCAGATGCCAGAACTCATCGAGAAGGGCTATCTCTACATCGCCCAGCCGCCGCTCTACCGCGCCGCCAAGGGCAAGACCGAGCATTATCTGAAGGACGATGCCGCGCGCGAGGATTACCTCATCACGCTGGGCCTCGAAGGTGCGATCCTGACGCTCGGCTCCGGCGCGCAGGTCGCTGGCCCCGATCTCCGCCGCGTCGTCGGCATGGCGGCGCAGGCCAAGCATCTGATGGAGCCGCTCATCCGCAAGGTGGGCTCGGCGACCGTCGTGCAGCAGGCGGCGATCCTGGGCGGCCTCAACCAGCGGGCGGCCGCCAATCCGGAATTGGCCGCCGCCATCGCGGCACGGCTCGATGCGCTCTCGCCCGTGACCGAGCGCGGCTGGTCGGGCCTTTCCGACAGCGAAGGGGGCCTTGCCTTCAAGCGGCGCCTGCGCGGTGTCACCACCGGCCATGTGATCGATGCCGGCCTCATCCGCTCGGCCGAGGCGCACCGGCTCGACCAGATGAAGGGCGAACTGGCCGAGATCTTCGCCGGCAACGCCAGCTTCACGTCCAAGGACCGCAAGGTCGACATCCACGGACCCATCGACCTCATCGACATCGTGACCGAGATCGGCTCGAAGGGCATCGACATCCAGCGCTACAAGGGCCTCGGCGAAATGAACCCCGAGCAGCTCTGGGCGACGACCCTCGATCCCAACGTCCGCTCGCTCCTCCAGGTCAAAGTCGCCCATGTCGACGAAGCGGAGGAGATCTTCTCCACCCTCATGGGCGACGTCGTCGAACCCCGGCGCGACTTCATCCAGCAGAACGCACTCAACGTCGCAAATTTGGACGTGTGAGCGGAGACCGGACCCGAGATGGATGCGCTGCTCGTGATCGACATGCAGCGCGCCATGCTCGGCGGTGCGCCCAAGCTCGCCTTGCCGGACGTCATCCAGCGCATCAACCAGCTGGCGGCGATGATCCGCCGGCACAGCGGCCTCGTCGTCTGGATCCAGCATGATGGGCCGCCCGGCGACAGCTTTGCACCGGATGCGCCGGGGTGGCATCTCTTGCCAGATCTTGATCGACGGGAGGGCGATGCGCTGGTGCGCAAGCGCCTGAACGACGCCTATGCCGGCACCGATCTTGCGGCAATCCTCGCCCAGGCCTCTGTCGGGCGGGTGCTTGTGACCGGCTGGGCAACCGATTTCTGCGTCGATGCGGCAGTGAGGTCGAGCGTCTCGCAGGGCTTCGATGTCGTCGCCGTGAGCGATGCGCATACCGTCGCCGACAGACCGAAGCTCAGTGCCGCCGCCGTCATCGACTACCACAATTGGCTATGGGCCGATCTGATCCCAAGCCGCACCATCAGAGTCGCATCCACGGCCGAACTGCTTGCCGAAGCTGGATGAAGCGGTCCGCTAATCCGCCGCCGCTATCATCGCCTCGATCCGTGCCAACCCCTTCAGCATCTCGGCCCGGTTTTTCGCCAGTTTCATCCAGGCGGGCAGCCGTACGAACATCGAATGGTGATGCGTCGCGCTGGTGCGGCGGCGCTGTCCGGCGCTGACATAGTCGCGCAAGAAGGCGAAATGCTCCTCGTTGTAGCACCAGAGCGGCCCGAAGCGTGTTTCCGTGACGAGAAGCAGCGGCAGGCCCAAATAGGGATCGGTCGGCTCTCCGGACGACACGCCTGGTGATATGACGGCGGGTGTGCGCGTTTCTTTCTCGCAGCGCGGGCACCACGCCTTGACGTGCTGCGGTGTTGGCGCGCCGGCGGCAAGTGGGCGCGGCGCCACCGACCAATTGTAGCCGCACAAGGCGCAATGCCGCCTGCCGCCGATCACCCGCGGCCCCGCCCAATCCCCGCCCGCGCTTGAGCTGCCGGCACCACATGCGCCGCAGCGGAAAGTCACGGCGAGGCGCTCCCGATCCCGCCGCATCAGGACGACACCCGCCGCCTGGCACTTGCGGCAACGCACGCGGACGCGATCGGCAAAACTCAGCAGCGCCCGTCCATCGTCCCGGAACTCGCGCTGCGACAATTCATGTTTGCTCATATGCGCCCGGATAAGGACCGTTGGTCGAAGGGAACTCAACATTGGCATAATCCCGCGAATGCTGCCACGGCCGGCGCTCCCGGCAATTGCACCGGATGGTCGGAAATGCCACGATCCGGGCAAGTCAATCAGTTGGACGCCGACATGCCGCTCCCATCTTCCGTCATCGCCACGCTCACCCAAGTCTCCACCGCGACCCTCACGACGGTTCTGCTGAAGAAGGGCCTGCGCAATGTGTGGCTCCGGGGGACGAAGCCGCTCAAGACCGGGCAGCCCCGCGTGGTGGGGCCGGCCTTCACCTTGCGCTTCGTGCCGGCGCGGGAGGATCTCGCCACACCGGCGAGCTGGGCCTCGCCCATATCCACGCGCGCGGCGATCGAGGACATGCCGGAAGGTGCCGTTGCTGTTGCCGACGCGATGGGTGTGACCGATGCCGGCATCTTCGGCGACATTCTCTGCGCGCGCATGGTGAAGCGTAAAGTCGCCGGTCTCGTCACCGACGGCGTCATGCGCGACGCGGCGGGCGTGCTCGGCACCGGCCTTCCCGTCTGGTGTGACGGCATCGCCGCCCCGCCCTCGGTCGCCGGCCTCACCTTCGTCGGCTGGCAGCAGCCCATCGCCTGCGGTGGTGTCGCCGTGTTTCCGGACGACATCATCGTCGCCGACGATGACGGCGCCGTGGTCATTCCGGCGGCCCTGCTCGATGATGTCTTGAAGGAAGCCCCTGAACAGGAGCGCATGGAAGCCTGGATCATGGACGAGGTGGCGAAGGGCGTGCCGCTCCCCGGTCTCTACCCCATGAACGCCGAGACCAAAGCGCGCTACGAGGCGGCGCGAAAGAAATAATCAGGCGTCGCCTTCTTCATCCTCTTTCGCGACATCAAGCGCGTCATCCGGCGCTGATGTGCCGTTCTTCACGGCGTAATGCTTGCGCTTGGCCTGATACATCGAGGCATCGGCCTGGGAAAGGGCATCGTCGGCCGATTGCTGGCCGTGGAATTCATGGAGGCCCACCGCGCAGGAAAGCTCGATCTCGATCCCTTCCCAGATGAGCGGCGAGCGGGAGATGACGGAGAGAAGCTGGTTGGCCTTGTCCTGCGCCTGCGGCGCGTCGGCCTGCGCCAGGATAATCCCGAATTCGTCGCCGCCGAGCCGCCCCACCACGTCTGAATCGCGCACATTGTTGACGAGCAGGGTCGCGAAGTGGCGCAAGGCCGCATCGCCCGCCGGATGGCCGAAGCGGTCGTTGATCTGCTTCATGCCATTGAGATCGAAATAAAGCACCGAGCCCGGCGAGCCGTAGCGTTCGGAGAAGGAGATGAGGCGTGTGAGCTCACGCACGAAGGCGCGGCGGTTGGCGATGGGCAGCATCGCATCCTCATCCGCCACGCGTTCGAGATGGGTGATGCGCTTACGTGTCCGGTCAAGTTCGTCGCGCAGGCGCCGCACCTCGTCGAGGAGGGCGGTGAGGGCCGCGCGCACATTGGGCGAAAGCTCCGTCTCGCTGAGGCCGAGGAACGTCGTCTGGTCGACAGGCGCGGCAGAGGTCGCGGCATCCGTCGCGGCGACGCTTTCCGCCGCTGCCGCCTTCTGCACCTTCGCAACCTTGGAAACCGGCCGCGCGCCGCCAGCGGGGCCCAGCCCCGTCGGTCCGCCAGCTCGATCCCTGATCTTCATTCAACTGCCTTTCGCGCCACCAGCGACCTTCCTTCGCCCCCATCACTGGAACGGCGATGTTGGCGGTCCCTCACCGCCCTCGCAATCTCTTTTTGGAGCTCGCGGCCAAGCTGCCCGGCTCGTCAAAAAATGGAGCCGAATCATGCCCGTAACGGGGTTAAAGCGGCGTTAATGCGAGCGGCGTTCAGCCTTGCCATCGGCCCTTCAGTACCTATAATCGCGGCCTTTCCCGGCCCGTTCAGAAAGGCGTAAGGCCATGGCAACAAAAGAGAAACAGAGCGCCGGCAAGCGCCCGCCCGCCAAGGCCAAACCCCACGGTTCCAAAGCCCGAAATTCCAAAGCCCGCATCGGCATCATCATGGGAAGTCAGTCGGACTGGGCCACCATGCGCCATGCCGCCGAGACGCTGGACGCGCTGGGCATTGCCCACGAGACACGAATCGTTTCCGCCCACCGCACGCCCAAGCGCATGTTCGAGTACGCACAGGGCGCCAAGGCACGGGGGCTGCAGGTCATCATCGCCGGCGCCGGCGGTGCCGCGCATTTGCCCGGCATGACCGCAAGCCTCACCGAACTCCCGGTCTTCGGCGTGCCGGTCGAGAGTGCCGCCCTCAAGGGCCAGGACTCGCTCCTCTCCATCGTGCAGATGCCGGCGGGCATTCCGGTCGGGACCCTTG
>CAZUAL010000320.1:0-4633 GCA_964618305.1 uncultured Dongia sp. | reverse complement strand
CCCCCCGTCAATACGTCTTCAGGGCGGGGTGAAAATCCCCACCGGCGGTAGGACTTTTTCAGAGAAATCTGGCAAGTCGAGCCCGCGAGCGCCGGACCGGGAAACCGGACCGGGTCAAGCAGATCAGGTCGAAATCCTGAGCCGACGGTCATAGTCCGGATGGAAGAAGACGAGATTGCGGTACCGCCCCCTGGCCGGTATCCCGCTTGGCACCTGCATGGGGCCAAAGGGGATCGGCGATGGGTCGCCTGCCGCGTTCTTGCCCTGGAACGTTTGTCGCAAAAACCATGCGAGGAGCGTTTCACATGTCTTACCAATTTTCTTCGAAGCATTATTCGCAGGCGGAAATGTCCCGCGTCGAAGGCCGTATCGCGACCGCGGTGCAGGCCATGCAATCCGCTTTGCCGGTGATCGTCCTAGATGATGATGACCGCGAGAACGAGGCGGATCTCGTTGCCGCCGCCAGCAACCTGACGCGCGATGTCATGGCCCGGATGATCCGCGATTGCAGCGGCATCGTCTGCCTGTGTCTCGATGCGGCGACCGTCGACCGGCTGGAACTGCCGATGATGGCGACCCGCAACGAAAGCCGCTACGGCACGCCTTTCACCGTCTCGATCGAGGCGCGCCACGGCGTCACCACCGGCGTTTCCGCCGCCGACCGACTGGCGACGGTGCGCGCTGCGATCGCCCCCAACGCCAAGGCATCGGATATCGTCAGCCCCGGGCACATGTTTCCGCTGCGGGCGACGCCGGGCGGCGTGCTGGTCCGGCGCGGTCACACCGAAGGTTCGGTCAATCTGGCCGAGATCGCCGGCTTGGGCTCATCGGCCGTTCTGTGCGAATTGATGACCCGCGAAGGCGAAATGCTGCGCGGAAGGCAGGCCAAGGCCTATGGCCGGCGCAACGGCTTCCCGGTCTTGACCATCGAGGACATCGTCGCCTACCGCCAGAGCCGCCTGGCCAAAGCCGCGTGATCAATCGCGGTCTCATCTTGTGGCAATGATCCTGAGCACCCTCTCCCGTTTGCGGGAGAGGGTTTTGATTGTTGGGTGAGATCGCTATTCTCCCCCGACATTCCATTGAGCCGGAGCCAAGCCCATGACCATTCCCAACGAGACCCATGCCATCCGCTTCCATCAGACGGGCGGGCCCGAGGTGCTGAAATGGGAGATCGTCGGTCTCGGCGCGCCGGGCCAGGGCGAGGTGACGTTGCGCAACAAGGCTTGCGGGCTCAATTTCATCGACACCTATCACCGGTCCGGCCTCTATCCCGTGGCGCTTCCCTCCGGCATCGGGCTTGAAGGTGCCGGCATCGTCGAGGCGGTGGGTCCCGGCGTCACCGGCCTCAAGGTCGGTGACCGTGTCGCCTATTGCGCGGCGCCCTTGGGGTCCTATTCGGAATGGCGCAACTATCCGGCCGAAAAGCTGGTGAAGATTCCCGACAGCATCGATTTCAACACAGCCGCCGCCATGATGCTGCAGGGTATGACGGTCGAGTATCTCATCAAGCGGACCTATCCGGTGAAGGCGGGCGACACCGTCTTGTTCCATGCCGCGGCGGGTGGTGTCGGTTCCATCGCCGTGCAATGGCTGAAGGCGCTGGGCGCCACGGTGATCGGCACGGCGGGCAGTGCGGAGAAATGCGCCATCGCCAAGGCGCTGGGCGCCGACCATGTGATCGATTACCGCGCCGAGGATTGGGTGAAGCGGGTGAAGGAACTGACCGGGGGCAAGGGGGTCAATGTCGTCTATGACGGCGTCGGCAAGGATACCTGCATCCTGTCGATGGACTGTCTGAAACCCCGCGGCTATCTCGTCACCTTCGGCAATGCATCTGGGCCCGTGCCGGCGATCGAGCCGCTGCTTCTTTCGCAGAAAGGCTCGCTTTTCCTCACCCGCCCGACACTCATGGCCTATACGGCAACGCGCGCGGATCTGGAGCTTTCGGCCAACGCGCTCATCGATGTCGTCTCGAAGGGCACGGTCAAGATCAAGATCGGCCATACCTATCCGCTGAAAGAGGCGGCGCAGGCGCAGCGCGATCTCGAGGCGCGCAAGACGACGGGCTCGGTCATCCTGCTGCCCTGACGGGCAACATTGACGGAGATTTAAGCGGCCAGCTTCTTGCCGGCGATCTTGGCGCGCGGGAAGTGGATGGAGACGCGGGTGCCCTTGCCGATCGCGCTTTCGATCTCGAAGCGCCCGCCATTGAGCTCGGTCAGCGACTTGGTGATGGGGAGGCCAAGCCCGGTTCCCTTGTGCGCGGTCGTGACGTTGGTGCGCACCTGGCCGAAAGGCGAAAGCGCCTTGGTGATGTCATTGGGCGCGATGCCGATGCCGGTGTCGCTGACCCAGATCTCGATGCACTCCTCGTCATTGGCAACCTTGCGCGTGGCGCCCAGCGTGATCTCGCCGCCGGAGAGGGTGAACTTGACGGCGTTGCTGAGGAGGTTGAGCAGGATCTGCCGCAGATGCTGCGGATCCGCGACAATGGCCGGCAGATCGCCCGCGACATCGACATTGAACTTGAGATCGCGCTGGTCGATCGGCTGCTGCACCAGATCGGCGCAGGATTTGAGGAGGTCGGGGAGATCGACGGGCTGTGGCCGTGGCTCGATCTTGCCGGCTTCGATCTTCGCGATATCGAGCACTTTGTCGATGACACCGAGCAGGTGATTGCCGGCATCCGAAATGTCGGCGACATATTCCTTGTAGCGGGGCGGTGTCACCGGCCCGAAAATCTCCGCCTTGATGAGATCGGAAAAGCCGATGATCGCATTCAAAGGCGTGCGGAATTCGTGGCTCATATGCGCGAGGAAATCGGTCTTGGCGCGGTTGGCTTCCTCGGCCTGAATCTTGGCGCGGGCAAGGTCACGGGTGAGGCGCTTCAGGCGCCGTTGCTGCAGGAAGAGCACGATGATGCCAGCGCCCAGCACAAAAGCCAGCGCAAAGCGCACGGCGGCGATGCGGTCAATGAGGCTGGCGAGCGATTCACGCGCCCATTCGTCGCGCGCGGCGGCGCTGGTTGTCGTCAGCACGGCCAGGCGGTGCGATTTCACCTGCAGCCCGTCGATCAGGACGACAATACGGTCATAATGGTTCAAGGGCGCTGCGTCCGGCCCTTCAATGAGTTCGCTGAGCTTGGCAAGGTCCGCATGGATTCCGGGCAGCATCACCGCCGTGTTGGGATTGGCGGTGAGTTCCTCATGCACGACGCCACTTGCCAGGACGGCATAGCGGTTTTGCAGGGCATGCCAGCGGCGCAGCACATCAGGGGGCAGCAGCTTCGGATCGCCGCCATGCATGGTGGCAAAGGAAGTACCAAAGCGGGCGAGGTCGACCTCGAATTGCGCCGTGTTCCAGATGAGCGCGCCGGCGGTCGCGCGCCGCATGCGGTCGAAATGCTGCGAGATGTCGTCGCGCAGGAAGAGGAGGGCCATGAGAAGGCCGCAGACGATGGTGCAGAAGACCACCGTGACGGTGCGCTTCCAGAATTCGCTTCGCGCCGATATGCCGGGAATGGTCATCATCAATGAAGCGTGATCGTGTCGAGGCACCAGACCGATTGGCTCAAATATCGTTCGGTCTGCAGGGCCACGTCGCTGTCATAAGGATAGACGATCCAGAGTGGACCCTTGTCGCTGGGCGGCAGCGGCTTGCCGTTGGCGGCATAGGCGATGAGGGCGTCATGCTGGAGCGCGTCGCTCGCGGGAAAGCGGATCTCGTAATCATTGGTGGCGACGGCGTTGATCTCGGCGGGCGTCGCCCCGAGACGCGCCAGGAGGTCGGCGACGCTGACACCTTTGAACGTCTGCATGCCATCGGTCCAGATGGTGGTCGTTTCAAAGCCGGCGCTCGGCAGGGATTTCAGCATCGCCATGTCGAAGGCGGCGCTGCCATCATCCCTGTTGTGAACGCCGAGATCACCCTTGATGGTGAGGATCACGGCGCCGGTTGGCGCCGGCAAGGGCTCAAGCGCCGAGGCCGTCGCTGCCAACACGGGCAGCAGCAACAACGTGACACTGGCAATAACGGTGCGCAGCCAAGACATGAAGCTTGTCGTCCCCAATCGATGCGGCCGCAATTCCCCAAGACCGCGGAGACACTATGCAGAATGATGGTTTCCTAACTGTTAAAGGGCGATTGTGTCGCAGCCTTATACAACAAGATGTGTCCGCCCATAGGTCGACCCACTACAATTTCCCGAACCAGCTGGTGATGTCGAAATAGAGAGTTCTTGTCTCCGTGCCATCGACAAGTTCGACGATGTCGTAGACGCGGCCATCCTTGTTGGCGACACCTTGGCTTTGCCAGGTGAAGGTGGGGTAGTGCTTCTGCACATAGACGTGTTCGGCGCGCACGCCGCTGCCTTCATTGGTCGCACCTTCGAGCACGATCGCCGTTTCGTAAGAGCTGCCGGCCTCGACCTTCAAGGGCTCGGCCTTGGCGGCGGGCTGCGACTGGCAGGCGGTGGTCGTGGGAAGGGTGAGGGCGAGAATGGCGTAGATGAAAGCGAGCCGGAGCGGACGCATAATTTTCTCCTGATTGTGGCGCAGGAAGGAGAACACGCAAAGATGGCGGAAGAAGGGCGAAAAAGGGGCCGGTGAGAATGTCACCGGCCCCTCTTTCT
>CAZUAL010000319.1:0-4647 GCA_964618305.1 uncultured Dongia sp. | reverse complement strand
AGGCGACCGGCGGTGTCGAGCATAACGATGTCATAGCCTTCGAGGCGGCCCGTGTTCATGGCGCGCTTGGCGATGGCGACCGGCGGCTCGCCCGGGACGATGGGCAGCGTCTTGATACCGGTCTGCTCGCCGAGGATGGCGAGCTGTTGCTGGGCGGCGGGGCGGCGCGTGTCGAGCGACGCCATCAGCACCTTCTTGCCCTGTTTCTCGGCAAAGCGGCGCGCGATCTTGGCGGTCGAGGTGGTCTTGCCCGAACCCTGCAGGCCCAGCATCAGGATGGGAACCGGCGGGGTATGCGTGAGGTCGAGGCCCGGCGCTTCATGGCCCTGGGGCTTCAGCACATTGACCAGCTCGTCATGGACAATCTTGATGACCATCTGGCCGGGGGTGACCGATTTCACCACCTTCTCGCCCACCGCTTCGGCGCGGACGGCGGTGACGAAATCCTTCACGACGGGCAGGGCGACGTCAGCCTCGAGGAGCGCCACGCGGACTTCCCGCAGCGCCTCGTCGACGTCAGCCTCGGAAAGCTGACCGCGCTTGGTCAGCTTATCGAGGACACCGCCTAATCTTTCGCTCAGCTTCTCGAACATGCCGTTCCCGTCAAAAATCCTTACTTTTCAGCGCCTTAACGCGGCGAGCCATGGCCCAAAACGCATACGCGCCCGTGTGCGAAACTCGCAGACGGGCGGGGCCCCTCGGGGCCAAGGCTCTGCCAAATAAGGTAAAGCGGGCCGGAACCTAGGCTTTCCGGGCCGGAGAGTCAATGGACGCCGGCTTTCTGTAGCCCGGAATCGGCGGTGGGGGCTATGCTCCGCCAGCAAGTGCCGACAGCTCGTTAACCATATTCCGAATCCCGCCCATGAACGATATCGAGAAACTCATCCAGATCATGGGCCGCCTGCCGGGCCTGGGACCCCGTTCGGCCCGGCGCGCGGTGCTGCACCTGTTGAAAAAGCGCGAGGCGCTGCTGCATCCGCTGATCGAAGCGCTGGGCGACGTCGCCGCCAACGTGAAGACCTGCTCGGTCTGCGGCAATCTCGACGCCGCGGACCCGTGCGCCGTCTGTCGTGACCCTGGCCGCGATCCGGGCCAGATCTGCGTCGTCGCTGATGTGGGCGATCTCTGGGCGCTGGAGCGGATCGCCACCTATAAGGGCCGCTACCATGTGCTGGGTGGGGTACTTTCCGCCCTCGACGGGATCGGGCCGGAACAGCTCAGCATCGGCCCGCTCCTGCGCCGCCTGGAGGGGGGCGGGGTCAAGGAGGTGATCCTGGCCCTGGGTGCCACGGTCGACGGGCAGACCACCGGGCACTATCTCTCCGACCGGCTGCAGCCCTTCGGCGTCACGATTTCGCGCCTCGCCCACGGTGTGCCGGTCGGTGGCGAGCTCGATTACCTGGATGACGGGACCCTGATCCAGGCCCTGAAAGCCCGGCAGAAAGTCTAGGGAACGGCCCCAAACTGGCCCGGGGCTTGCATTTCAGTTAGGGTTGCAACCGCCCGTCAGCGATGAAGGTCCGCCGCCCGTGTCCGAACTCGAACCACCCGTGCCGCGCAAGGAAAGGCGGGCCCACAAACGGCCCCTGCCTCTGCCGGAGGTCAAATTCGTGCCGGCCGGCAATCCGTCGCTGCCGACCTTCGTCAGCCTGATGCTGATGATCACCACCTTCATGATCGTGCTGACCAGCATCTCGCTCCACGAAAACACCCGGATGCATGAGCTGATGAGCGGCGTCAAAGCGACCTTCGCGCTCGGCAAGGAAGACCAGCGGCCAAGCGAGGGCGAAATCCTGGGTGCCGCCGCCGCCGGCTTCCGCGCCGCCCTGCCGCTGGCCGAGGTGGCGGGCGAAAGCGGCGGCAACAACCTGGTCCTTACTCTGCCCATCACCAGCGCCATCGACACGACCGGGAAGGCCACGACCCGTGAGCTGGAGGATGGGCTTGCCGCCCTCGCCAAGGCCCTCGTTAACTTGCCGCAGGACACCGGCTACGAGGTCGAGTTGCGCTTCGCCGACCGTGATTTCAGCAACGAATATGCGGGGGTCCTCGCCGCCGCCGCGATGAACCGCGGCGTACCGCCGGCGCGCTTCTTCATCGGCAACGGTGCCGGCGACAAGGCCAACATCACGCTGCTGCTGAAGCTCGCCCCGCCCCAGCCTGATTTCGTGACTCCCGCGGCAACGGAGACGCCCTGATGTTCGGCGACGATTTCATCCGCGCGGGCGAGGCGCCGCATTACGAGGTCAAGCAGCCGGTCTGGCTGATGAGCTTTGCCGACTTTGCCGGCTGCCTGCTGGCTTCATTCGTGCTGCTCTATTCCCTGGCGCAGACCGACCGCGAGAAGATGCAGGCCATATTCGGCGTCACAAAAACGGATACGGAAATCTCCGCCACGGACGGCACGGCCGACAAATCGATGCAGGCGAAGGACAGCGAGGAAGGCCGCGACACGGATTATCTCGCCACACTCCTCAAGACCAAGATCGACGCGGCACCGGCCCTCAAAGACATCACCGTCCAGCCGCAGGAGACGGCGGTGCTGCTCGATTTGCCGATCGCCCGCCTCAATGGCGAAGGCGAAGCGCGCGACAAGGACCTGCTCTTCGCCCTCGCCGGCATGCTCTCGGTCCTTCCCAACGAAGCCAGCGTCAGCACGGAGGTTCCGCAAGCCGGCACGCAGGAGAATTGGGCCAAGGGCATGGTGCTTTCGAATGCCGTCGCTGCGCGCCTGATGGATAGCGGCGCCGCTGAAACCCTCATCGCCCGCACCGGCATCAGCCAGGACGGCGCCATGCATGTGCGGGTTGTCATCCGGCGCGAGGCCGGCGAATGAAAGCATTCACGTCCCGCCGGATTGAATGACGGGAACTTAATCCGGATTACCCCACGCAAACGTGATCGGCATCGCTTGAGGTCGGGAGGGCGGCCGTCATAGTCTTGCCGCAATCCGTCACCAATTATCGTGACATTCCGACCTCATCACTCCACGAAGGATCCACCCATGCGATCTCTGCTCGTTGCCGGTACCGCGCTCGCTCTCTGCTTCACCGCCATCAGCGGCGCTTTTGCCGAGACGGCACTCACCACCGAGAGCCAGACCGGCATCAGTGTGACGATCTACAATCAGGACCTCGCCCTCATCCGCGATTCGCGGAAAGTGAGCGTCACGGCGGGCGAGAATGACATCGCCTTCATCGACGTCTCCGCCGCCATGCGGCCCGAGACGGCGCTCCTCAACGCGGGCGGCGGCGCGCTCGACGTGCTGGAGCAGAATTTCGACTTCGACCTGCTGACGCCCGAGAAGCTCCTGGAGAAATCGGTGGGTCAGAAGATCCGCGTCTTCCGCACCAATCCGGAAACCGGCGCCGACACCAGCGAGGAGGCGGAAGTGCTCTCCGTGGCCGGCGGCCAGGCGGTCCTGAAGATCGGTGACCGGATCGAAACCGCGATCCCCGGCCGCTTCGTCTATTCAGGCGTGCCGGCCAATTTGCGCGCGCGCCCGACGCTGGTCATCAAGGCGGTGGCAGAAAAAGCGGGCGAGGTACCGGTCGATCTTTCGTATCTAAGCCGCGGCCTTTCCTGGTCGGCCGATTACGTGGCCGATCTCTCGGCGGATGAGAAGAGTGTCTCCATCAACGGCCTCGTGACGCTCACCAACCAGAGCGGCATCACCTACAAGGATGCGAAGCTCCAGCTCGTCGCCGGCAACGTCAACCAGGTACAGCCGATGCTGGAGCGGCAGATGGTCGGCATGGCCGCCGATGCGATGCCGGCGATGGCGCCGAAGATGGTCGAGCAGGCGGCCTTCGAATATCACCTCTACAGCCTGGAGCGGCCGACCACGATCAAAGAGAATCAGACCAAGCAGGTGGCGATGCTCGCCGCCGCCGACGTGCCGGTCGAAAAGCAATATCTCTTCACCAACAGCGCCAATGTCTGGGGCAATTACGGCTACAATTTCGGCGAAGGACCCCGCCAGAATGCGACCGTGAAGCTCAAGTTCAAGAATGATGAAAAATCGCACATGGGCATGCCGCTGCCGGCGGGTGTCGTCCGCGTCTACAAGAAGGACGGCAGCGGCAACGCCCTCTTCGTCGGCGAGGATCATATCGACCACACGCCGAAGAACGAGCGTGTCGATTTGACCTTGGGCGAAGCCTTCGACATCACCGCGCGCGCCAAGCAGACGAGCTACACGAAGCTTGCCGACGATCTCTTTGAAAATGGATACGAGATCGAAATCAAGAACGCGAAGAAGGAAAAGGTCACCGTCGATCTGCGCGAAGCCTTTCCCGGTGAATGGAAAGTGCTGAGCGAATCGCAGAAGCACGAGCAGCTCGACTCCAGCACCGCGCAATGGCTGGTCGAGGTTCCAGCGGAAGGTTCGACCACCCTCACCTACAGCGTGCGGATCAAGATCTGATCGCTTCGCGGCGATACCCCCCTCTCTAACTCTCCCCCTCAAGGGGGGAGGGGTAACACAGCGGGGGGGTGCAAACAACCCGGGAACCCCCCCCACCCCCCCGGTACCCCGGGGGTCCGGGGGGGGGGGGCCCTCCCCCCCCCCCCCCCCCGCCGGGGGGGGGGGGGGGGGGGGGGGGGTAGTGTTTTCCCATGTTCCTGGGGGAGATTCCCACGGACAAC
>CAZUAL010000318.1:0-4672 GCA_964618305.1 uncultured Dongia sp. | reverse complement strand
ATGCTATGATGGTCGAATTGTCCCCGAGTCGCAGCCGCCATCCGAGTCCATGCAGGAACGAGAGAAATTCGCCGTATTGAAGAAGCCCGGCCGCGTCTGGGCGATCTCTCCCGTCCATGGCGACATGCCGCGCCTGCGTGCCCTCCATGCCTATATCGGTGAGCAATTCGAACCCGTCGACCGCATCGTCTATCTGGGCGGATTCATGGGTCGCGGTCCCGATGTCGCCGGCACGATCGACGAGATCATCACCTTCCGGCGCCAGATCCTGGCGCGGCCCATGATGTTTCCGACCGACATCGCATACCTGCGCGGGCAGCAGGAGGAAATGTGGATCAAGCTGCTGCAGCTGCAATTCGCGCCCAATCCGCGTGAGGTCCTGCCCTGGCTGCTGCAGCAGGGGATCGGGCCCAGCATCACCGCCTATGGCGGCGATCCGGCTGAAGGCATCATTCATTGCCGCGAGGGAGCATTGGCCATCACGCGCTGGACCAACTCCCTTCGCGCCGCCCAGCAGGCGCGCCCGGGCCACGCGGCGCTGATGTCGGCCATCCGCCGCGCGGCCTATACCGACGATCTCAGCCTCCTTTTCGTTCACGCCGGGCTCGACCCGGAGCGGCCGCTTTCCGCGCAGGGAGACAGTCTCTGGTGGGGCAGCAGCGCCTTTGCCAACCTCGACCACCCTTACGGCCAGTTCCTCAAAGTGATCCGCGGCTTCGACCGGCAACATGGCGGGCCGGCGATGAGCGCCTTCACGATGACGTTGGATGGCGGCTGCGGCTATGGCGGGAAGGCCGTTGCGGCACTTCTCGATCCCAAGGGCGAATTGCTGGATCTCGTGGAAGCCTAGGCGCCGATTAAGCGCCGATGATCTTCCGCGCCTCGGCCAGGCAAGCGTCCTTGTCGGCCGAAAAATCGCCCTCGATCCACCAGGCTTCAAGTTCCGCGAGCGTCGTCCCCAATTCCGGTCCGGCCTTGAGGCCGAGCTTGATGAGATCGCGGCCGGCAAGCGGGAAGTTGGGGCGCGGCCAGTTCTGCACGATCTCGAAGGCGCGATGCCATTGCCCTTCCCGCGCGCCCGGTTCCCAATCGATCAGCACCTGGTCGCGGGCGCGGTCGTTGCCCAGCGCATAGATCTGCCGATGCACGATCTCGTCATCGGCAACGTCGAAAGGTGCCCGCGCCGCACTCGCGGCGATGAGCCGGTCACGTTCGGCATTGGAGAGCTTCAAGGTCTCGGCGATGTCGCCCCCGCTGCCGGTGAGCGTCAGCGCCGCCAGCCGGCGGATCGGATCGGGCGTGAGTCTCAACCGTGTCTCGAGGGAGGCAACCTTGACCAGCCGGTCCTGCGACGTGGCCCAGGGCAGATAGGCATCGGCAAAGCCCCGCTCCAGCATCGCTTCCCAGGTTTCGACACCGCGCCGCGCCGTCAAAAGTTTCAGCGTCTCCTGCCGCAGCCTTTCGCCGGAGAGGCGCTTCAACTCCTGCCGCCGCGTCGTTGCCGCATCGATCGCCGCCTGATCGAAATCGCCCGCCGCATAATCGGCATGGAAGCGGAAGAAGCGTAGGATGCGCAGGTAATCCTCGTCCATGCGCTGCGCCGGATCGCCGACGAAGCGCACGCGGCCGGCCCTGAGATCATCGAGCCCGCCGAAATAATCATGGATCACACCGGCCGCATCGCAGAAGAGCGCGTTCATGGTGAGGTCGCGCCGCGCCGCATCCTGCTGCCAATCGTCGGTGAAGGCGACCCTGGCATGACGGCCGAAGGTTTCCACGTCATGCCGCAGCGTCGTCACCTCGAAGCCGACATGGTCGGCGATCGCCGTCACGGTGCCGTGCTTGATGCCGGTCGGTGCCGACCTCAGATCGGCCGCCGCCAGGGCTGCGATTACTGCCTGGGGGTCGAGATTGGTGGCGATGTCGATGTCGCGGATATCGCGCGCCAGGAGCGCATCGCGCACGCAGCCGCCGACGAAGCGCCCCTCGCCCCCGGCAGCCTTCAGTGCCGCGAGAACCCGGGCCGCGGCGGCAGCGTGGGGCCAGGTCTGATGCCAGTCGGTGAGGTCTGATCGGGTGCTGATTCTCATGGCCCGCATCCTAAAGGGCGCCAACCCAGGCGGAAAGGCCCGCGCGCCACGGAAGGCACAACAAGGGAGGGCGCCCTTTTTGGCTGGCCGGACAGTAGGCTGGCATGACAGGCCCGGCAGCGTTGGCCCTTGCCAGCGGCGGCCGCCTCTGGCCTAGGATCGCCCCATGACCCGAACCAAAGACCGCACCATCCTGGCCATCAACGCCGGTTCCTCCAGCATCAAGTTCCAGGCCTTTGCCGATGTGGCCGGGGGGCTGCAGCGCCGTATCAGCGGACTGCTCGACGGGATCGGCTCCAATCCGCGCTTCGTCATCAAGGATGGCAGTGGCGCCGTCATCACCGACGAGACGCCGGGTAGCGATACCGTGCCGACCGTCGAGGCCGGCGAAGCCATCGTTGGCGCATGGCTCACAAGCGGCAAGGCGACGGGCCTCATGGATGCGCCGATCGCGGCGATCGGGCACCGCGTGGTGCATGGCGGCGCCGACTTCGCCACCGCGACGCCGATCGACGATTCCGTGCTGGCCAAGATCGAGGCGCTGACGCCGCTGGCCCCGCTGCACCAGCCCAAGAACCTCGCGCCGATCCTGGCCTGGCGCCGGCGGCGCCCGGACCTTCCGCAGATCGCCTGTTTCGACACCGCCTTCCATCGCGGGCATGGCGAGCTGGCCGACCGCTTCGCCATCCCCGATGTACTCTACCGCGAAGGTGTCAGGCGCTATGGCTTCCACGGCATCTCCTACGAGTTCATCGCCGAGAAGCTTCAGGAGGTCGCGCCAAGCATCGCGCGGGGCCGCGTCATCGTCGCCCATCTCGGCAATGGCTGCTCGCTCTGCGCCCTGAAGGATGGCCGCAGCATCGATTCCACCATGAGCTTCAGCGCGCTCGATGGCATCCCGATGGGAACGAGGCCGGGGGCGCTCGATCCCGGTGTCATTCTCCATCTGATGCGCGAGAAGGGCATGGATCTCGCGGCGCTGGAAAAGTTCCTCTACCACCAATGCGGCCTCAAGGGCCTGTCCGGCATCAGCAACGATGTGCGCGTCCTGGAGGCAAGCGACGCCCCGATGGCGCGGCTGGCACTCGATCACTTCGTCTATCGCATCGCCAAGGAAATCGGCGCGCTGGCGGCCGTCCTGGGCGGTATTGACGCGCTCGTCTTCACCGCCGGCATCGGCG
Organism: uncultured Dongia sp.; assembly: GCA_964618305.1. Classification (GTDB taxonomy): domain Bacteria; phylum Pseudomonadota; class Alphaproteobacteria; order Dongiales; family Dongiaceae; genus Dongia. Next base: position 1,401 of record CAZUAL010000318.1, on the reverse strand, counting down.
AGAACGGCGCCGACATCCGCGCCCGCATCGTCGGCGCGTCAGGCTGGCTCGGCCTGTCGCTCGACCAGGCGGCCAATGCAACGCGGCGGACCGATATGAGCGGCAGCGAAGCCGGTCCGCGCGTGCTGATGGTGCCAACCGACGAGGAGCTGATGATCGCGCGCCATGTAAGGCGCTTGCTTGGGTCTTAGGTGAAAAGCCGCGCCGGGATCAGGACGAGGTTGGAGAGGAATTGCTCCGTGGCGGCGCGCCAGGAAAAGCGTTCGGCTTCCTGCCGGCATTGCTTGCGCGGAATCTTGAGGGCACGGGCGATGGCCCGCCCGAGATCGCGGTCGAGCGCACCGGACACACCTTCCTGCACGATGTCCTTCGGTCCCGCGACCGGAAAAGCCGCAACCGGCACGCCGGAGGCAAGGGCTTCGAGGATCACCAGACCGAACGTGTCGGTGAGGCTCGGGAAGACGAAGACATCGGCGGCGGCGTAAAGCTGCGCCAGATCCTCGCCCACCTTCTTGCCGAGGAAGACCGCCTTCGGAAAGCGCGCCTTGAGATCGGCATATTGCGGTCCCTCGCCGACGACAATCTGGCTGCCGGGGAGATCGAGGGCGAGAAATGCTTCGATGTTCTTCTCGATGGCGACGCGCCCCACATAGAGATGGATCGGGCGCGGCAGATCGGCAAAGGGCGGCAGCGCGTTGGCCTGCGGGCGCGGGCGGAACAGCAGCGTATCGACGCCGCGTGACCAGCGCTTGATGTGGAGGAAGCCGCGCGCGCGCAAATCCGCCTCGATCGAGGGCGTTGCCACCATGGTGGCCTGCGCCGCCGCATGGAAGCGCCGGAGCCAGGCGTAGGACCAGCGCAGCGGCAGGCCGAAGCGGGCGGCGATATATTCCGGGAAGCGCGTGTGATAGGCGGTGGTGAAGGGAAGCCCCCGCCGCAGGCAATAGCGGCGCGCAGCCATTCCCAGCGGCCCTTCCGTCGCGATGTGGATCGCGTTGGGCTGCAGGGCATCGAGCCTTGCCGCCAGGCGCCGGTAGGGAAAGAGCGAGAGGCGGATTTCAGGATAGGTCGGGCACGGGAGCGAGCGGAAGGATTGCGGCGAGATGATCGTCGGCCGGTGCCCGGCTTCGGCAAGCTCATCCATCGTGCGGCCGATCGTGCGGACGACGCCGTTGGTCTGCGGCGCCCAGGCATCGGTGACAATCGCGATGTTGAGCGACATCGTCATTCGGCCGGCACGCTCGCGAGATCTTTCGTCAGCATCGGCAGCTGGCGTGCCCGCGCCCATTCGATAATCTCAAGGCGCCCGTCGCGATGTTCGACCAGGGCCGTGCAGCTTTCCACCCAGTCGCGGGTCAAGGACGCGGTCAAGTTCATCGCCGATTTCGAGCACACGGTGGC
>CAZUAL010000317.1:0-4677 GCA_964618305.1 uncultured Dongia sp. | reverse complement strand
GCCGCAGACCAAGTTCGTGACCACGAAGGCGCTGCGTTTGGGCCTTCGCCCGATCGTCGTCATCAACAAGTGCGACCGGCCCGACGCCGACCCGCATGCCGTCCATGACCAGGTCTTCGACCTTTTCGCGGCCCTCGACGCGACACCCGAGCAGCTCGACTTCCCGACCCTCTTTGCTTCCTCGAAGCAGGGCTGGGCGACGACCGATCTGGAGAAGGGCGAGCGCAAGGACCTCTCGCCGCTTTACAATCTCGTCGTCGATCACGTGCCGGCGCCTAAGGTCGAGGAGGACAAGCCCTTCTCGATGCTGGTGACGACGCTCGAGTACGACAATTACCTCGGCCGCGTTCTCACGGGACGCATCCAGACCGGCAAGGCGCAGGTCAACATGCAGCTCCGCGCCATGCGCCCCGACGGCACGCAGGTGGAAGTGGGCCGCTTGACCAAGCTGCTCGCTTTCCGCGGCATTGAGCGTACGCCGGTGGATTCGGCGGAAGCAGGCGACATCATCGCCATCGCCGGCCTGACTGAGAGCACGGTCGCCGACACGATCGCCGCGATGGAGGTCGAGACGCCCTTGAAGGCGCAGCCGATCGATCCGCCCACACTCGCCATGTCCTTCTCGGTCAATGACAGCCCGCTTGCCGGCCGCGATGGCGACAAGGTGACGAGCCGCATGATCCGCGACCGCCTGATGCGTGAGTCGGAAGGCAACGTCGCCATCCGCGTCACCGAGACCGCCAACAAGGACGCCTTCCAGGTTGCCGGCCGTGGCGAATTGCAGCTGGGCGTGCTCATCGAAGTGATGCGCCGCGAAGGCTTCGAGCTTTCGATCAGCCGGCCGCGCGTCATCTACCAGACCGATCCCAAAACGCATCAGCGCCTGGAGCCGATCGAAGAAGTCGTCATCGACGTCGACGAGGAATTCAGCGGTGTCGTCATCGACAAGCTGGGCCAGCGCCGTGGCGAGCTGGTCGAGATGCGGCCCTCGGGTGGCGCCAAGACGCGCCTGGTGCTGCTGGTGCCGGCGCGCGGCCTCATCGGCTATCACGGCGAGTTCCTGACCGACACGCGCGGCACCGGCGTCATGAGCCGCCTGTTCCACGGCTATCAGCCCTATAAGGGCCCGATCGAAGGACGCCGCAACGGTGTCCTCATCTCCAATGCCAACGGCACCTCGGTCGCCTACGCGCTCTGGAATCTCGAAGAGCGCGGCAAGCTGATGATCGATGCCGGCGTTCCCGTTTATGAAGGCATGATCATCGGTGAGAACAGCCGCTCGAACGATCTTGAAGTCAATCCGCTGAAGTCGAAGCAGCTCACCAACATCCGCACGACGTCGAAGGATGAAGCCATCCGTTTGACGCCGCCGATGAAGCTCAGCCTCGAACAGGCGCTTGCCTACATTCAGGATGATGAGCTCGTTGAAGTGACGCCGAAGGCGGTGCGCATCCGCAAGGCGATCCTCGATCCCAACGAGCGCAAGAAAGCCGAACGCGCCGCGGAAGCAGCCGAAGCGTAGGCACTTGGCGGACCGTATGAGGTCCGTCGCCTTTTTGCGTCGTCATGCCCGGGCGTAGTCCCGGGCATCCACTTTCTCAAGCGGCACCACTGGATCCCCGGGACAAGCCCGGGGATGACGCGGTTTACTTGATCGGCATGATTTCAGCCGCTCCATTCTCGCCTGCGCGCTTTGACCCGCCGCCACAATCTCGCGCTACCGCATCAGTTGATCGTAGAGATCTTCCCATTCGGGATTTGTGCTCTGGATCACATTGATCTTCCACGCGCGCGGCCAGCGTTTGATGTTCTTCTTACGCTGAATGGCGAGGCGAATGTCATAATGGTACTCGGCAAATACGAGACGCTTCAGCCCATAGCGCGTTGTGAACCCGGCAACAACGCCAGCGCGATGCTCCCAGGCCCGCTTTGCGAGATCACTCGTGACGCCTGTGTAGAGTGTGCCGTGTTTGCGGTTCGTGACGATGTAAACCCATCCACCCATCGGCCGGAGATGTTCTACCGCGCGCCGAAGATCGCGGTCCCGACGCGCACATGGGTGGCGCCGAACTGGATGGCTGTCTCGTAATCGCCGCTCATGCCCATGCTGAGCTGATTGAGGCCATTGCGTTTCGCCATCTCGCGCAGCAGGGCGAAGAAGGGTGCCGGATGCTTGTCGGCGGGCGGGATGCACATCAGCCCGTCGATCTTGAGGCCCAGCTCGTCGCGGCAGAGCGTCACGAAGGCATCGACCTCCGCCGGCGCGATGCCGGCTTTCTGCGGTTCTTCGCCGATATTCACCTGGATGAAGAGCTTCGGGTGGCGGTTTTGCTTTTTCGTCTCGTCGGCGATGGCGCGCGCGAGCTTCTCGCGGTCGACGCTTTCAATGACGTCGAAGAGCGCCACGGCTTCGCGCGTCTTGTTCGATTGCAGCGGGCCGATCAGATGCAGTTCGAGATCCGGATAGAGCGCCTTGAGGGACGGGAATTTCGCCTGCGCTTCCTGCACGCGGTTCTCGCCGAAGATCTTTTGTCCGGCAGCGATGGCCGCGGCAACGGCCTCGGCCGGATGCGTCTTGGATACGGCGACGAGCGCCACTTCGGCGGGGCGCCGCTCGGCTTCCTCAGCGGCGGTCGCGATGTGCTGCTTGATGAGGGCGATATTGGCGGCGATGTGCGCGTATTCTGTCATGGCGTTGCATTCGGTGGCGTGATGGTTTGAAGCGGCGCCATCCTACAAAGCCATGCCGGGCGAAGCCAGAGAGCGAAGAGCCAGAGAGCTAAGAGCCAGGGAGGGCAGAGCCCCATGGCAATCACGCGGACCCAAAAGCAAGAAGGGGAGCGATTGCTCGCTCCCCTCCAAGTACTTTCCACATCTTTCCGGCGGAAGCCGGATCGATATTAGAAGGTGATCGACGAACCGACCGAGAATTCGATCGCGTCGTAGTCATCCGTCGCGAGCGAGTCGTCAGCCTGGTCAGCCCAGGTGTAGAACAGGCCAGCATCGAGATCGATGCCCGGGCCCATCGCGTACGAACCGGTCACGCCAACGCGGTCGATCGTGGTTTCGTCGCTGAAGCCAGCAACTTCACGCTCGAAGTGAGCCCAGCCAGCGCCCACGGTCCAGGCGTCGACATTGTACGACAGACCCGTACCAACGGCCCAGCTGTCCTCGCCCTGACCATTTTCGTCATCGAGGTAGGTGAAGGCCGCACCAACGGTCAGACCGCCGAAGTTGACGTTCACGCCGGCGTTGTAGCCAGCCTGCTCGTCGTTACCAGCAGTCTTCTCCTGGATGTCGCCTTCCCAGTAGCCAGCGGCACCGGCATCCAAGCCCCAGCCATCGCCTTCATAGGCATAGTGCAGGCCGAGGGCGAAGTTGTTAGCCGAGTCGCCCGTGTTGCGGGTCGGGTGGAACGTGGCGTCCGCACCGTCAGCCTGGGTCTCGAAGTTATCTTCCGGCGTGTACGACACGCCGAAGCTGAAGCCCGACCAGTTCGGCGAGTAGTAGACGATCTTCTGCGCCTTGTCCTTGCCGGCGAGCATGCCTTCCGGATCGAAGCCGCCCGGCGAGGCGACCGAACCGATGGTGTTCGGCGAGTACGGACCGAAGTTGGCCGACGAGCCCGGCGGCAGCATGTACATATTGCCAGCGGCGCCCGCGAGCGAACCGATGCGGATGTCACCGAAGTTGCCCGAGAAATAGACGTAAGCGGCGTCGATCTGGTCGGCGCGCGACTCAGCTTCGAGCTCGATACGGGTGCCGACGGTGATGCCGTTGTCCAGCGTCACGCTGCCGGTGAAATAGACTTCGCCGTCCGTGCCGACGCCAGTCAGGTTGCGGTTGTCGCCCGACTCACCGGCCTTGTCGTCATCGACGGTGACGCCGAAGTACGAACGCATAAAGCCGCCGAGGCTCAGTTTGACACCATCGGACGCAGCAGCGGTACCGGCCAGGAGGCCGACGCCGAGCAGAGCCGAGGTCCCCAGGAGAACTTTCTTCATCTCGAGATTCCCTAAGTTTGCGATTGCCACCCGAACTTTCCTCCGACCTTTGCGGTCTTGAAAGGAGGCCCGGATGCCCCTCGTTCGCGGACCGACTTTGCTCAGTCGGTTTTGCCAATAAATGGCGAAATCGACTCAAAAAGCCGCTCAGCCCGGAACACGTTGTACCTTCTCGGAATGAAGGGGGGGTGTCAAACCATTTGAGCCGAACACTGTGGCATTTTTTGGCACCTGTGGCGCAATTGCCACAAAGCTGCGGCCGCAAAAGGCAAAGCAATTACAAGGCGGGAGGTCTGGCTGAGACCACCCCGCCACAGCTGGCAACCATCCGTCCCCCCGGCTTCCGCCCCCGGCTCAGCGGGGCCGGCCGGCCTCGTCTAGATAGCCGAAACGTGCCATCTGTTCCCGGTGATTTTCGACCACCCGGTCAATTTGTGCCTGGGTCAGCTTCTCCTTCCATTGGCCGGCCTTGCCGACCCGGAAGAAGGAACTTCCCTTTTCGGACTTTTCCCGGAAACCCTTGGCTTCCTCCTGGGCGCGGAGGTTCTTGAAGGAGGAGAGCTCGATCGCCCGCTCCAGCCGCTCGCGCGAGGGTTTAAGTCCCATAAACCGCGTGATCGCCCCGAAACTGTGCAGGGGCTTGGCCAGCATATCCTCATAGCGGACGGTCAGC
>CAZUAL010000316.1:0-4747 GCA_964618305.1 uncultured Dongia sp. | reverse complement strand
CGAAGGAACCGCGTTTCACACCCGGCTGATCCTGGAGCGGATGATTGAAGGCGGTGTGCCGGTCGAGCGGATCATCAATGGCGGTGGTATTCCGCAGCGGAGCGGAACTCTCAATCAGGTCTATGCCAACGTGTTGGGCAAACCGGTCTTGGTGCCGGACGGGGTGCCGACGGGATTCGGGGCCGCGATATTCGCTAGCTTGGCCGCCGGCTTTTATCCGGATCTCAGGTCGGCACAATCAGCCTTCTGCCTTCCCTACAAGCGATACGAGCCGGACGCGGCGGCGCATGCAGTATATCAGCACCTCTATCAGCTCTTCGGAACCTTATACCGGGGCTTCGGCGGGGTCGATGGCTCCGTCGATGTGACGCGGGTTCTCCCGGAACTGCGCGAAATTGCCGGCCGCTCGGGCACTGGGACGTGACCGAACGGCCGGCAGAATCAGGCCGCCTCAGAGAGCACGAACATCGTGAATGAAGCGTTCGATCGTCGAGCGGATCTGTGCCGTATTCTGACCCAGCAGTTTGGCGGCCGAGAGAACGGTCGCCGTCGCATTCTGGGTATGCCCCGCGGCCTCGGCCACAAAGACAATTTTCTCGCTGACTTCCTGGTTGCCTGCCGAGGCCTCCTGGATGTTCCGGGCAATCTCCTTAGTCGCGGCGTTCTGCTCCTCGACTGCAGCGGCGACGCCACCGGAAATCTCCTTCATCTGGCGAATCTGGTCGCCGACGGAGCGGATCGAATCCGCCGTTGACTGCGTGGAGGATTGGATCGACTGGATCTGGACCGCAATATCCTCGGTCGCACGGGCGGTCTGGTTGGCAAGGCTCTTCACCTCGTTGGCGACGACGGCAAAGCCCTTGCCGGCCTCACCGGCGCGCGCCGCCTCGATGGTGGCGTTGAGGGCAAGCAGGTTGGTCTGGTTCGAAATTTCGGTGATCAGGCGGACGACATCGCCGATCTTGGTTGAGGCCTCAGTAAGGAGTGTAACGCGCTCGGTCGTGTCTTCGATGGAGTGCGTCGACGTTGCCGCGATCTCCGCCTGGCTTGCAACCTGGCGGCTGATTTCCATGATCGAACTTGAAAGTTCCTCGGTCGCGGCGGCGACCGTTTGGACGTTGGCGCTTGCCTCCGTTGCGGCGGCGGCGACCTTCTGGACCTGGTCAAGAGACTCGGTCGAGAGCTTGGTCAGCGATTCCGCGGTATGATCGAGCTCGTCAGCCGATTTCACCAGGGCGCGCAGGATCGTCTCGACCTCATTGTCGAAGCCTCGGGCGAGGTCCGACATCTGGGCCGCGCGCTGCTCACGTGCCTTCTGCTGCTGAGCTGCCTCCGCCTGAAGTACCTCGTTCTTGCGCATATTGTCGGCGAAGACGGCGACGGCTGCGGCCATGTTGCCGACTTCATCCGCGCGGTTCGCGAACGGAATGCTGAGATTCGTATTGCCCGTCGCCAGTTCCTTCATCGTGCCGGTGATCATGCGGATGGGGTTGCCGATCTGGCGGGAGAGAAGCAGCAGGAAGAGGATTGCGGCGAGGAAGGTGATGACGGCGCTCCCGATCACGACGCGGAGTGTCCAGTTCAGCGCTGTTGTGATCTGTTCGTTGCCAGCCGTCGTATTGGCCTTGATTTCATCCGCCAGCCGCTTGCCATTCGCTTCGATGCGGTCGGTGAGGGCTTCGCCGGCGCCGGTCACTTCGATAGCGCGTGATTCGTTCACTGTCGCCGGATGGCGCATCAGCTTCAGCTGGCGGGCAACGGGGCCTTCGCGCCATTCCTTGACCGCAGCCGCAATGTCGTCGAGCGGCTCCTTCAAGGCAGCATCACCAGCGGCATTATTTTGGGCGTTCTGGATGAGCTGATCAAAGGATGCAGAAAGCGCTTCGTAGCTGCGTGAATATTCGGAGCTGCCGGTAACAAGGAGGCCACGGATGGCGATTTGCATCTTCGAGACACTGGCCAAGGCAGCATTGATGGAAGCCGATTGCTGCTCGGCCAGATCATTCGCCGAATTTGCGCTGCCGACGCGGTTGGTGAGTACAATGGAAATAGCGCCACTGGTAATGATGATGATTGCCAGGATCGCAAAGGCAATGGTCAGTTTCTTTGCAACGGAAAGATTGGCGAAATTCATGATCGGTTCTCTCCTCAACCCTGTTGACGGCGCTGCAATTCGGTCAGATTGAATTCGACCGTAACTGCGCCGATGGCCTTCTTCGTTTCCGGATCGACAACTGTGAAGTTGACCTGCGTGCGCCATGTCTTCGTCTGGTCTTCGAACTCCGGTTCATCGACGAAGACGGCATCTGGGCCAACAAGGAATGTCTTCTGATACTTGTCTTCGTCGCCCTGCCAATAGTCCGATGTGACGGAGCTTTGGCCGACATTGAGGCCGAACTGGTCCATGACAAAGATTTCGGTATAGAGCCCGGCGGAGCTTGCTTGCTGGTAGAGGAGGTAGTTCGAGAGGGGGCTGCTGAGAATCTCGGCGATGAAGGGTTCGTCGTCTGACTTCGCTTCAGTCTTCCAGGCCGCATCCATCTTGTCGATTGCCGCTTGATCAATGCCCGCATGAGTCTTGTTGGCAGCCTGAATCGACATGATCGTGACCGGCTGTACGATGCGCGTCTTCATCTCATTGATGATCTCGGGCGTGATGATCGATGCCGGAATGGGAGGCGATGTTGGTGCGGCCGCTTCCTCAGTGCTTGTCGCAGCTGGAGCGGGAGCTGGTGCCGGCGTTGGTGCCGGTGCAGTCGTTGCGGCTGCGCCCGTTGTCGCTTCCTGCGCTGAAGCAGAATTGGGGCTAATGACGAGCCCCAGGGCGAGTGATGACGCAAGCGCAAGCGCAGCGGTATTGAGCCAAGTATTCGGCATTGTTCTGACCTCACCTTGAATTGTCGGACAAGCCTGCACTGAAATAGTAAATAACTGATTGAACACAGGTTGCTGAGGGAAATATCCCTTCACTATTCATTGAATTCCTTAGCGTATGAATATTTACTTCAGCGCTTGATTGGTGGAAGCCCGTGTCCCCGTTGGAGGCTTCGCCCGAATCTTCGACGCATGTTATAAATCCATAGGAATGATTTGCTTGTGGGGCAAAGAGATGGACAGCTTGCCTGATAAAGGGAGTGCTGCACCGTCGGCCGAAGCGAAGCCGGGGCCAAGTCAAACGTCTGCAAAGCAGATCGCGGACCGTGCCAAGAATGCCATGGCTAGTTTCCTGCTCTATGTGTGGCGCAGGTTTCAGGCGGACGGGTGCACCGGGGTAGCGGCCGGCCTCAGTTACACATCGCTTCTCGCGATTGTGCCTCTGATGGCGATCGGCCTAGCCATGTTCGCGGCCTTTCCCGCTTTTGAAGGATTGCGCGACGACCTCATCATCCTGCTGGCGCAGAACCTGGCGCCCGACCTGGCCAGTGTCGTCAACGACTACCTCTTCACCTTTGTGCGCAATGCGGGCGGGGCATCTGCCGCCGGCATCATCGGCATCGGCCTCACCGCTGTTCTGCTGGTGAACACGATTCAAACAGCCTTCGACAAGATCTGGGGCGTCACGAACGGGCGCCACAAGCTCAAGCGCTTTCCGGTCTATTGGGTCATCATCACGCTCGGGCCGCTGCTCTTCGGCGCTTCACTGTCGATTTCGACCTATGTTTTTTCCCTGGCGGGCAGCGGCGAGTTCTATGGCCTGTCTGCCGGACTGAAGATCCTCACCACGATCCTTCCCTTCCTGCTGGAGGCGACTGGCTTTACGCTCTTCTACCGGCTCATCCCGACGCGTCCGGTGCGCTTTACGGATGCCGGAATGGGTGCCATCGCGGCGGCAATTCTGTTCGAATGCCTGAAGCGGGGATTCGGTCTCTATCTGCATTTCTTCGGCTCGTACCAAGTCGTTTATGGGGCGCTCGCAACAGTCCCAATCTTTCTCATTTGGACCTATCTTGTCTGGGTGACGGTGTTGGTCGGTGCCGAGATCGCGGCGGCCTTGCCGGAGTGGCGATCGGGACGGCGGCAAATTGGCGAATCCCTGAATCGCGGCGACCTTCTCAGCCTTTCTCTCGGCACGCTTGCGGAGTTGGCGCGCGCCCAGGCCCATGGCGGCGGCTTGAAGACCGAGTACCTCATCGCCTCGCTCGCGGCCGATCCGGGACGCCTCGTCTGGCTGCTGGATGTCCTCAAGGCTCACCGGTTGATCGCCAGGGCGGATAGCGGGCGCTGGATCCTCGCGCGGGATCTCAACGCCTATTCGCTCCACGATCTTTGCCACCATCTGGGCATCGCCTTGGGGGAAACGATGGAGGAGGCAATCCCGCTCGTCGATCCGCTGATGCGGCGCATTTCCAAAAGCGAGCAGGAGACGCTCGGCGAAAGCGTGGCCGACGCCTTGAGGGGTATCGGCGCCATCTGACCAGCATGAAAGCTACTGGCGCCAAATCCGATCGGCGCCACGGCATTTTCCCTTTATGGCGCCAGCGGCGCACCCTATAAATCCGCACAAGAGTATTGGGAATCACAGCCACGGAGTTTGCTCCATGACCGCCATTATTGACGTCCGCGCCCGCCAGATCCTGGATAGCCGCGGCAATCCGACGGTCGAGGTCGACGTCATCCTGGAGAGCGGTGCCAGCGGGCGCGCGGCCGTTCCCTCGGGTGCTTCCACCGGCGCACATGAGGCCGTGGAACTGCGGGACGGCGACAAGGGCCGCTATCTGGGCAAGGGTGTCCTCAAGGCGGTGGAAGC
>CAZUAL010000315.1:0-4750 GCA_964618305.1 uncultured Dongia sp. | reverse complement strand
ATGCGCAGAAGGGTGGTCTTGCCGCAGCCCGACGGCCCCAGCAGCGAGAAGAACTCGCCGGGCTGGATGTCGAAGGTCGCGTTGTCGACCGCGGCGAAGGTGTCGAACCTCTTGCTGACCGCGCGCAAGGAAATCATCGGTTGCGTCATGGTGGAAATCCTTCGCGTCCTTAAATCACGGATGAATCGCTGCCCGATACGCCGCGCCGCCGCAGCCATTCGGCAAAGACGACGAGCACGATCGAGACCATCAGGATGAGCGAGCCCAGCGCCAGGACGTCCGGTATCTTCGACGGGAAGCGCAGGCTGCTGAAGATGAAGATCGGCAGGGTGGATTCGCTGCCGGCCAGGAAGAAGGCCAGCAGATACTCATCAAACGAGGTGATGAAGCAGAGCAGAAAGCTGGAGACGATGCCGGGCATCACCAAGGGCAGCGTCACACGGCGGAAGCTCTGCCAGGCCGTGTCGCCGAGATCGCGCGAGGCTTCCTCGAGGCTGCGGTCGAAGCCTTCCATGCGCGCCATGAGAACCAGCATCGAAAGCGGCACGGTGATGAGGACATGCGAGGCACCAACGGTCCAGAGCGAGAGGTCGACGTCGAGCCCGCGCCGCAGGATCACCAGGGTGGAGACGCCGATCACCATGTAGGGGATGACGAGCGGCAGCATGATGAGCGCGTAGATCGAGCGGCGGAAGGGAATGCGGTAGCGCGTCATGGCGCGGGCGGCGAGGAGCCCCAGGATCGTGCTGACGATGGAGACGCCGGCACCCACCTTGACGCTGGCCCAGAGTGCTGCCTGCAGCGCGGCATTCGAGGCCAGATGCTCGTACCATTTCAACGTGAAGCCCTTGAGCGGCAGTGTCACATAGATATTGTCGTTGAACGAGAAGAGCGGCAGCAGCAGCACCGGCACATAGAGGAAGGCGAGGTAAAGGATCGCAAAGAGCGACAGCAGGTTGAAATGCTTGCGGATCGTTTCCATGGCTTAGAGATCCGCTCCCTTCAGGCGCTTGCGGCCGATTGCCGCCAGGAATGCACAGACCGCCAGGGTGATCGCCAGCATCATGATGCAGGAAAGGGCCGCACCGAGTGGTGCGTTGTTGGCCTTGCCGAACTGAGTGACGATCGAATTGCCGATCATGATGCCGGACGTGCCGCCGACGAGGGTCGGCGTGATGTAATCGCCGACCGTCGGAATGAAGACGAGCAGGGTGGCGGCGATGGTGCCCGGCAGCGACAGCGGGAACGTGATGCGCCAGAAGCGCTTCCAGCGCGTGTCACCGAGATCCTGCGCCGCTTCGAGATAGGAGCGGTCGATCTTCTCGAGGCTCACATAGATCGGCAGCACCGCATAGGCCGCCCAGGCATGCGCCAGGGTGATGGTGACGGCGGTCGGATTATAGAGAAGGAACTCAAGCGGCTTGTCGATAAGGCCGACGAATTTGAGGCCGGAATTGATGACCCCGTTGAAGCCGAGAATCACCTTCCAGGCGAAGATCCGGAGCAGATAGCTGGTCCAGAAGGGGACGGTGAGCAGGATGATCCAAACGAGTTTCGATTTGTCGATGCGGAAGGCCATGAAATAGGCCATCGGATAGGCGAGCAGCACGACCGCCAGCGTGGCGCAGAGCGACATCTACAGGGATTTGGCGATGAGGATGCGATAGAGCTTCCCTTCGTCGGTAAAGAGAATGCGGTAATTGTCGAGATTCCAATCGGCATTGATGTCGAAGCCGGACTGGGTCCAGAAGCTGACGATGATGATGCCAGCCAGCGGCACGACCATCATGCCGATGACGATCAGGAGAGTCGGCAGGATCAGCCACACGCCGTCCAGCCATTCCGGCCTTGCGGAACGCGCCTCGAACGCCGCCGTTGCAGGTGCTTGCGTGCTCATTTCATGGGTACCGGAGACGAAACCGGGACCGGCCATGGCCGGTCCCGGTTCTGTTGCACTCCGAAGATCAGGCCCCGGCCTTCACTTCTTCGAAAACCTTCTGCACCCGCTCAACGTCGTTGATCGGCTGCTGGAAGATGCCTTTCGAGAAGAACTCGCTGGGATCCTTCGGCAGGCCGCGTTCGGCAAGGGTCTTTTCTTCAACCAGCTCGAACGTCTTGCGGTTCGAGTGGCCATAGCCCTGGGCTTCAATCAGCCACTTGCCAGCTTCCGGGGCGATCATGGCGTTGATGAGGTCGTAGGCCTTGTCGACATGGGGCGCGTCCTTGGTCAGCACCAGGCCGCAGCAATAGCTCATGATGCCTTCTTTCGGATTGGCGAACTTGATGTTGACGCCTTGGCCCGCCAGGGTCACGACCGAGCTGTTCCACCCCGTCGAGGCAACAAGTTCGCCCGACGCCAGTGCCTGCTCGACCGCCGAGTTGCTGTCCCAATAGAAGCGGACGAGCGGCTTCTGCTTCACCAGCAATTCCTTGGCCTTCGCCAATTCGTCGTCCGTCATGTTGAAGGGGTCCTTGGCACCGGCAACGATGCCGGCGATCGCCACGGCTTCGGTGGCATCGGCCGACATGGAAAGCTGGCCGCTGTACCGCTCGTCCCACAGCATGGTCCAGGATTCTTCCTTGGCGTCGAAGAGATCCGGGCGGTAGAGGATCGAGGTATTGCCCCAATCGACGGGGATGAAGAATTGTTCGCCCTTCTCACCCTGCGCATAGGGAAGCTTGGTGAGGCCCGGGAACAGATCGCCAAAATTGCTGAGCCGGCTGCTATCGATCGCCTGCAGGACGTCCGCCTCGCGCCAGCGCTTCAAATCGAGATTGCAGGGATGGACGACGTCGACCTTGAAGCCGCTCCGGACTTTCGTCAGCGCTTCCTCGACATCGCCGAACACCGGTCCTTCCGGCTCGGCATTGTATTTGGAAGTGTAGCCGGGATGGAAACCGGGATCGTTATAGCCTTCCCAGGTGAAATAGATTGCCTCGCCATCGGCCGCTTTCGCACGGCCGACGGGCAGCATGGTCATGGTAAGGCCGGCGGCCGACAACACCTTGAGAATTTCGCGGCGCGACATCCGTCCCGCCTTGATCGCCATCCTGAAATCTTGCGCATCCATCACGTAACCCTCCTGTCTTTGCTTGATTCTTATTTTTGGCGCCAGTTGATCCGGCGCTTATTATTTCTGTGTACAGCTAATCTTGCCACCGCCGGGGACCGCCTGCAACCTTGCTTCTCCCGGATCGGCGGTTGGCGACCATTTTGCCTGAAAAGCGTTCCAGCCCAGCATCACAAGGTGAGGAGCCTCCCTTCCGCTCAATTCTTTACGGCCGGTCAGGCTTCTTGCGCGCCCGACTGGTGATTGCCGTCACTTCGCTTATTATTGCGGGAGGAATAGATGGCAAAGCGTGTCCGTTTTCCCGTGACCCCATGCATGAGGCGGAAGACCGTGTCGCAGAAATCGTCCCTTCTGGTGGCTGTAACGCTTGCCGCAATCGGCCTTGCCCTGCCGGCGGGGCAAGAGGCATCGGCCGGCGACGCGCCTGTGGCGATCGTCGAGGATACGAGCGGTGCCGTCAAAGGTGTTGCACCCTTCGACCTGCTCAAGCCGGGCCGCCGGATCGAGCTCGACGGGAACACGAGTGTCATTCTCTCCTATCTCAATTCCTGCCAGCGCGAGAACATCCGCGGCGGCAGCATCGTCATCGGCAAGGAGCAGTCGGATATCGATGGCGGCGAAGTCGCCCGGCGGCGCATACCTTGCGACGCGGCGGCGCTTGATCTGACGCCGGAGCAGGCCAATCAGAGCGCCATCATCGTCTTCCGGCCGATCCCGCCGGAGGAAGGTGTCAAGTTCCTGATCGACGCGCGCCTGCCGATCGTCATCGCGCCCGAGCTTGACGAGATTGTACTTGAGCAGTTGGAGCACAAGAAATCGCGTCGGACCGTAAAGGTGGTCAACGGTGTCGCCGAGCTTGCCGCCACAACCGCTCCGTTGGACAAGGGCGGGCTCTACCGGCTGAGCGGCGGCGGCAGATCATTGCTTTTCCGCGTCGGCAAGGAAGCGACCGACGCCCCGCTGCCGCTGCTGCAGAGGGCCATTCGCTTCTAGTGGCAATGTCCGGTCCCGCCGTTCCCGGCGGCCAGCCCTTCAAGGATCGGGCAATCCGGGCGGGCGTCGCCATGGCAGGTCTGTGCCAGATGCTTGAGCGCCGCCACCATCTGCTGCATTTCGGAAATCTTCGCCTCGAGGCCCGCGACATGGGTGAGTGCCAGCTTCTTCACCTGGGCGCTGGAGCGCTGGCGGTTGCGCCAAAGTGCCAGTAGCTCGCGGATCGTCTCCAGCGGGAAGCCCAGCGAACGGGCGCGATGGATGAAGCGCAGATTGTGCACGTCCTGCGATCCGTAAAGTCGGTAATTGCCGTTGCTGCGCTCGGCACGCGGCAGCAGGCCGATGCTTTCGTAATGGCGGATCATCTTGGCCGAGACGCCGCTTGCCTTGGCGGCGGCGCCGATGCTCAGCAGGTCGTTCATGTCATGGCCTCCAGCGATTCAGCATCAGGGCGTTGGTGATGACGGCGACGGAGGAAAGGGCCATCGCACCCCCGGCAATGATCGGGCTGAGATAGCCCAGTGCCGCCAGCGGTATGCCGAGCAGGTTGAAGACGAAAGCCCAAGCGAGGTTTTCCTTGATCTTGCGCTTGGTGGCGCGCGCAAGACCAATGGCTTGCGGCACCAGGGCCGGATCGCCGCGCATGAGCGCGATGCCGGCGGTTTCGATGGCGACATCGGTGCCTG
>CAZUAL010000314.1:0-4752 GCA_964618305.1 uncultured Dongia sp. | reverse complement strand
GGTAAGCACCGACGGGATCGGGACTCTTACCGTCGTAGTCCGGCTCCATGTCGAGGCCTTCATCCTGCAATTGCTGAAGGCCGGACTCAAGTGGTTCCTGCAATTGGTCCAGCGCCACCAGCGAACGCACCACCAGCTTGTAAGGCGTCTTCAGTTTGCTGGAACCGAGCCAGCCGTTGACCGCCTCGCGCACCTGATCGTCGCGGCGCACCACATCCCAGGCATAACCGCCGCCGGCATACCAGTTGGCGTCCTCATGTTCGGCAAATGCCAGATGGCGAGGCGGGAACGATCTCAGCGGGCCAAGATATTGCAGGCGCCTGAGATCATCCGCCAGGGTGTCGGCAACACCTTTGACCAGGTCATTCAGCGTGCGCGGCAGATAGAAGCGAACAGCTTGGGCAATGTCTTCCTTGCGGTTGCCCTTGCTGACGGGGAACAACATATTCACTGGGGCGAGTTCGGCATCGGTGGCCTTGGGCAGCTCCACCGAACTTGGAAAAAACTGTTCGACGCGTGCATGCAGATCGGGCAACAGGCTGGCAATGGCCTCATTCGCGCCTTCAAAATCCTCTGGCCGCATTTCTTCGGACGTGGTGGCCGATTCGACGATGGCCTTGAGCACCTGTCGGAATACCGCATGATCGGCGGCGAGCCGGTCGAGACGTAGCAGACTACCGTGAGCATCGGTACGGCGCCGACTCATGCGCAGGAGCTCCTCGCCATCGCCCGCAATTTCGATGGACTCCACCCGCGGCTCGGCGCCCGGTTTGGGGCGATCCTGATCGTCGAGCTCAATGCCGATGGCAATGGTGACAGAGACCTTCTTCACAGCGGCCAGCAACTGGCCCAAGCGGCCTTCGAGCGCAGCGACGTCAAGCTCCGCGCCCCATTCGACACGCTTGCTGGCCTGCCCGCGATGTACGTATTGGCGGAAACCACCCAAATCGATGGAACTACCGCCGACATCGGTGTGATGGACGTCGAGCCGGGCGAGGCTGCGTTTTTCGCGCCCGAACTGGGCCTCGTGCGCCAGCGCCAGGCTGTGGATGAAACTCGACTTGCCGGCGCTGTTGGGGCCGAAGATCAGGGTGATCGGCTTGAGAGGGATGCGCTGAGTATCGGCAAAGGCCTTGAAGTTGCCAACGCGCAAGGCGGAGAGGCGACGTTGATTCATTGAGCGACCTCCAGTGAATTGCGCATCGGCAGATTCAGCAGGCGGGCTTGAACCTCCATCTCGGCCAGGAGTTCCTTCAGGTGGGCTTCACGCCATTTGGCGGTGAGTTGGCCGGAGAAGGCCCGCTGAAGCAGTGTGGCAAACGTACCCTCCAGTCTCTCGGCAGCATTATCCGCGCTGCTAAGAATTGACTCGACTTCACGGGCCACTCTTCCGAACTTTTGCTGTAAGCGTATGGGGGGCTCTGGAAACATCAAGCTCGAATACTCTTGTCCATTGATGTTTGGTTGTCCGGCTACACGTTTGTGGGACTCAACCCAGCCTCGGTAATAAGCAGTTCGAGTCAGGCCAAAAACGAACCATGGATCAACCGCACCAGATCGGAACTGAAAGCGAATGAGGTAGCCAGCAAAAGCACACGGGCCATCGCTGGATCGGTAGATGTATGTCTTGCCAACGGTATTCCCACTTCGTGCAAATAGAACATCGCCATCTTGAAGCAGGTAGCGATGCCAATCCGCCGAGTCGAGGGAAACGATCTCCCTGTCCGAAAGACTGCCGTCATCCCGAATATCGGTAATCCGAACGTAGCGAGGCTTGCCATTCACAAACGGACCTGCACTCGCATTTGCTCCGTACTCCGGGCGTTCATCAGCCAAGCTCCCGAGAGGTTTCATTGGCCACCCCTTCGGATTCGTCGCCGGATCGCCAAACATTTTGAGAAATAGCGCTGGCAGGATACAGGCAGCCTTTGCATCAGCATCGCGTCGGAGTTTGCGCAACCGGTTGGCCTCATCAAGGAGTTCGATGATGCGCAATTGCTCTTTCGGTGGCGGCAAGGGTAGCGCTGCGCGGCGGACGATACTATCGCTAACGGCCGGATAGCTGGCACCAGTCGCGTTCGCCACCAGGTAGTCGATAAATTCCTGATGCTGTGCACGGTAGAACAGATATCTGGAATCAACCAACTTGGGATTGGCGCGCAGCACGGCAAAACCAGTCGAGGCAATTTCACCGTCGAGGTCTTCTGGAATCTGGGCGATAGCGTTCAAGTTCGGGCGTACAGTCGAAACAACGACGTCACCAGCCCGGACTTCTTTTCTAGCCCGACTTGGCGCATCGGAACATGGAATTGCTTCAGCGCGTGCAATCCTCTTCAATTCTCGATCAATCCCGGCGATATCAACGTAACGGAACGTGCCACTTCCATTGCGCGAAGGATCGCGTTGACCAGTCGGCAGGCAGACATCGCCGACAGTCGCCTGAAGCCAACTCATTCAGGCAACTCCAGTAGCAAACGTTCAAGCCCCGTGACAATATTTCGGTAGTCTTCAAGCGTGCTAGATGTCAGCTCGCGCGGGTTCTCATCCGACATTTTTTCTGCGATCCGCGGCTTCCACTGCCCGGCTCCGAGGTTGAAATCGGCTTCGGCTAGCTTCTCGCGGGTCACCCACCAGCAACTGGGCTCCTCGCTACCATGAGGCAGCAGCGTATTGGCTTCCATCCCCGGTACGGTCTTGAAGCCTCCGGATTTATAGAGCTTCCACTGCGTAAGCAGGTCGGGAATATCGCTCTTCTCCGGTGTTTCCACGCGCCCGCCGCCGGAAACTTTGTCCGGATCGTAGCCGTCGTTGCGCACTTCGTAGAACCAGACCCTGTGCAGCCGCTTGACGGTTTCGGTCGCTGGTCTGCGGAACACCAGCACCGCTGTCTTGACGCCGGCATAGGGCTTGAACACGCCGGCCGGCAGACTGACCACGGCGAGCAAGTCAAAGTCCGTCACCAGTTTCTTGCGAAGTTCGACGTGCGCGCCGGTCGAGCCGAACAACAGCCCTTCCGGCACCACCACGGCACAGCGTCCGCCGGGCGCGAGGTGCTGCATCATCAAGGAGAGGAACAGCAGTTCGCTTTTCTTGGAATTGGTCGGCAGATCCGCGCGGATCGAATCCTTGGGCAACTGGCCGGCAAAGGGCGGGTTGGCCAGGATGACCTTGTAGCGGCGGCGCAAATCGTCCTCGGAAAGCCCGCCCATGTCGGACAGCGAATTGGCGCGCTTCAGCTTGGCATGGCGGATGCCGTGCAGCACCAGGTTCATCATGCTGATGCGCACCATCTGGCGCGAGACGTCGGTGCCGAACACCGAGGCCTCGAGCAGGCTCCAGTCGGGAATCTTCTCGCCGGCGCCCTTGCGGTAGGTTTGCAGCTTGGGCATTAGCGCCTTGATCTCGGCGATGGTCTGGCCCTTTTTCTCCAGCCAGTCTTCGCCGTAAATCGGGTATTCGGTGATGTGGTCGGAATACTTGGCCAGCAGGTAATCGACGGCGTCGATCAGGAAGCCAGCGGTGCCGCAAGCCGGGTCGAACATCGAGTCGCCGATGTCGGGATCGACCATCTCGACCATGAAAGCGCGGATCTGGCGCGGGGTGCGGAACTGGCCGTTAAGCGAGCTGGAACCCAAGTGCACGAGCAGGTATTCGAAGATATCGCCCTTGACATCGGGGCCGAGTTTGCGGAACTCGAAACCGTCCAGCTCGTCGATCACCTGCTTGAGCACGTTGGGATCGACGATCTCCAGCACCGCGTCGCGGAAGTATTCGGCGACCTCGGGTTCATCCTTGGCCAGCGAGGCCATGTAGGGGAAGACTTCATCGCGGATGTAGTCGCGCAGTTCCTGCCCGCTCTTGAAGCGCCACTTGCTCCAGCGGTAGCGTTCGGCCTGCGCCGGGTACAGCAGGGTCGCGTTGCCGTGGGTGCTGGCTGTGCCACCGCCCAGACGAATGCGAAGTTCGCGGTCGTTTTCCTCTTAGTCCAGCAGCTTTAGGAAGATGAGGTAGGAAATCTGCTCGATGTAAGTGACCGGATTGGTGTAGCCACCGGCCCAGAGGATGTCGGTGATGTGATCGAGCTTGCGGCGCAGTTGCTGGTTCAAAGTTTTGTCCTATTCGTTCATGCAACCAGCACTGACTGGTTGATTTCATCCATCATGGCTTTCAGGCCCTGTTCGCCAAACAGCTCAATGCCGACACCGGCGGCGTTCAGGATCGACAGGGGCGGCGCAAAGAGGTCGTCGAGCGAGACCTTGCCCTTGACGAGGCCACGGTTCTTGAGCAGCGCGAGGTATTGCGCCTGTTCCGGGGTCAGGTTCTTGGCGACCAGCCAGGCGCGGAAGTTTTCGTCCACCTTTTCCTCGCGGCTCTTGATCTTGAGCATGCCCAGCGCGGCGCGGATGAAGTCGACGAGATTGCCACCGGGATTGCGGTAGGCCCGGCGCAAGTTGTCTTCGTTGAAGTAACGTTGCGGCTGGTTAAGCCGCTGGGCGAGGATGGTTTCCTCCTGCTCGGTCAGCGCTTCGCCGGATTTCACCTTGGCGATGATCGGGTCGGCTTCGGCCTCCTGGCGAACGGTCTGCTCCCAGTCGGTCACGTAGTCGCGCTTGTCGACGCGCTCGCCATCCGGCCCCACCTCGATGTAATGAACGGCATCCAGCCATTCATCTTCGAGCCCGAGCTCGATGAGTTCGCGCGCGGTCTTGCCACCGGCCTGCTTGGGCTTGGTCGCGTAGCCGCCACCACCAC
>CAZUAL010000313.1:0-4781 GCA_964618305.1 uncultured Dongia sp. | reverse complement strand
CAGCTACGCGCCTGGGCGGCGCGCGGCTTGGTGCGTCTCGAGCACGGTGCCATCGTCGTGCTGAAGCCCGAGCCCTTGCAGGCGCTGATCGAGGCCGGATCCGACGGCGGTGACTGAGCCCGTCGTCATTGCTCGGTCGCTCTTCATTTCGTCGTCATATCTCACGACGCGGTGATTTTCGTAAGCCTGTGAAGCCATTCACAAGACCGACGGGTGCGGCGCGATATGCATGGGGCGCTGGGAGGTGCACCTGCATTGTGGAGGCGTCCATGCACGGGCCGTTCGACAGGGTTCCAAAGGGCGAGCCGAACATCTACGAGAACTGGCGCATGACACTGGTTGCCTTGCCGGTGCTTTTGGCGATCGCATTGATCGGATACGCCGTCAGCCATCCAGAGATTGCAAAATGGGTGAGCGACGGCGTGCAGGCGGAGTTCGTCGGCGCGAGTTCGCCCGAGGGCACTCCGAAACGGATCGCCAAACACTGATCTACGGCTACCCGTGCGCGCGCCGATTGGGGTTCGAACCGGCGCGCTCCGCGTTCAGCCGTCGATAATTGCAACGGCGCGGGTCCAGCCCGCCGAAGCGCGCTCGATCTTCACCGGGAAGCACGACACCATGAAGCCGGTCGAAGGGAGAAGCTCCAGATTGTGCAGCTTCTCGATGTGGCAATAGCCGATATGGCGCCCGGCCTTGTGACCTTCCCAGATCAGGCTGGCGTCCTTGGTCTCGGCGTATCTCTTTGCGGTGTAGACGAACGGTGCGTCCCAGCTCCAGCCGTCGATGCCGGTCAGTCTCACCCCGCGCTCGAGCAGGTACATGGTGGCTTCATAGCCCATGCCGCAGCCGGAGTTGACGTAGTCCTGCTGGCCGTATTTGGCGCCGGCGCTGGTATTGACCACGACGATCTCCAGCGGCGATAGCGTGTGGCCGATCCGCTTCAACTCGTTCTCGACGTCCTTGGCGGAGACGACATAGCCATCCGGCAGATGGCGAAAGTCGAGTTTCACACCGGGCTGGAAGCACCATTCCAGCGGCACTTCGTCGATGGTCCATGCCCGCTCGCCGCGGTTCATGGTGGGATGGAAGTGCCAGGGGGCATCGAGGTGCGTGCCGTTGTGGGTCGAAAGCTGCACCTGCTCGACGGCCCAGCCTTGTCCGTCCGGCAGATCCTCGGCCTTGAGCCCTTCGAAGAACTGCAGCATGCGCGGCAGGCCTTGCTGATGGTCGATATAAAAGATCGTGGGATGGCCGCCCGGCGGATCGGCCGGTACGTCGTTCTGCAGCGGTACGGAGATATCGATCAGTTTGCGCGCCATCGGCGTCTTCCTCGCGGATATGGTTTTCGTTGTTGCTTGCAGTTGAGGGATCAGGCGGTCTGCCGTTCAACCCGGTTCTTCAGCACGCCGATCTTCTCGACCTCGAGTTCGATGGTGTCGCCATGTTCGAGAAACCAGCCGAGTTCCAGCCCACAGCCATTGCCGACGGTGCCTGAACCGATGAACTCGCCCGGCATCAGGGTTTCATCCTGCGTGACATGGGCAATGATCTCCTCGAAGGAAAACAGCATGCCGTCGGAAACGCCGCGCGAGCGCACCTCGCCGTTGACGCGCGCTTCCATCTTCAGCTTGTAGGGGTCGCCAATCTCGTCCGGCGTGACGATCCAGGGCCCCATCACGTTGCCGCCGTCGAAGCTCTTGCCTTTGGCCGGTCCGAGCCGGCCTTCCATTTCGATGCGTTGGGCATCGCGCGCCGAGAAATCGTTGAAGATGGTGTAGCCGAAGATGTGATCCTTGGCTTTGGATGCGGAGATATTGGCGCCCTTGTTCTTGGTGATGATGCCGAATTCCAGCTCGTAGTCCATTACCTGGCTGTAGCGCGGCCATTTCACCGTGGTGTTGGTGCCGCGCACGCTGAAGCGGTTGGTGATGTAGAAGATCGGCTGCTTGCGGTAGACCTCCGGCAATTCGCCGAGCGGTTCCGCGTCGATGCGCGCAAGCTCAGCCATGTCGCCCTTGGCGCGCGCCGCCAACTTGAACTGGCCGCGCGGCGCCTGCAGGATGTGCAGCGGGAACGACATGCCGTCGCGCATCTGCCGGGGCTCCGGGATCGGCGCGAGAATTTCGGCGCCGGCGACGCTTTCGGAAAGCGCATCGTCCTTGCCGTATTTGTCGAACAGGCCGCGCGCCTGATCGAGTGCCGCGGGGCCGGCGTCGATCAATGAGAGCATCGAAGAGAAGGCGGGATTGGCCTTTCCGTCCCGTTCGGCCGCCCTAGCCAGATCAAACAGCCTGGCGTCGCGGTCATGGACCAAGCCGATCTTCTCGGCGCCTCCGGAACGAAATGTTGCGAGCTTCATGGCTTTTCCCTTGTGGTTTCCAAAAATATATGATCATTAAAAATATCGATAAACAAGGGGCGGTAGTAAATATCGTTCGAGGGGAGGCCGAAATGGTCAGAATTCTTGCGTTGATGACGACGGCGATTCTGTTGTCGGCCGCTCCTGCGCTGGCGCAGAACAAGGTTCAGATCGGCTGCACCGCGACGTCGGATTGTGCCTCGGCAATGCTTGCGATCGACGAAGGCCTCTTCAAGAAGCACGGCATCGATGCCGAGATGGTCCTGATCGGCATCAATTCGAATATTCCTGCCGCCATCCTTTCCAACTCGATCCAGATCGGCGGTCCGACCTCGACGGTGTTTCTGCAGGCGGCGGATGGCGGACTCGACCTCGTGGCGATCGGCGGCGCCAGCGTCATGAGCCCGGTCACCAACAAGAATGTCGCCGCTTTCGTCAAGAACGGCATCACCATCAATTCTCCGAAGGATTTCGTCGGCAAGAAAGTCGGCGCGCCCGGTCTCGGCGCCTTCCTGCACGTGCTGTTCGTCAAATGGCTGATCGAGAAGGGCGTCGATCCCAAACAGGTGAATTTCGTCGAGGTAACCTTCCCGACCATGATGGACATCATGAAGTCCGGGAGCGTCGATGCCGTACTGACCGGCGAGCCTTTTATAACCCGGATGAGCAATGCAGGGCTGGGTTCGGTCGGAGCCTATTACGCTGCCGAGCTCGGGCGCTCCGAGCCGATCATCTTCTATGCGGCGTCCCGGGAGTGGGCCGAAAAGAATCCCGAACTTGTCAAGAAGTTCCGCGCAGCCATCGCCGAGGCCGCGCCGGTGGTCAACGAGGACCGCGAGAAGGCATCGGCTTCGATCGCGAAATTCACCAAGCAGCCGCTTGAACTGGTCAAGGCGACGCCGCCGAACCGGTCCGAGCCGGTGCTCAAGCCCGAGCAGCTCGCATGGTGGATCGATATCATGTCGTCGCAGAAGATGCTGCAGACCAAACTGGACCTCAACAAGCTGATCCTCAAATAGGGCTGCATGACCGCGCCGGCGCATGGAATTCAGGAGGTGGCAGCCGGCGCGGATACGCTGAGCGAACGTGCTGCCGTACTGGTCGAGCACGACATCCTTACGGGGCGGCTCGAGCCCGGGGCCCGCCTTGGTATTGTCGATCTCGTTCGTCGTTACGACATCGGGGCCACGCCGCTGCGCGAGGGACTGTCCCGGCTGGTGTCTCGCGGGCTGATCGTCGGCATCGGCCAGCGCGGCTTTCGCGTCGCCGAGGTGAGCCGTGAAGATTTGCTCGACATCACGCGAATGCGCACGGTGGTCGAGATGGAGGCGTTACGGCTTGCGATCGCCAACGGCGATGATGCCTGGGAGGCGGAGATTCTCGGTACGCTGCATCAGATGCAACGCTATGTCGAGCGTCACGGCGACCAATTCCGCGAGGGTGTCGAGGACTTCGACCGCTTGCACAAGGCATTCCACACCTCGCTGCTGGCGGCATGCGGCTCGAGGCGGCTGTTGATGGCGCATTCCGATCTCTACGACCAGGCGTACCGCTATCGCCGGGTGATGATGCGGGGTTTCGAGGACGGCGCGGTTTTCGTCGCGGCTCACCGAAACCTTGCCGAGAGAGTCCTCGCGCGCGAGCTCGATGTGTCCCAGACGATGCTGAAGGCGCATCTGGCGTCTACCTTGGGATTTGTCTATCCCGATCCAGCGGGAGATTGATCGTGGCAGTGTCAGTCGTCGCCTCCAGAGAGGCTACCGCACACGATGTGGATGCAGCACAGATTGCATTCTCCAGCGTCACGCTGATCCTCGGCGGCAAGCCAATCGTCGAGGACTTGTCCCTGGCGGTGAGGCCGGGCGAATTCCTCTGCGTGGTTGGAGCCTCCGGCTGCGGCAAGACGACCGCACTGCGGCTCGCGGCGGGGCTCTATCAGCCGACCTCGGGCTCAGTTCAATTCGACGGCCAGCCGATGCTGGCGCCGCGCCGCGATATCGCCGTCGTGTTCCAGGACTACGGCAAGGCGTTGTTGCCCTGGCGCACGGCCGCGGGCAATGTCTCGCTGGCTCTGGAAGCAACCGGCGTTCCCGCCGCACAGCGCGCCTCCCGCATCGACGCGCTGCTGACCAAGGTCGGGCTGCCGCATCACGCTGACAAGTATCCGGCGGAAATGTCCGGCGGCATGCAGCAGCGGCTGCAGATTGCGCGCTGCCTGGCCCAGGACCCGAAGGCGCTGTTGATGGATGAGCCGTTCGGTGCGCTCGACGCGATGACGCGCCAGGGCCTGCAGGACGAAGTGCTCTCGCTGGTTACAGCATCCGACACGACCGTCATCTTCGTTACCCATGATCTGGAGGAGGCGATATATCTCGGCGACCGCGTGATCGGGCTGCTGCCAAATCCGGGCCGCATCGGCATC
>CAZUAL010000312.1:0-4800 GCA_964618305.1 uncultured Dongia sp. | reverse complement strand
GCATCAGCGTATCCGGCCTGGCGCTTTCTCGCCAGCTGCCCATGCGCTCTGCCGACACCTGTGCGGTAAGTGCGCCGAGGCTGGTGCCCCCCAAGGCCACGTGCCGGCTTCCCTGCGCGCGGCACCAATCGATGATCGTGCCCAGTTCCCGCGCTGCCTGCCGGAAATGCACAAGGCCGGAAAGCGGCGGACGGCGCATGAAGCTCTCGCCGCCGTAAAGACCGGGAGCCACCCGCCGGTTGTGCCCCGGCGCATCGGGAAGCAGGATGCGGCAGCCGAGTGCGGCAAGCCCACGATAGCCGCGCAGATCACCGCGCATCATCTCCATTTCCATGGCAAAGCCGTGGCCGAAGATCAGGCTTGGCAAATCCTTCTGCTTGCCCTCATAGACATGCACCCAGCAAGTATCGGCCGCATTGTCGGGCGAGGGAAATCGCAGCCAATATTCACGCACATCGTCATGCTCAATGACGTGGCTCTTCTCAACCTTCGGCAAATCGACCGGCAAGGCGAAGAACTGATCCGGTGCCGCACCCTGGGTCACTTGGCCGAGTTCAGCCGGCATGGGCATGTCGACCTGCACCGCAGGTACCCGCGCGCGGCGTGCGAACCAGATATAGGTCAAGCGGTGACCCAGATAATTGTGCGCCGCCTCGCGCCGCGCCCGTTCAGCACCCAAAAGATCGCGGCCATGCTCGAACGCGGCCTCGGTCCATCGCGCTTGTGCCGCTGCCGACAAGCGACCGAGTTCCGCCGTCTGCTTGACGCGGGCGGCCATTCCGCTCGGCACGGCATGCAGCTTCAGCGTTTCCGAGAAAGCCCCGACGTCGCCCGAGCCCGCCGCCGCCCAGCAGCGCGCGGCCGGCAGCAGCCAGCTCATGCCCCACAGGCATAGCGGATCGATCCAAGGTTTCGCCAGGAATCGCGCAAGGCCAGCGTTACTGCTCATGCGACGCCACCGAACAAAACACCGTCATGGTCCGCGAAGGCGGGCCATCCACGAGTTTGCCCGCGAGTGATGACAAAACTCGTGGATCCTCCGCCTTCGCGGAGGATGACGAGTATCGAAAGGCGAGACTGGAGAGCGCCCTAGTCACGTTCCTCGAGCCAGGCCATCTGGATGGCCTCGAGAATCTTCTCGTTGCTCTTATTGGGATCGTCGTCGAAACCGGGGATCTCCTGCACCCACTTCCAAAGATCGGTGAAGCGCAGATTGACCACGTCGACATCCGGGTGCAATTCCTCAAGCTCGATGGCGATGTCGTGCACATCCGTCCAGCGCAATTTCCTCGCCATCGCCGCCTCGCCCCTTCTCAGCGCACCTGCATGTTGCGCGTCGCCGACGGCAGGCTGACGACGAGGCCGTCCAGCTCTTCCGTCATCTTGATCTGGCAGCCGAGGCGCGAGGTGTGGGTCAGGCCGAAGGCGAGATCCAGCATGTCTTCCTCGTCCTCGCTCGCTTCCTTGAGCGCGTCGTACCATTCCGGGTCGACGATGACGTGGCAGGTCGAACAGGCAAGCGACCCCTCGCAGGCGCCTTCCAGGTCGATATTGTTGCGGTGGGCGATTTCCAGCACGGAAAGGCCCAGCGGGGCTTCGCATTCAACCCGGGTTCCATCCTGCTTCACGAACGTCATTTTCGGCATTTTTTCTTTATCTCCAATGGGAACCCGGCATTTCCGGGGCCAAATCTCGTCAATTTGCGTTGTCAGGTGCCATACCGGCTTCGACCTCGTCAAGCCGCTGGCCCTTCAGGGCCGCCTGGATGGCACGGTCCATGCGCTTCTGGGCAAAGCCGTGGGTCGCCTTGTCGAGGGCCTCCATGCCGGCATGAATCGCCGCCCGGTCCTCGCCGCCAAGCTTGTCGCGGACCGCTTGCGCCACTCCGTCAATGGCCGCCCGTTCCGCCGCATCGAGGAGTTCGCCGTCCGCCTTCAGGGCCGCATTGAGGGCGAGCAGCACGCGCTCGGCCTCCACCCGCGCTTCCAGCAGCAGGCGCTTTTCCATATCCTCGCGGGCATAGGTGAGGGAGTCGCGGAGCATCTCCGCCATTTCCTCGTCGCTGAGGCCATAGCTCGGCTTCACCGCGATCTCGGCCTTGACGCCCGTCGTCCGCTCCTCGGCACCGACCGTCAGGAGCCCGTCCGCATCGACCGCGAAAGTCACGCGGATGCGCGCTGCCCCCGCCACCATCGGCGGTATGCCGCGAAGCTCAAACCGGCCCAGCGACCGGCAGGCATCGACCGTCTCGCGCTCACCCTGCACGATATGGATCAGCATGCCAGTCTGGCCATCCTGATAAGTGGTGAAATCCTGCGCCTTGGTGACCGGGATCGCCGTGTTGCGGTCGATCACCTTTTCGACGATGCCGCCCATCGTCTCGATGCCGAGCGACAAGGGAATGACATCGAGGAGCAGCGTGTCCGACCCTTGCGTCAGCGCCTTTGCCTGCAGGGCCGCACCGACCGCCACCACTTCATCGGGGTTGATGTCGGCGAGCGGCGGCTGCTTGAAAAAGTCGGCGACGATGGCGCGCACCAGCGGTACCCGTGTCGAGCCGCCAACCAGCACCACGCCCTTCACATCCGCGACACTGAGATTCGCATCCTCCAGCACCTGCCGGCAGGCGCGCAAAGTCCGGCCGACCAGCGGCTCGATCAGTACCTCGAAGGTGCCGCGGTCGATCGACTGGCGCACATCATGGCCAGCGACCTTGGCCTTGAGTTCCGCGCCGGATGCGGTGGTGAGCCGTTCCTTCGCGGCACGCGCCGCCTGGAGGAGCACCTTAGCTTCGCTGCTGGTCAGGCCGGTGATACCGGTGCGGCGCATGGCCCAGCTGGCCAGCGCATGGTCGAAATCGTCGCCGCCCAGCTGTGCATCGCCGCCGGTCGCCAGCACCTGGAAGACGCCCTTCTGCAGCTTAAGGAGCGAGATGTCGAACGTGCCGCCGCCCAAATCGTAGACCGCGTAGATTCCTTCCACTGCATTGTCGAGGCCGTAGGCAAGTGCTGCCGCCGTCGGCTCGTTGACGAGGCGCAGCACGTCGAGCCCAGCCAGGCGTGCCGCATCCTTCGTCGCCGTGCGCGCGGCATCGTCGAAATAGGCCGGCACCGTGATGACCGCCCTCTCGATCTTGTGGCCGAGGCTCGCCTCGGCGCGCGCTCTCAGGGCCTTCAGAATGTCGGTCGATATCTCGACCGGCGTCAGCACGCGATCGCCGACCTTGAGGCGCACCATGCCGCCGCTCTTGCCCTCTTCCGGCGGCACGATCTCGTAAGGAAGGGCGCCGGCCAGGCGCTTCACATCCTCCGGCCCTCGCCCCATCAGGCGCTTGATCGAGGAGACGACGTAATCCGGATATTGCGCGAGATCGTTCAGCGCCTGACGCCCGACGACCGGCTCGTCATAGGCATAGGAGACGACGGAGGGAACAAGGCCGTCGCCGCCTGCGTCGCGCAGCACTTCCGGATGCTCGCCAGTGACGATGGCCACGACCGAATTGGTGGTGCCGAGATCGATACCGATGGCCTGGCGCCGCTCCAGCGCATGCGGTTCCGGCGTCTCGCCGGGTTCGTGGATCTGCAGGAGCATCAGAAAGTCACCATCAGGAATCCAGGGCGGCGCGCCGCAGGCGCGCTTCCTCCAGGAACTTGCGAAGGTATTTGAGGCGCAGGGTCGCGCGGTTGGCGGCTTCGAGATCGTCCGCCGCGAAGGCCTTCGAGATCTCGCTCAGCATCGCAATGGCATCGCCGGCCGCATCGACGGTGAGCTTCTCGATCGCGTCGGCGCTTTCCGCCTCGGCCAACGCCTCGCGCTGTTCCATTGCCTCCATGAGGAGAGCTGGATCATGCACCGTCTTGTCGGCCGCCGCTTCGGAAAGGACACCCTTGATCTTCAGCAGATAGGTGGCGCGCTTCAGCGGATCGCCCAGAGTCTCATAGGCATCGTTGAGCGCGACCGCCTGCGCTTCCGCGATGGCGCGCTCCCGGGCCGGCTTGCCGGCGAAGCGGTCGGGATGCAGCACGCGCTGGAAGCCCAGATATTGCTTTTCCAGCTTCTCATCGTCGACGTCATAGCTGATATCAAGACCGAGCCGCGTGAAATGGTCGATCGATCCCGGCGCCTGCACCGCGCCGCACGTGTGGCAGAAGAGCGCGCGCGCCGCTACCGGCCCCTTGCAGGACCAGCACGGCACGAACTCGGCGCCGGCACCGCCGACTTTCTGGACCACGGACATGACGTTCGCTCAAACGTGGAAGGACTCGCCGCAGCCGCAGCGTCCCTTTTCGTTGGGATTGCGGAAGACGAAGCCCGATTGCAGCTTCTCTTCGACATAATCCATTTCGGTGCCGAAAATGAAGAGCGACGCCTTGGGATCAATGAGGATGGTAACACCCTCCTGTTCGACCGCCTCGTCGCCAACGCCCCGTTCGTCGGCATATTCGATCGTGTAGGAAAGCCCCGAGCAGCCCTTCGAGCGCACGCCGATGCGGATACCGACCGACGGCTTGCCGCGCTTCTCGATGAGTTCGCGCACGCGCTGGGCCGCAGCCGACGTCACCGTGATCGCCGCCGGCTTCGGCCGCCGCGCCGGCTTCACCGCGGGGGCAGTACCGGCCGCTTCGGTGGCGCTACTCGTCTCGCTCATCATTCAGCCGCCTTTTCCGCCCCACCGGTCTTCTCGCGGTAATCCTTGATCGCCGCCTTGATCGCATCCTCGGCCAGGACCGAGCAATGGATCTTCACCGGCGGCAGCGCCAGGAACTGCGCGATCTCGGTGTTCTTGATGCTCGCGGCTTC
>CAZUAL010000311.1:0-4817 GCA_964618305.1 uncultured Dongia sp. | reverse complement strand
CGGCGATCCAGCGCGCAACCGCCGGGAAGTCGCGCATGTTCTGCCCGTACTTTTCGCTGCCCTTGACCCAGGGCCAAGCCGCGATATCGGCGATCGAATAGTCGCTGTCGCCGAGATAGCGGCTTTCCTGCAGCCGATGCTCCATCACCTTGAGTAGGCGCGTCACCTCGTTGGTGTAGCGGTCGACGGCATAGGGAATGCGCTCGGGTGCCACCGAGCGGAAATGCCAGGCCTGGCCGTACATCGGGCCGATGCTCGCCATCTGGAACATCAGCCATTCCATCACGCGGTAGCGGCGGCGCTTGCCGGCGGGCAGGAACTTGCCGGTC
This sequence comes from uncultured Dongia sp., assembly GCA_964618305.1. GTDB lineage: Bacteria > Pseudomonadota > Alphaproteobacteria > Dongiales > Dongiaceae > Dongia. The sequence continues at coordinate 4,488 of CAZUAL010000311.1, read as the reverse complement.
TTCTCGGCGAGATAGACGAGGATCGCACCGGATTCGAACAGGGCAAGCGGTTTGCCGTCGCCGGGTTCATTGTCGACGATGGCCGGTATCTTGCTGTTGGGGTTGATCGCAATGAAGTCCGGCTTGAACTGGTCACCGCGGCCGATATCGACCTTGTGCAGCCGATAGGGCAGGCCGGTTTCCTCCAGCATGATGTGGATCTTGTGCCCGTTCGGCGTTGCCCAGGAATAGAGGTCGATCATGCCGTCCCAACCCGATCTTCAGCGCCCGGAAACAGCCGCCGGGCGCCGGCTTCAAAACGATAACCCTCGCTTCCCGGCACTGTTGCGGGAAAACGCGCCCGGTGCAAGGGCGCTTTACCGGGCCCGCGCAAACGGGCAGTGTGCGGTGAAACGCGCCGATCCTCCCGGGAGCGGCGCTTCTAGCAGCAGCATGTGACGGATTGACGATGGAAAGACCCTATAGCGGCTATGCCGAATTGATCGGCTACGAACTCATCGACAAGGCGCAGGATTTCGCCCGGCTGCAGTTGCACCTCAAACCCCAGCACCTCAACCGCATGGGTGTGCCGCATGGCGGCGTGATGGCGACGCTGCTCGATACAGCAACGGGGTTCGCCGTGGCCTTCGCCGGCGGGCCCGACCGTGTCCTTAAAGCCGTGACGCTCTCCATGAACGTGCAGTTCATCGGCCAGGGAACGCCGGGCGAAACGATCTATGTCGAAGGCCGCCGCGTCGGTGGCGGCAAGACGGTCGCCTTCGCCCATGCCGAGGTGAAAAGTGCCGCCGGCCAGATCCTGGCGCGCGGCGATGCCGTCTATCGCTTCCTGGAAAAGTGGGCCTAGGCCGAAAGAAGCAGGTTATTCAGCCGGCTGATTCCGAGACCGCGGCAAGGGCGCGCCGAGGCCGAGGCGCGCATATTCCGCGCCGATGCCGCCGGTCAGCGCCAGCGCGCACATCTTAAGATCGGCCAGCGCCCCATAGAAAGCATTGACGCGGATGAGCGGCTGATTCTGCTCGATCCACCAATGCGAGGTCACCGCCATCACCACGGCGAAGAAGATGCCGGCCGCGCAGAAGAGCGGCTGCTGGTGATAGATCGCCAGAATGGTGGTCAGGATGCCGACGATGGTCGCCGAATAATGCATGCCGCGGGTCACCGGATGGCGATGCGCGTCAAGATAAAGCCGCCAGAATTCGGCGAAGCTCATCTGCACGCCGTCGCGGAATGTCTTGTCGGTCGTGACACCTTTGGTCCGGCTGCGCCAACCGATTCCCTTTTCCGGCGCCCACTTGTCTGCCATGAGCCTCTCCCGTCCTTGCCGGGGCCGGTTATTCCGGCCCCTCACCGCATCCCTTAATGATCATCTTAACGCTGATTTCTGACACCTGTCTAACAATGATATGCGAATGTCCCGCCGTTCACCTGGGCGTGATCGGATTTCTCACCTGGACCTATTCACCTGAAAAGCTCGGCTTCCGCTTTTCGAGGAAGGCAGCAATTCCTTCGCGGTAATCCGCACTCTCGACGGTCGCATAGCTTTCGGCGATTTCCGCCGGCGTCAGCGGGCGTTTTTCAAGGGCGCGCAATGTGAATTTCTTGTGATTCCGGTGGCTAGCCGGCGCACCCGACATGATGCTCCGGGCCAGTTCCGCGACTTGGCCGTCCAGTTCATCCGGCGCCGCAAGCCGCGTCACCAGCTGCCGCGAAAGCGCCCAGTCGGCGTCGAAGATGTTTCCCGTCAGAAACAATTCCAGCATCGCCGGCCTGCCGAGAAGGTCGGTCAGGGCGGCAAGCTCCGGATAGGGCATGGTAATGCCGACGCGCTGGATCGGGATGCCGAACTTCGCCTCGCGGCTGGCAAGCCGCAAATCGCACATGGCGGCGATCTCCAGCCCGCCGCCCAGGCAATTCCCCTCGATCCGCGCGATGGTCGGAACCGGCAGTTCGCGCAGGGACCACAGCGCCTCCAGCATCATCTCGCCATAGGTGCTTGCACCTTCCACCGTCGCGCGGAGGGCTGCGAATTCCGCCATGTCGGCGCCGGCCGCGAAGTGCCCGCCCGCCCCGGTGACGATGAGGCAGCGCGCCGTTCGGTCGGCGGCGACTTCCTTGAGCACCGCCGCAAGTCCCCGCCACATCTCAGCATTGAGCGCGTTGCGCTTTTCCGGCCGGCTCAGCGTCAGGGTCAGAAGCCCGGCGTCCCGCTCCAGGCGAATGAGGTTCGTTGCCATCCTGCTGCCTTCCCACCCTTCAATAATCACCCTCTGTGAGACCCTAGACGAGCCGCCCGATTCGGTCAGCCGCTCTTGGCGAATATGGTTAACCAGGGCGCTGTCCCGGCTTGCCGACAAAGCGCATTTCCAGCATGTTGGCGCCGCCCGGGCGGGAAGGCTTCGGGCGATCCCTTTTTCATAAGACGTAGTTCCGACCATGAGCACCGGCAAGCCAACCCTGTCCCTCAGCCAAGCCAGCACCGCGCCGGCCGTCGATCGCCGCCTGATGGCGGGCGATCCGGCCCCCTGGTTCCACTGCGCCAGCAACGTCAACCCGAACTTCGACTTCTCGACCGCGGCGGGCCGCTATGTGGTGCTGAGCTTCTTCGGTTCGCATTCCCTGCCCGTCGGCAGGGCGCTGATGGAGAGCTTCTTTGCCGCGAGCGATCTTTTCGCCGAGCAGGATTTCTATTGCTTCGGCGTGTCGCTCGATCCCGCCGACCGCGAGGTGGCGGAACTGACGCGCCAGCGCCCGGGCTATGACGTCTTCTGGGATGCCGAGCGCAAGGTGGCGCAACTCTATCAGGTGGCGCAGGCGGAGACACCGCTTGCCGCCTTCCAGCCCATCACCTTCCTGCTCGATCTCAACCTGCGCGTCATCGGCATCTTTGCGACCAATGACGGCAGGCTGCAGGCGGATTCGGTCCTGCAGGTCCTCAAGCGCCTGCCCCGTCCCGGTGCGCCGCGCCCGGCGCAGATGCAGGCGCCCGTCCTCGTCGTGCCCAATGTCTTCGAACGCGAATTCTGCCAGCGCCTGATCGAAGGCTACCGCGCCGGCAATCCGGCGGAATCGGGCTTCATGGTGGAGCGCGAGGGCAAGACGGTGCAGATTCACGACCCGCGCCACAAGCGCCGGAGCGATTGGTCGATCAACGACCGCGCCCTCATCGACGCCGCACAGGCGCGCATCCGCCGCCGCTTGATCCCGGAGATCAAGAAGGCCTTCGCCTTCGACGTGACGCGCATCGAGCGCCATATCGTCGCCTGCTACGACCAGAGCGGCGGCTATTTCCGCGCCCATCGCGACAACACCACCAAGGGCACCGCGCACCGGCGCTTCGCCTGCACGATCAACCTCAATGCCGAGGAATATGCGGGCGGCGAGCTGATGTTCCCGGAATATGGCCGCGCCACCTATCGCGCGCCGACGGGTGGCGCTGTCATCTTCTCCTGCTCGCTCCTCCATGAAGCGCTGCCCGTCATCCGCGGCCAGCGCTTCGCCTACCTTCCCTTCCTCTATGACGAGGCGGCGGCGGCCGTCCGCCAGGCCAACAACCCGCATCTGGGCGAAGGCGTGCAGGTCTATCAGATGGCCAAGCCCCGTCCGGCTTTGGCGCCCCAGGACAAGCCGCAGGACCGTGGCCGGGGACGCGCCCAGAAGGGCAACCGGAAAGGCCCCAAGCAGGGGTCGAAGAACGGCCCGAATCGGCCGGGCGGCGGCGCGCGGCCGCGCTGATCCCCCATTCTCCTGGCCGGGCCGGCGCCCCCTTGCGGGGCGCGCGCGCTCTGCTAAAAGAGCGCCACTCCTTCCAGCTTGCGGGGCTTCAGCCATGGCGCAGACGACGAACATTTCCGGGCCGATCGTGGCGCGGATTCTCCTGGAAATCGCCGCCGTGCATTTCCGCCCCGACGAGCCGTTCACGCTCACCTCGGGCCGCAAGAGCCCGGTCTATATCGATTGCCGCAAGATCATCGCCTTCCCCCGCGCCCGGGCGAAGGTCATCGATCTCGCCGCCGACCTGGTCGGGCGCGAGATCGGCTTTGAAAGCCTCGACGTGGTGGCGGGCGGCGAGACGGCGGGCATCCCCTATGCCGCCTGGCTGTCCGACAAACTCGGCCTCCCCATGGCCTATATCCGGAAGAAGCCCAAGGGCTTCGGCCGCGGCGCGCAGATCGAAGGCGACATGAAGCCCGGCGCCCGCGCGCTCCTGGTCGAGGATCTGGCGACCGATGGCGGCTCGAAGGTCAATTTCATCAACGCGATCCGCCAGGCCGAATGTCAGGTCGCCCACGCCCTCGTCGTCTTCCATTACGGCATCTTCCCGCAATCGCTGACGACCTTGGGCGATCTCGGCGTGAAGCTGCACGGCCTTGCCACCTGGTGGGATGTACTGGAAGCGGCGCGCGACACCGGCCGCCTCGATGCAGCCGAGACCGCCAAGATCCGCGCCTTCCTCGACGATCCGGAAGGCTGGTCGACCGCCCGCGGCGG
>CAZUAL010000310.1:0-4819 GCA_964618305.1 uncultured Dongia sp. | reverse complement strand
CTACTACGGACTTGGCGCATTTTTTCAACGTACCGCACGCAAGAAGACGCAACGACCGGGCGAAATGCTGATTTACACCGGTACCAGTGGCGAGGTAACCCAGCCCCGGACTGGACAAGTCATGAAGCCTTGGTTGCCGCAAGTTGGAACGATTGAACCGACGGAGAATGAAGATCGACGCGAAGCGTTCGCAAAGTGGCTTATCAATCCAGACAATCCCTATTTCGCCAAGATCGAAGCAAATCGAATTTGGAGTCAGCTCTTTGCGAGAGGAATCGTCGATCCAATCGACGATTTCCGAGATTCGAATCCGCCCGCCAACGAAGCGCTTCTGGATTCGCTGGCAAAGGACTTTGTGAAGAGCGGATATGATCGCAAGCATCTGCTGCGTGTCATTCTCAACAGTCGTACTTATCAAGCCAGTTGCCAGACGAATCGATTCAATGAGGAAGACACGCTTTACTTCTCGCATCAAGAGCCGAGGTTGTTGGGTGCCGAGCAGCTGTTGGGACGCGGTGACATGCTCTATATGGCCAATGGCGGGCGTATCACCCGCGTTCACGGCCCGTTCGTGTCGGACCGGGAAGTGGAATCCATCGTCCGCTTCCTTAAAGAACAGGGCGAGCCGTCCTATATTGAAGAAGTTACCCAGGATGACGAGGAAGGCGGCGCATTCGAGGATCTTGACGGTGAACCGGGTGGCGGTTCGGGCGACGAACTCTACGACCGGGCGGTTGCCATCGTCACGCGCGAGAAGAAGGCCTCGGTCAGCTTCGTGCAGCGGCACCTGCAGATCGGCTACAATCGCGCGGCCCGCATCGTCGAACGGATGGAAAAAGAAGGCGTTGTCTCCACGGCCAATCACGTCGGCAAGCGCGAAGTCTTGGCGCGCGGCCTCGACGATTGAAGGAAAGGTTCCACAATCTTGACTGACTTGATCTTGACCCGGCGCCGCGCGCTGGCCGCCGCCGGTTCGCTGGCCTTGGCGGCCGGATTTTTCGGCGCGGCACGCCCCGCATCGGCGCGCGCCGTGCCGGCAAATCTGACACCGCAGGACGAGACGGACCTGAAGCGCATTCAGGATTATCTCAACGGCATCACGACGATGCGGGCGAAGTTCCAGCAATATTCCGAGAAGGGCGGTATCGCCTTCGGCAGCATCTATCTGAAGCGGCCCGGTTTCATCCGCATTGAATACGAGCCGCCGTCACCGATGCTGATCGTCTCGGACAGCGTGTCGCTGCATTATTACGATCCCGAACTCGACCAGATCAACCGCGTGCCCGTGTCTTCGTCGCCGCTCTGGTTCCTGCTGCGGGACGATGTCGAACTCGGCGGTGACGTCACGGTCACGGCTTTCAAGCGATCGCCCGCGGCTTTCGAACTGACAATCCGCCAGACCGACGATGCCGAGGAAGGCAAGGTCATCCTGGAGCTTGGCGACAAGCCGCTGGAACTGCGTCAGTGGACAGTCGTCGATCAGAAGAACGAGCAGGTCCGGGTCGGCCTCTTCGATGCCCAGTTCGGCGTCGATCTAGAGCAGTCATTGTTCCGCGTGCCGAAAAAGTAACGGCCTCTCACATGCGGCGATAGTCGCAGAAAGCCATCAGCATGTTGACGATCTTGCCGTCATCGGAAAGCGGCATGACGACCGAGCCGACCTCGCACAGGCGCGGATTGGGCGACGCCCAGGGTTCCTGGTCGTAGGTCACGACGCCGTCCTCCGCCGACAATCGGTAGGTTTCGAAGCCGTAATCCGGCGTGACCGCAAAGACATGTTCCTTCACGTCCTTGCCGGTGGGATCGTAGCCCCGCGCTTCGACTTCCTCGGTGCCGACCAGCCGGTAGGTAAGACGAAACGGATTGCGCGCCACGTCGATGAGAATGATGCCCGGCAACAGGTCGCGGATTTCGCTGGGGTCGATATCGGCGCGCGAGGGCATGGCGCGGCCACGGCGCTTGCTGTCCCAATATTCATAGGCGCGCCTGATCCTCGGCGTGCAGATATCGAGAAAGCCCGTTCCAACGATGCGCTGATATTCAGTCCCTTGCGGCAAGTCGGCCTCAGTTCGCGGCGGTCACCAAGAAAGGGCCAAACTACGCTTTCATCGCGGGCGTGTCGACGCGGCAAACTGGTGAGCCAGGGCGCGGATCTCGTCCCATTTTCTCTCTTGCACCAGTTTCCGCGGTGCCGGCATGGAGGAGCCGACGGCGGCGACGTGCGCTAGGGAAAGATAGTCACCGGCATTGTCGGATGAGATTCCGCCGGTCGGGCAGAAATGATTGTCCGGGAACACGTCGCCCCAGGCCTTGAGGGTCGCCGGTCCCCCCAGCGCCGAAGCCGGAAAGAACTTGAAGGCATCGAGACCCAATGACCTGCCGCGCATTACTTCGCCGGGCGTCGCCGCCCCGGGCAGGTAGAGAATGCCGAGATCGCGGGCAAGCTTCACCAGCTCTTCCGAAAAGCCCGGGCTCACGGCGAAATCGGCGCCGGCCTGATGAGCGCGCTTCAGATCGTCGGCGGAGAGAACCGTGCCGACGCCGACATGCATGCCGGGAACAGCACCGCGCAGCTTGGCGACGGCCTCGAGGCCGGCTGGCGTGCGCAGGGTGATCTCCATCGCGGTCAAGCCGCCAGCCTTGAGGGCGTCGGCAAGCGGGCGGGCATCCGCTACATCATCGATGACAATGACGGGTATGGCCCGCACCTCGCGAATGAGCTTGGCAATAGGGGTCATGCTTCCTCCTTGCTGAGGGCGGCGGCGGCGCCGAGCAGCGCCAGCGTGTTGTCGAGGATGACGAAGATCGGCATATGGGCGAGCAGGGACGACAGGCGCCCCTTGTTGGCGAAGCGCTCCTCGAAGCTCGTGTTCGGCAGGATCGAAAGGAGGCGCGGCACGATACCGCCGCCAATATAGACACCGCCGGTCGATCCCAGGATCAGGGCGAGATCACCAGCTGCGGAGCCCAGAATGGCACAGAAGCGTTCAAGGGCCTGGCGGGCCAGGGGATCGCTGCCGTCGAGCCCACTTGCGGATATCGCAGCCGGTGTTGGCCGCGTGCCCGTTCGGTTTGCGGTGGTGGCGATGTATTCGTAGATGTTCACCAGCCCGTCACCGGAGAGTAGCCGTTCGCAAGAAACCCGGCCGAAGCGCGCCTGCAGGTGCCGCAGCAGCCCCATTTCGAATTCGTCCTGCGGGGCAAAACCGATATGGCCGCCTTCGCCGGCAAGCGCCACCCAGGCGCCATGGCCATTGTGCACAAGCCCTGAGACACCAAGGCCCGTGCCGGGACCGAGGACGGCGCGCGCACCGACCGGATCGGCGATGCCGCCGCGCACTTGAGCAAATCCTTTCGGTCCGCCATGCGGCACGCCGAGCGCCAGCGCTTCGAAATCGTTGACCGTCAGGAAGCGGCGCCAGCCGAAGGCAAGCGCCGTCTCGCCGCGCGAGAAGCGCCAGGGCGAGTTGGTGAACTCGATGAAATCATGACGTGCCGGGCAGGCAACCGCGAAGCAGGCCTCCTCCGGCTTGGCGCCAACCTGATCGAGATAGGCACGGATCGCGGCCGCAATATCGGGATAGTCGGCGGCCGAGAGCGTCTGCATTGAGTCAAGACCGGCCTTAGCGGCGCGGTGCAAGGCAAAGCGCGCGTTGGTGCCGCCGATATCGGCAACGAGGGCGCAGGCGGCGATCATACAATGCCATCCCAGCCGAAACTGGCGGCACCCTGCTCGGCACTGCCGACATGGGCGCGGAAACCGGCGAACAGCTCCCGGCCGCAGCCGGTCTGGTACGCGTCCGTTTCCGGCACCTCGGGTTTGCGCGCCGCGAAGTCAGCCGCCTTCACCATCAACTCGTTCCTCTCCGCGTCCAACCTGATGATGTCGCCGTCGCGGATGCGGGCGATCGGCCCTTCCGCCATGGCTTCCGGCGACAGATGGATGGCTGCCGGCACCTTTCCGGAAGCGCCGGACATGCGCCCATCCGTCACAAGCGCCACCTTATAACCGAGATCTTGGAGGACGCCGAGTGCCGGTGTGAGCTGGTGCAGTTCGGGCATGCCGTTGGCCCGCGGCCCCTGGCCCTTGACCACGACGATGACATCCTTGTGCAGCCGCCCGTCCTTGAAGGCCTTCTGCACATCGGCCTGACTGGTGAAGACCATGGCCGGCGCCTCGATCAGGCGATGGGCGGCCTTCACTGCCGAGACCTTGATGATCGAGCGGCCGAGATTGCCTTCGAGCAGGCGAATGCCGCCATCCGGCGCGAACGGATCGCTTGCCGGACGCAGCACGTCCTTGTCGAGCGACGCGGCGGCACCGTCGCGCCATTTGAGTTGATCCTCGTCGAGATAAGGTTCGCGCGCATAGGCGGAAAGATCGTCGCCGACCAGCGTCTTGACATCGCGGTGAAGCAGACCCGCGCCAAGGAGTTCCCGGACCAGGAAGGCAAAGCCGCCTGCCGCCTGGAAGTGGTTCACATCGGCCTGGCCGTTGGGATAGATGCGGCAGAGAAGGGGCGTCACCGCCGACAGATCGGCGATATCTTGCCAAGTCAGGCGAATGCCGGCGGCGGCGGCGATGGCGATGAGATGGATCGTGTGATTGGTCGATCCGCCGGTGGCCACCAGGCCGACCATGGCATTGACCAGCGCCTTCTCGTCAACGATCTCACCGATCGGCCGGTAATCGTTGCCAAGCGCGGTGGCGCACGCTACGCGCTTCGCCGCGGCTGCGGTCAGGGCCGCGCGGAGCGGCGTGCCCGGATTGACGAAAGCGGCTCCGGGCATATGCAGGCCCATCAATTCCATCAGCATC
>CAZUAL010000309.1:0-4823 GCA_964618305.1 uncultured Dongia sp. | reverse complement strand
TCGCTGACCTTGGCGGGGTCGAGTTCCGTCTCGTCGGCCGCGCGCGCCATTGGGCCGCACAACGCCGTTGCGGCAACGAGTGCCATCGCAAACAAATGTCGCATCTGAAAATCCCCTGCTGGTTCCCCGATATCGGGGCGGTTCGGTTGGCGGCTGGAGCGAGAGAGGGCGTCGCTCACCCTCGTCCCTCGCAGCGGAATGGTTGCAGGCGGAGTTCTTCCGCTTTGCGCCCGGGTGTCAGTTCCGGAGCTGGGAAAGGCGCTGTCGGGCGTCCGTGGAGCCGAGCGTGGCGGCCTTTTGGTACCACTGCCGCGCCACCGCCGGATCCGGCGCGACGCTGCGCATGTCCCGATTGCCGATCACGAGCGGATCGTAGGTGGTGCCCAGCATGAAGGCGGCTTCCGCTTCCTGCGCGTCGGCCGCGCGTTCGAGCAGGAGGCGTGCCGAGGTGTAGTCGCCGATCGCAAGCAGGCTTTTGGCGCGCTTGAGCAGGCCCGCGACTTCGTCGGCGTCCATGCGCCGCACGGCCGGTGCGGCAGGTTGCGGCGCTGCCGGCATCGCGGGCGCCACTGCAGCCACCTGGCCTTTAAGCGCCGACTGATAGGCGGCCGAGATTTCGTCGCGTGAAGGCGCGGCATTGGCCGTGTCCGCCTTGCCGCTCGCGGCGGTCGCCGCAGGCTCTGCGGGCTTGCCGCGATAGACGGCCTGCGCTTCGGGTGCTGCGATCCGGGGTTCGGGTGCCGCCGTCTGTGCGACGCGCGGTGGCGGCGTGGCTTCGCCCTGTGCGCTGACGAGCGAACCGGGCGCAACGCTCGCAAGCGAGGCCTTGGCGTCGACGAGGACCGAGCGGGTGGAGTCGATGGCAAAATATCCGACCGCGGCGGCCACGGCCGTTGCGGCGACGACGCCTGTCACGATGCGCGAGGTGCGGGGTTTTTCCCGCTTGCTGCCGAACGTGTATTCCGGCGACTCCTCTTCGAAGCGCTCCTCGCTATAGGGCGGGTCATAGTCCGCCAGGAAGAGTGGCACGCGGTCTTGCGGCAACGGCTCCAGTTGCCTCGATTCCGGACGCTCATATTGATAGGTCGGATAAAGGCCCGGATCGCTGATGGCTTCGTCAAAGCGGTCAAACGGATCGCTGGTCCGAACCTGCCTGGTACTCTCCACCATGTTGATGCTTCCCCGCTACTGATACGCAACAACGGGAAACGCCAGGGTATTCTTGTTGTCGTCTTGCTGCCCCAGCGCCCCGCTACTGGGTCGATGAATCTCCTCGCGAATAGGTTGAAAAGACGACGGTCGTCGGCGCGAATCAGGAAAGATTTTGTTTTGATTGAGGCGTGTTCGCCCAATTCAATCACATAAAAATGCGCTCGCCCGAGAACGCGCGGGCGAGGCGCTTCGATTAAGTCGTGTGGATTCCGCGCGTTCGTCGGTCGTGCGCGCGCAGCCGTTAACCATCTTGCCTGTTGCAAATCTGGCGAAATCCGGCCGCACCGTCACAGCCGGGATGCGGCAGGAAGTTCCGAGCGCGAGTCCGGGCGGACGGTTGTCCAAGCCGGACGTCGCGTTCGATGGCCTTACGGGTGCAGGATCACCTTGCCCATCGCCTGACGGCCGGCGAGCACCTTCAGCGCATCTGCGGTCTGGGCGAGCGGGAACGTGCGGTCGACATGCGAGGAGATCTTGCCTTCCGCCGTCCACTTCACGAGCTTCTCCAGATTGGCGCGGTTCTTTTCCGGATTGACGCGCGTCCACGCGCCCCAGAATACGCCGCGGATGTCGCAACCCTTCAGCAGCGCCAGATTGAGCGGCATCTTCGGAATGTCGCCTGCGGCAAAGCCGATCACCAGGAAGCGGCCTTCCCAGGCGATCGAGCGCAGCGCTGCTTCGGCATACGCGCCGCCGACCGGATCGAAGATGATGTCGACGCCCTTGCCGCCGGTCAGCCGGCGCAGGCCCTCCTTCAGATCCTCCTTGGAATAGTTCAGCGTCAATTCGGCGCCGTGCTGTTTGGCAAACGCGAGCTTCTCGTCCGACGAGGCGCAGGCGATCACCTTGAGCCCCATGAGCTTGCCGAGTTCGCAGGCGGCAAGGCCCGTGCCGCCGGCCGCGCCCAGCACCGCGAGCGTCTCGCCCGGCTTCGGGCTCGCGCGGTCTTCCAGCGCGTGCAAGGCAGTGCCGTAGATGATGATGATGCCGGCGGCGCGGTCGTAGTCGAGATTGTCAGGGATTTTCACGATAGAGGCGGCCGGCAATGCGATCTTCTCGCGCGCTCCGTTATGGCCGCAGGAGGCGACCACGCGGTCGCCGACCTTGAGATCGGTGACGCCGGCGCCGACGCTCTCGATGACGCCGGCCACTTCGGCGGCGGGAGAGAACGGGAAGGGCGGCTTGATCTGATACTTGCCCTGAATCATCAGGATGTCGAAGAAATTCAGCGCCGCCGCCTTGATCGCGATCACGGCCTCGCCGGGCCCCGCCACCGGATCGGGTACGTCCGCCAGCACGAGATCGTCGGGTTGGCAGTATTGCGAGCAGAGAATGGCTTTCATGGGTACCCCTGGGCTTCCTGTCATTGACGGCTTTGCCCGTTTCATGCCGGATTTGGCGCCGCGCTACAATGGCCGGCCTCGCCGCTGCGCCCTGCAAGGCCGGGAAAATGGAGGAACGAAACAATGTTTGAAAAAGGCCTGCTGAAGGGAAAGCGCATCCTCATCACCGGCGGCGGTTCGGGACTTGGCGCGGCGATGGGCCGCCGTTTTGCCGAACTGGGTGCGATGCTGGTGATCTGCGGCCGCCGGCAGGAATTGCTGGAGCAGACCGCCGCCGCCATGCGCGACGACTTCGGCGCCGACGTGACCGTGGTCAGATGCGATATCCGCGACGGCGGCGCGGTCGACGGCATGATGGATCAGGTGTTCCGCGATGCGCCGCTCGACGTGCTCGTCAACAACGCTGCCGCCACCTTCATCGCGCAGACCGAGCACCTGTCGTTCCGCGCGGCGGATGCGATCCTTGCGCCCACCCTGCATGGTGCGATGTATTGCACGCTGGCGGCGGGCAAACGCTGGATCGAGCGTGGGCACAAGGGCGTGGTGCTGAGCATCCTCTCCACCTCCACCATCACCGGCCGCGCGTTCACCGTGCCCTCGGCGATGGCGAAGTCGGCGGTGCTGGCGATGACCAAAAGCCTTGCGGTCGAGTGGGGTCCGAAGGGCATCCGCACCGTGGCGATAGCACCGGGGGCGTTTCCGACGCCGGGCGCGACCGGTCAGCTTCGCCCGGAGGGACGCGGCGAGAGCTGGGCGCACCGCAATCCGCTCGGGCGCCATGGCGATCATGCCGAACTCGCCAACCTTGCAAGCTATCTGGTGTCCGACCAGGCGGGCTTCATCAACGGCGAGATGGTGGTGCAGGACGGCGGCTCCCACCTCCGCAGTTCCGGCGCCGAAGACCTGCTGCAATGGACCGAGGCGCAATGGGAGAAGCAGCGCGCCGCGCGGGCGAGAGGTTGAGGGCGGGCATCGGGCGCTGCAGTGCCGGCAAAGCCGCGCGCAGTCGCTGACTGCCTTCCCAAGAATGGCTTTCCCGGTTATCCATCTTGCCCCTGACGAGGCTGAAGCGGGCCATCTTCAGGTCACAATGATGAGGGAACCAGTCCGGATCATGGCGCGGCAAATTCTCACATCGCTGGTGGCGGTCAGCTTCGCAGGCGCGGCTTCAAGTCTCGCGCTGGCACCGGGTCTTGCGTTGGCACAGGGAGCGGCACCGTCTGCCGCGCCCAAGGCATCGGCCAAGAAGGAGGCGCCCAAGCCGGCGCCCGCTGCGGCTCCGGCAGTAGCTGCCGCGGCCGGCGGGGCCGAGCCGACCCTGATCGGCCAGTACGGAACGTGGGGCGCCTATAGCGCGACGCCGAACGGAAAGCGGGTCTGCTTTGCGCTCGCCAAGCCTTCTTCGTCGAAGACCAATCCGCCGAACCGGCCGCGCGATCCCGCCTATGCCTTCGTGTCGACCCGGCCGGCCGAGCGGGTGACCAACGAAGTCTCGATCATGATCGGCTACCAGTTGAAGCCGGGCTCGGAATCTTCGCTCGAGGTCGGCGGCGCCAGCTACGCCATGTATACCCAGGGCGATGGCCTCTGGATCAAGAACGCGGCCGAGGAAGAACGCATGGTGGATGCCATGCGCAAGGCCGCCGACGTCACGGTCAAGGGCATGTCCGCCAAGGGTACCGAGACCATCGATACCTTCTCGCTCAAGGGCCTGGCGCAGGCGCTCGACCGTATCGCGCAGGACTGCCGGCGGTAACTTTCGCTTGCAACACGTGCATTTCCTGCCTTTCCCGGGCCGGGGGGAAAGCCTATGTGATAGCCATTGCCCCTCATCCTTCGAGACGCGGCTGCGCCGCTCCTCAGGATGAGGGGAGAACATTTCGCAAGAGCGAAGAATGACCGCCACCTCAACCGAGACCATTGCAACGGCCGCGGCGCCGCTCGAAAAGCAGCCGCTCGAAACCTATGTGCCGCCGGCCAAGCCGTCGCTGATCGGGCTGTCGCGCGAGATCGCCGATCGTCTCGGCGAGATCGGCGTGGCGCCGGCGCAGCGCAAGATGCGCACGCAGCAGCTCTGGCACTGGATGTATTTCCGCGGCGCCAAATCCTTTGCCGACATGACCAACGTCTCCAAGGACATGCGGGCGGAGCTGGAGAAGCACTTCACCGTCGACCGCCCCGAAGTGGTCGCCGAGCAGATATCCAATGACGGCACCCGCAAATGGCTGCTCCGGCTGCCGAGCGGCGACAATGTCGAGCGGCCGCACG
>CAZUAL010000308.1:0-4834 GCA_964618305.1 uncultured Dongia sp. | reverse complement strand
CATGCAGCACGACGGGCGCTACATGCTCGACACCAACTACCGCTGCTCGAAGGACCTGCTCGACGCCTGCCAGGCGGTGGGGCAGATGCCGGTGGATGTCGAGGCGCTCGGCTGCGACATGCTGTCGGCGACGGGCCGCAAGTTCCTGCGGGGACCGCGCGGCACCGGATTCCTCTATGTGCGCCGCGATCTGTTGCAGCGACTTGAGCCGCCGATGATCGATCATTTCTCGGCCGAATGGGTGGCAAGGGACCGCTACCGGCTGCGCGACGATGCGCGGCGCTTCGAGAATTGGGAGAACAATTACGCAGCGCGCCTCGGCCTTGGTCTTGCTGCGGATTATGCGATGGATATTGGCCTCGAGGCGATCGAAGGGCGCTGCCGGCTGCTCGCCAACCGGCTGCGCACCGGTCTCGGCGCATTGCGGCAGGTCACCTTGCGCGACCTGGGCCGGCATCCTTCCGCCATTGTCAGCTTCACCCTGGCCGAGACGCCGGCCGCGGAGGTGGTGCGGCTGGCAGGTGCCGCCGACATCACCATCGGCGCCTCGGATCCCAGCAGCACGCGGATCGACGCGGAGAAGCGGAACCTTCCCGTCCTCGTCCGCGCCAGCCCGCATTATTACAATAGCGAGGAAGAAATCGACCGGCTGATCGCGCTCTGCGCACATCTACGCTGATAGATCGCGCCACTGTGAGCTAACGGCGGTGCAGCCACCAGCCGGTTTCGCTGAGGGAAAAGATCGGCAAATAGTGTTTGACCGTCTCGGCGGGAACCACGCTCTTGATCTGGTTGTCGAGAAGGAGCGGCGTGTCGCCCTCATAGACGATGAGGACCGCGTGGCCGATGTCGAGATTGAGATCGCGCAAGGCGAGGACCCGCATGTCTTCGACCGGGATGCCCAGCGCCTTCAGGGCCATGAACTTGGCGATAGCGTAATCCTCGCAATCGCCATCCATCTTGAGGAACTGGAAGGGCGTTGCCCAATAATCTTCGACACCCCAGTTCTTTCGGTCGACAATATACTTCATAGAATTGAAATAGCGGTTCACTTCCCGGATCTGGGTCATCCGGTCCTGCCCCTTGAGATCGATCAGCAGATCCTGCCAGCCATCCGTCGTGCATTCATCATCGTCGCAGGGTGCCGCTTCATGCCAGCGCGCGAGCATGTCCACCCATTTTGGAAACTTCTTGATGCCCTTGTTGGCGAATTCCTTGGAGTTAAAAATGGCCGGATAGACCCGCGCCTCGGCAGCCACCGGCAGGATGACGCAAAAAAGAAGCAGAACCAGAATCCGGCGCATCCACACTCGCTTGGCACTCAGCCATTCGCCCCCCCCGCCCGGCGCATGGCAGATCGGGATTTGAAGCAGTATACAGGATGTCGATTATGCCTCTAATCTGGCTCCCGACAAGCCGGACGGGCTCAAGTCCGGCCATGACGGCACAGGGAGGCCCCATTGGACACGCGCTATCAGGAGCTTGTTGCGGCACTCGATATCTATTTCGACGGCCTCTATCATTCCGATACCAAACGCCTGGGGAAAGTGTTCCATCCGCAGGCGATCTATGCCTGCGCGACGGAGGGTGCGCTGACCTACCACACGATGGCGACCTATTTTCCGGTGGTCGATGCCCGCCCGGCGCCCGCCGCCCGCAACGAGAAGCGCGCCGACCGCATCGTCTCCATCGAGTTCGCCGGGCCGGTCACGGCGATCGCCATCGTCAATTGCGCGATCGGGCCCAAATATTTCACCGACCTCCTCACCTTCGTGAAACTCGACGGTCGCTGGCAGATCATGTCTAAGGTCTTCCATTTCGATCTGCGGCCGGAAATTGCCGCCTGAGAAGAGAGACGGGGCGCCCCATGTGGCCTGACCGACGGATCGCAGACCTTTTCGGCATCGAACATCCGATCCTGCAGGCGCCGATGGCGGGCCCCTGCTATGCCGACATGGCGATTGCCGTCTCGGAAGCGGGCGGGCTCGGCGCCTTGCCGACGGCGACCTTCTCGCCTGGTGAAGTACGGGCCGAATTGCAGATCATCCGCCAGCAGACCGGCAGGCCCATCAACGTCAATTTCTTCTGCCACCAGCCGCCGCTGCCGGACCCGGCTCGCGCCGCTAAATGGCAGGCGCGCCTTGATCCTTACTATGCCGAGTTCGGCATCGCCCCGCCACGGGACGCGGCGGCGGAAGATCGAGACCCCTTCAACGATGCGCTCTGCCGCCTGGTCGAAGAGTTCAAGCCGGAAGTGGTGAGCTTTCATTTCGGCCTGCCGGAGCCGCAGTTGATGGAGCGCGTGCGCGCGACCGGCGCCAGGATCATATCGTCCGCGACCTCGGTCGACGAGGCGCTGTGGCTTGAGGCACGCGGCGTCGACGCGGTGATCGCGCAAGGGGCTGAGGCGGGTGGGCATCGCGGCATCTTCCTAGCGAATGCCCTGGGCGAGGATCCGATCGACATCGCGGCAAGCCAGGCCGGCACCTTTGCCCTGGTGCCGCAAGTGGCCGATGCCGTGAAGGTTCCCGTGATCGCCGCGGGCGGCATCACCGACGCGCGCGGCATCGCCGCCGCCTTAGCCCTGGGTGCCGCCGGGGTGCAGATCGGAACCGCCTATCTGCACACGCCGGAAGCCCGCATTTCCGCCGCGCATCGCGCCGCCTTGTCGACCGCCAAGGACAATGGCACGGCGCTGACCAACGTCTTCACCGGAAGGCCCGCGCGCGGCATCGTCAATCGCATCATGCGCGAGGTGGGCCCGATCAGCCGGGAAGCACCCGCCTTCCCGCTGGCGAGCGCCGCCCTGGCGCCGCTCAAGAAGACGCCGAACGGCCCTGCCGATTTCAGCTCATTGTGGTCTGGCCAGGCGGCGCGCCTGGGCCGCGCCATGCCGGCCGGCGAACTCACCCGCCATCTCGCCAGGGAAGCCCTGGCCATCATCAACCGTCGCTGAAGGAGAGTTCATGCTTATCAGTCTGTTTCGTCCGTTTGCTGTTGCTGCGATCGCGCTCGCTTTCGTTGCCGGCGCGGCCAGCACGCCCGTCCGCGCCGAGGACGGCTTTGCCTCGCCGCAGGCGCTCCTGGACGAGCTTTATGGCCATTACGCCGACAAGCCGGCCGGGAGCGGCGTCGATCTGTCGGATGCGAAGGTGATCGCCACCTATTTCACGCCGGAAATGGCCGGAAAGATCGAAGCCGATGCGGAGGCCGCGGCCGCCAAGGGCGATGTGCCGGCGCTCGACGGCGATCCCTTCGTCGACGCGCAGGATTGGGAGGTCAAGAATCTCGATATCGCCGTCGGCAAGTCGAGCGATCCCGAAAAGACCGAGGCCGTCATCCGCTTCAAGAATTACGGCGAAGACAAGGAGATCAAGCTCTCGCTGGCCAAGGGCGCGAGCGGCTGGCAGATCGCCGATATCGATTGGGGCTACGACAAGCTTTCGAAGATTCTGGCGCCGCAATAAGAAGAGCGGCGGGAGGTGGAGCGCGCTCGACAAGCGCGCTCCCCTGCCCCATGCTGAAACCATGTCATCGCGACGGGACTCGGCTGGAAGTGTGGAAGCCCTGCATGCCCATTGGCTGGGTCTTGCCGGCGGGAAGGCTCCTGAACGCGATTGCTTCGACCCGGCGGCGATCAAGAAACTGCTGCCCTATATCTATCTCGTCAAATTCGAGACGGCGCCGTTCCGCGTGCTCTACACGCTGACCGGCACGGAGGCGGATCGCTGGAACGATTTCAGCCTGAAAGGGCGCTATGTCGACGAGTTCATCGCCGCCGACAAGTATGGCACGAACCAGCTGCTGCAGGATTGCTACCGGCGCGCCTTCGAGACCGGCCAGCCGGTCTTCGGCACCTACAAATGGCCAACGCGGGCAGGCTATCTGCTGGAAGTCAAATTCGGCATGTTTCCGCTGCTGGTGAACGGCGAAGTGCGGCAATGCCTGGCAATCGAGGATTATTCGAGCTTTCCGCCGGAAATCGCCAGCGACGGCATTCCCTTCACCGATCCAAAGCGGGATTGAAGCCTAGAGCTTCCACCCGAGCGAGCGCATGAACTTCTCGACGCTTTCGGTATAGGCGCCGGGCAGGCCGAGCTCGCTATTGATATCGCCATGGCTCATCGGCATTGGCATCACTGTCATGTGCCCGCCCAGATCGTTGGCCTTCCTGGCAAGCGCCTTGTTCTGCGGGCAGGCATCGGGTGAGCGCTGGCGGCAGATGCCGAGAAGGGGCTGCGTCGGTCCTTTCACGCGGTGGAAGGGCGAGGCCGCCTCCCAAAGGGTGGGGTCCGTACCGAAGGCCTCGTCATAGAGCTTCAGATGCCGCGCGTTCATGATTTGCGGCACGTTCATGGCACCGCTGTCGAGCGAGATGGTTCCCTTCCAGGGGTGAACATTCTTGGCGGCTGCGATTTCCGGCGCGCTGTTGATGAGTGTCACGAGGTGCGCCCCGGCACTATGACCCATGAGGATGATATTGTCCGGATCGCCACCCCAGGATGGCGCCAGCTGCTGCACCTTGGCGAGCGCCAGCGCCACATCGTCGGCCTGATAGACCGGCGCGAGGTCCGGCATCATGCGGTAGTTGACGGTGACGAAGATGATGCCCTTGGGCACCCAGCGCGCCACCTTGTTGTCGACGACGCGGCTCATATCCTTGTCGCCGCGCTTCCAGCCGCCGCCATGCACCATGAAAAGGATTGGCGCATTTTGCGGATGGGCCGGCAGATAGACGTCGAAACGCTGATTTTGGTCCGGTCCATAAGGGATATTCTTTTCGGCCGTGGCACCGGCCGGCAGGTCCTGTGCGTTAGCCGGTGCGACGAGCAGC
>CAZUAL010000307.1:0-4853 GCA_964618305.1 uncultured Dongia sp. | reverse complement strand
CGTCGTCGTTGAAGGCGCTGGCCGCATTGCCGACCGCGACCATCTCCGGCACCAGCGTAGCGCCAAAGCCGAGTTCCAGCACGGTGCGCAGCTGCGTCAGCGCGCGATAGCCGCCCATCGGGCCGGGCGAGGCGCCGCCCAAGCTCAGCCTCGGCTACGGCTCGATCATCGCCGCGCACACGCTCTTTGCGATGGCGCTCGTCATCATCATCGTCCGCGCCCGCATGGCCGGCATGGACCGCAGCCTCATTGAGGCCTCGGCCGATCTCTATGCCGATCCGCTGGCGACCTTCCGCCAGGTGACCCTGCCGCAATTGATGCCCGGCATCGTTGCCGGCTTCCTGCTGAGCTTCACCTTCAGCTTCGACGATTTCGTCATCGCCTTCTTCGTTGCCGGATCGAAGAACACGCTGCCCATCTACGTCTTCTCCTCGATCCGCCGCGGGGTGACGCCGGAGATCAATGCCATCGGCACGGCCGTCATGATCTTCTCGCTGACGGCCCTCATCTCGGCGCAGCTTCTGTTGCGGCGCGGCAACAAGAACGGCGCCTGATCTATCCCCGATCTGCATTGTCAGCATGCCGCCAAGGCATTGGCGGCGATGCCGATGCTCGCCTATAAAGCTGCTGGCAGTTCCAAGAATTGAGAATCCGGAGGGGAGGGTTTCATGTATACGCTCTATTGGTCCCACAATTCGGCGTCGATCGCGGCGCATTATTGCCTGGAGGAAGCCGGTGCCAAATATGACGCCGTGCTTGTCGACATGAGCAAGGAGGCGCACCGCCAAGCCGACTTCCTGAAAATCAATCCAGCCGGCAAGCTGCCTGCCATGAGACTGCCCGAGGGCGGCATCATCACCGAATGTGCCGCCATTTCGCTCCTCATCGCCGATCGTTTCCCGCAGGCGAAACTCGCGCCCGCGATCGACGACCCGAAGCGCGGCGCGTTCCTGATGTGGCTCTTCCACCTCAACAACACGCTGCAGCCGGCGATGCTGCGCTACTATTACCCCGACCGCATCACGACCGAGGCCGGCGGCATCGAGGGCGTCAAGGAGAAGGCGAAGGAAGAGATCGCTGCCCTCTGGTCAGGCGTCGACGCACATCTCGCCAAGAACGGGCCCTATCTGCTGGGCGATCAATTCTCCGCGGCCGACGCGCTGTGCTACATGCTCTCCACCTGGCAGGATTGCTGCCCGGAGACCTACAAGCGCTTCCCCTCTATCCGGCGGCTGGCCGAGAGAGTCCGCGCCCGGCCCGCCATCGCCCGCATTGCCGAACTCAACGACGTGGGGCCGGTTGTGGCGTGAGCGACCCTCGCGCCATTCTCGATTTCTGGTTCTCCGCCCGCGCGCGGCCGCTGTGGTTCGAGAAGGACCAGGCGTTCGACGCGGAGATCGGCGCGCGCTTCGGTGCCGCCATCCACGAAGCGCAGATGGGCGGCTTCGAGGCCTGGAGCGAGAGCCCCAGCGGGTGCCTCGCTCTTCTCATCCTCCTCGACCAGATGGCGCGCAACATCCATCGGGGCGAGGCCAAGGCGTATCTCGGCGATGCGCGCGCCCGCGCCGTCGCCGAGAAGGCGATCGCGCGCGGCTTCGACCGTACCTTTCAGTTCCAGCAACGCCGCTTCTTCTACCTGCCTTTCGAGCATGCCGAGGATATGGCCACCCAGGATCGCTCGATCGAGCTATTCACGCGGCTGCGCGACGAAACCGATGGACCCGACCGGGAAGACGCGGAAGAGCAACTCGACTACGCCCATCGGCACCGCGACATCATCAAGCGCTTCGGCCGCTATCCACACCGCAACGCGGCGCTGGGAAGATTGTCGAGCGAGGCGGAGGAAGCGTTCCTGAAAGAGCCCGGCAGTTCGTTCTAACGTGCTGCCATTTTGCTACCGCGCAGGGGGCACGCGGGCGACGATCTTGCGCCGGATCGATTTCGGCCGCTCGAGCAGCTTCGTCTGCCCGTCTTCCTTGCCGGCATAGAGTTCGGCCAGTTCGATCAAGGCTTCGCGGTCGGTCACCGGATCGACCTCAGCCAAAAGATAGGTGGCCTTGCCGGGTGCGGCGAGCGCCACACTCAAAGGCCGCATGCAGTTCGACATGCAGGCCGTGCCCACCACTTCGAAGCCCTGCGGCGCGCCCGATTGGGCGAGATCCTCGATGAGGGCGGCCCCCAGCAGCGCCCCGTCGCCGGCGCGCTTGCACGTCGTGCATATATAGAGTGTGTGGGTCACGGGCTTTAAGACCTCGGGCGCCATGTGCTTGGGGGCGCGACCCATAGCAATGCCGGTGGTCCGGCGCAAGAGTGGGGTTCCAGATAGGGGCTCGGCTGGCCTTTTCAGGACTGTTTCGTTAGATTGCGCGGCACGGACCCACCCCATATGAGCCGATGATGCGCCGCTTCCTGCTTGCCACCGCCCTTTCCCTCGTCACGGCGCATTTCCTGATTGCTGAACCGGCGCGCGCCGATTACGCCGCCGCCGAAGCGGCCCTGCAGGCCGGCAACATCGCCGCAGCCGTGCCGCTTCTCGCCGAGGAAGCCAGGCTCGGCAACCCGGTCGCGGCCTTCAATCTTGCCAAGATCTACGAGGATGGCGCCGCCGGCGCCCCGGATTTCCAGCAGGCTGCGACCTACTATCGCATCGCCGCCGAGATCGACACGGCGCCGCGCTATAACGGCGCGGCACTGGGTGCCCAGGCACCGCAGCTCATTTCGGCGGCACAGATGTATGGCCAGTTCGCGCTCGGCCGCCTCTATGAAACCGGCCGCGGCGTGCCGCAGGATTATCCTGAGGCTGTCGGCTGGTACACGCGTTCGGCCGATCTCGGCAACATCAAGGCGATGCTGAAGCTCGCCATTGTCCTGCGCGAAGGGCTGCCCGGCATCAATCCGGATCCGGCCGCATCGGCCAGTTGGCTGCAGCGCGCGGCGGAAGCCGGCTCGATTCCCGCGGCCCTTGAACTCGGCCGCGCCTATCAGAGCGGGATGGGCGTCGTTCCCAACGCGCAGGAAGCGGCCAAATGGTTCGGCATCGCGGCGGCGGGCGGCAGTGTCAGCGCCGAATTCCATCTGGGTCAGCTCTACAGACAAGGGCTCGGCGGACAGCCGGATTTCGTGCGCGCGGTTGAGCATTTCGAACGCGGCGCCAATGCCAAGGACGCGCAATCGATGCTGGCCTTGGGCGATCTCTATGCGAGCGGCCAGGGCGTGCCGCTCGACAAGGCGCAGGCCTATGCTTGGTACAGCCTTGCCGCCGATCAGGGTGCGACCGACGGCAGCGCCAGGGCCGCCGCCCTTGCCCAGACGATGAATCCGCAGGAAATCGCCTCTGGCACAGCACTTCACGACAATTGGCAGCCCAAGGCCAAGGAAGAGCAGGCATTGCCGGCCGCGAGTGCGGAACCGACACCCGTGACACCTGCGCCAGTTGCGCCGGCCCCAGTCGCACCGGCACCAGTCATGCCGGCGCCGATCGCACAGCCGGCGACCCCGGCCGCTGCCTCTCCGGCACCGGACCTGCCGCCGCTCTTCGAGGAATCTGCTCCTGCACAGCCGGCGGCGACAGTTGATCAGGTCCCGACGCAGCCGATGGAAACCCTGCCGAATGCAACTGAGGCCACGGACGCTCAGGGTATGCCGGTGCTGATGGTGCCCGGGCTTGAGCAGGCAGCACCTGCCGCGACCGCGCCGTCCGTGACGGCGCCTGATGCCACAGCACCAGCCCAGCAACCGAATCCGGCACCACTGCCCAAATCGACACCGTCGACGGCGCCGCTCGATCCGACCGCACCGCTCATCCCGGGCACGCCGCAGCCGGGCGCCAAGCCGTTTGATCCGACCGCACAGTGAATGAACCAGCAAGGCACTGGCGGGCCTGAGTTCCGCTGTGCGGGAAATCACACAATCGTCAGCGGCGGCAGACCCGCCGATCGATTACTGCTATAGGCACGACCGAATTTGAACAGATGACCGCTTGACCCGGCGATGCCGCCGGCTTGACCGGAATCGATTGGACCCAAGGAGTGATGAAATGGGACGTTGGTGGAATGTGGAAGCAGCCGGGATGATCGGCCTCAGCTGCCGGAACGCCTTGGCGGCCGGCAGTGTCGCGGCGCTGCTTCTGGTCGCGGCCTGTGGCGACAAGGAAGAGAATCAAGCGGCTGGCAATCAGGCCGCGACCGAGAGTGCTGCACCGGCCCCCGCCATCGACGCCGCCAAGGCGCCGCTGATCCAGAAGGGGATCGAGGAATATCTGCAGCTGGCCGAAGGCCCGGAATCGACGCGCGTGCTCCATCACGGCGCGATCAAGGTGACGCCGGGCGCGGATGCCTTTGATGTGGCAATCGAAGGCGTCTATTTCGGCAAGAAGGACGAGGGTTATCTCGATATCGGCACGATCAGCTACAAGCTGACGCCCAAGGGCGAGGATGGCTATCTGGCAAGCGCGCTCACCCATGCCGCGACGATGAATGCCAAGGATAAGGACAACAATGTGGTGGGGGTCCTCAACCTCACCACCAAATCCTTCAGCGGCGAATGGTCGAGCACGCTCGGCACCTTCCTGGCGCTCGACTGGCAGGCGGCCGACATCGACGCCAAGGATACGAAGGCGAATGGCGGCCATTTCGCGGCCAAGACCATGTCCGCCATCGTTACCAGCAGCGACAAGGGCTCCGGCCTCTTCGATCAGAGCGGCAAGTTCCAGGTGACGGGCTTCAGCGCGCAGGATGTCGAGGGCGGCAGCTTCAATCTGGCGCAGCTCGACTTCAACGGCCTGATGACGGCGGTGAAGCTCAAGGAATATGTCGCCAAGACCCGTGAGGCGCAGGCCCTGATGGCCGAATTCG
>CAZUAL010000306.1:0-4894 GCA_964618305.1 uncultured Dongia sp. | reverse complement strand
CGGCGGATTCCGGGCCTTGCCCACCCCCTCCCCCCTCCCTATGATGCGCGCCGCCCTCAAAGAAGGCGCATCATCAAGGCCGGCAACGCTTTTCCGGCAACAAGACAGGTTTATCGGGGACTATGCTCAGCTCCATTCGCAAACATGCTCGCTCCTGGGTCGTCAAGGCGCTGTTCGCCCTTCTCATCGCGGCGTTTGCGATTTGGGGAATCGGTGACGTCTTTCGCGGCGCCAAGGCAGGTAAGCCGATCCTCAAGATCGGCAAGAATTTCGAGTACACGGCAAGCGACTTCAACCGTGAGATGAAGCTCGCGCTGCAACGCCTCACCCAGATGCAAGGCATTCCGGTGACGCCGGAAATGTTCGCGGCCTTCGGCGGCGCGCAGCGTCTGGTCGACCAGGCAGAGAACAAGGGATTGCTGCAGGCTTATGGCGAAAAGCTCGGCATCGACGTGCCGCAGCAGGCTGCCGTCCAGGCGATCGAAGCCGATCCGAACTTCGCCAGCCAGACTGGCCAGTTCGACCGCGCCCGCTTTGAGTACTTCCTCCGCCAGATGAGCCTCTCCGAAGCACAGTATGTCGAGAATATCCGCGGCCAGCTGCGCGCAAACCAGGTCCTCATCGCCATGATGGGCGCCATGGAAGCGCCGGATCCGCTGGTCAACGCCGTTTATGGCTACACGCAGGAACTGCGCACCGCCAACGTTCTGGTCATCCCGACGGCATCGATCACGGATGCCGGCACGCCGGACGATGCCGCCTTGCAGAAGTGGCACACCGACCACGCCGACAAATACAAGGCACCGGAATACCGGGCAGCCACCCTCATTCAGATGGCGCCGGCCGATTTCGTTCAGGATGTCAGCGTCAGCGACGAAGAGATCCAGCAGGAATATGATTCGCGCCTGTCCGAGTTCTCGACGCCGGAAACCCGCGACGTCGAACAGGTCGTCGTTCAGGACCAAGCTATCGCTGACAAGATCCTGACCGACATCAAAGCCGGAAAGACCTTCGCCGATGCAGTGAAGACGGAGACTCAGGGCGACCCAGTATCGCTCGGCCAGACGACCAAGGACAAGTTGCCGGCGGAGATTGCCGAGGCTGTTTTCGCCTTGCCAGCGGACGGTGTGTCGGCGGCGCTCAAAAGCCCCTTCGGGATTCACATCGCTCATGTGCAATCGATCATTCCTGGCACGACCAAGACGCTTGAAGAAGTGAAGGGCGAGTTGCGCAATTCGCTGGCTTTGGGCCGCGCGGCGGACGCCATGGAATCTGTCCGCGAACAGCTGCAGGACGAGCTTGCCGGCGGTGCGTCGCTTGAGGATGCGGCCAAGAAGCTGCAGCTTCACATCCAGAAGATCGAGGCGGTCGACGCCACCGGCAAGGACGCGGCCGGCACCGACATCGCCCTCTCGCAGGATGCGGTCAATCTCATCTTCAGCACGGAAGCAGGCGATCCCAGCGACATCACCGCGCTCAATGATGGCAGCTATGCCGTGGCGCAGGTGACCGGCGTAACCGCCCCGGCGGTGAAGCCGCTCGATCAGGTCAAGGATCAGGCGACCCAGGATTGGGTTGCCGCCAAGCAATCCGAACTGGCAACGGATAAGGCGAAAGCCATCGTCGAGAAGCTGAAAGCCGGTGGCGACCTCAACGCCGAGGCGACGGCGCTGGGTCTTGCACTCAAGGTCAGCAAGCCCTTCAACCGTGGTGAGGGCGATCCGGAGAATGGTGTCGACCCTGCCCTGGCCCAAGCTCTTTTCAAACTGAAGATCAGCGAAGTCACGCTGGGCAACGGCATGGAAGGCCCCGTCGTGGCGCGCCTGACCGGAATCACCCCGGCGCAGCCCGACCAGCACCAGGACGAGCTGAAGCAATTGTCGGAGAAGGTGAACCAATCCCTGGCCGGTGATCTGCAGCAGCAATTCTACGACGCCTTGAAGGCGGAAATCCCCGTCGAGCGCGACGACGAGCAGTGGCAAAAGTTGATCGACCAGTCCGATCAATAAGCGCCAATCTTGCGGGGATTTCGATCATGAAAGTGGAACCGGATTTCGAGCGATTTCAGAGCGGCCATGACGCAGGGCGGCCCCAGCTCGTTTGGACCCGCCTCATCGCCGACCTGGAAACCACCATCTCGGTCATGCTGAAGCTGGCCGACGGCCGTTCCAACTCGATCCTCCTCGAATCCGTCGAAGGCGGCGCCGTGCGCGGCCGATATTCGATCATCGGACTCAAGCCCGATCTCATCTGGCGCTGCCGGGGCGCAAAGGCCGAGATCAACCGCAACGCCCGCTTCGAGCCGGAGAAGTTCGAGCCCGAACCGCTGCCGTCCATCCAATCCCTGCGCGCTCTCATCAAGGAGAGCCGGATCGAGGTCCCGATGGGGTTGCCGCCGATGGCCTCAGGCCTTTTCGGCTATCTCGGCTACGACATGGTGCGTCAGGTGGAGACGCTGCCAGAAATCAAGAAGGACAATCTCGGCCTCCACGACAGCATCTTCCTGCGTCCGACCCTCATCGTCATTTTTGACAATGTCGAAGATACGCTGACGATCGTGACCCCGGTCTGGAACAAGGATGGCCTCAATGCGCGGGCCGCCTATAACCAGGCGCTCGAGCGCCTCAATGACATCGTGGCCGACCTCAACCGCGGACTGCCGCAGCAAGGCGGCGCGCTCGATCTCGCGGACCTACCCGACCCGCAATCCAACATGACGCGGGACTATTTCGGCGAGATGGTGGCAAAGGCCAAGGACTACATCCTTGCCGGCGACATCTTCCAGGTCGTGCTGTCGCAGCGTTTCTCCCTGCCCTTCAAGTTGCCGCCTTTCGCGCTTTACCGGTCGCTGCGGCGCCTCAATCCGTCCCCATTCCTCTTCTTCCTGGATCTCGGCGGCTTTACCATCATCGGCTCCAGCCCGGAAATCCTTGTGCGGCTGCGCGACGAAAAGGTGACGATCCGCCCCATCGCCGGCACAAGGCCGCGTGGCAAGACACCGGAAGAAGACAAGGCCAATGCAGCAAGCCTGCTCTCCGACGAAAAGGAACTGGCCGAGCATCTGATGCTGCTCGACCTCGGGCGCAATGATGTCGGCCGTGTCGCCTCGATAGGATCGGTGAAAGTCACCGAGAAGTTCGTGATCGAGAATTACAGCCATGTCATGCACATCGTCTCCAACGTCGAAGGCAGGATCGATCCGAAATACGACGCCATGGATGCTCTGATGGCGGGATTTCCCGCCGGCACCGTTTCCGGGGCACCAAAGGTCCGGGCGATGGAGATCATCGAGGAGCTGGAGCCTGAACGCCGTGGCGTCTATGGCGGTGCGGTCGGCTATTTCGCCGCCGATGGCTCGATGGACACCTGCATCGCGCTCCGCACCACAGTGATCAAGGACGGCGTGATGTATGTGCAGGCGGGCGCCGGTATCGTCCACGATTCCGTGCCCGAAAGCGAATTCCAGGAGTGCCACCACAAGGCCCGGGCACTGATCCGCGCGGCGCAAGAGGCGGTGCTCTTCGCCCAGAGCGGCAGCCGCAACCGGTAGGCGCGATGATTGTCGAGCTTGATATTCCGTTCGACAAAGTCACATCGCCGCTGGTGCGTGCCTTTCACCAGATCTGGGAAGCAAAGCGCGGTGATCGCGCCATGCCGAGCTGGCAGGATTTCGACCCGGCAGAAATGCGCCGCCTGCTTCCCAACATGATCGTCACCACGATCGAGCATGCGCCATTCCGGGTTTATTACCGCCTTGTCGGCACGAAGGTCGCAAGCTTCCGGCATGAACTGACCGGGCGCTATCTGGACCAGATCACGGAGTTTCCGGAAGACGTCCGAGCCGACCTCTCACGGGAGTACCAGCTCGTCTGCCGGGAAAAGCGGCCGACCTACTCCAAGGATACTCTGACATCGAAGTTCGGGCACAAGATCGCGTTCCACGGCTCGATCTTTCCGCTATCGAGCGACGGCGACCTTGTCGACCGCTGCATCGCACTCGAGGATTACGAGAGCGTTCGGCCGGATGATATTTCCGAAGCCGATGCCGGCCACGGCTACGGCACCCGGGAGCATTGATCAGCCGGCAGTCGCCGACTCGCCGTCGCCAGCCGGCGGCAGATCCAGATCGAAGCGCTGCTCCCGCATGGTGCGGCCCCAACTGTTCGCTTCCTGCTCTTCCATCAGCTTGAAGCCCGCCTGTTCATAAAGCCGCCGCGCGGAGTCAAGACCCGCAAACGTGTAGAGATAGACGCGGCGATAATCCCGCTCCCTGCAGAAGCCAAGGGCGCGATCGAGGAGTTGTTTGCCCAGTCCGGTGCGCTGCGCCTCAGGTGCCACGATGAACCAGCGCAGATGAGCGCCGCGGCCGGCATGATCGGAGCCATCAATGGCGATCGACCCCAGAAACCGCTCGTCCGGGCGCTTTGCCGTCAGCAGGAGATCGCGATCCTGGTTCATGTTGATCACGAAGCTGGCAAGGTCCGCCGCCACTTTTGCTTCGAATTTTTTCCCGAATGACCAAGCCTGCGCATAGTAGCGGGCGTGCGTCCCCAGGATATCGGCAATCACGCCGGGATAGTAATCGTGATCGAATCGCATCGTCCCCTCTCTCTCCCTAGCCCGCTACACCGTCGCGCTTCTTGACGATCGTGGTCAAGGGCACAATGGCAAAACCTTGAGCCTTGGCAAGTGGTAGCCAACGCTTGAGGACGGCGATCGTCGCCGGATGAGGGTGGCCAATCGCCACTGCATAGCCCTGCTTTCGGGCAATCCGTTCCGCTTCGGCCAGTTGGCGCGCCACGGCCGCCTCGCTCATGTCATCGTCCAGGAAGACATCGCGCGCGATATGTGTGACACCCATTTCGTCCGCCATTGCGTCGCCGATGCTGCCGGC
>CAZUAL010000305.1:0-4895 GCA_964618305.1 uncultured Dongia sp. | reverse complement strand
GTCGACGACGCTGAAGATGCACTCGTAATCCTTCTGCATGCGCACCCAGTTGCGGACCGCGCCCAGATAGTTGCCGAGATGCAGCGTATGGGTCGGCTGGACGCCGGAGAAGATGCGGCCCTTCATGGTCCTTCTGGTCCCTGTCATCAGCGAGGTGATCGGATATGGCCCGGGTTTATGGCCGCTAAAAGCCCGTTCGGCAATGGGTTTTGCCGCCGAAAAGACCGTCATCGGCTATTGAAATCGGCGCTTTTCCCACTAAATCTTCTGCCATCCGCGATATGCGGGACGCGACAATGGAACGGGGAGTGAACAAGATGGTCAACAGACCGGATTTCAGCCGCACGGTGCAGCGCGGCTATGCTCAGGCGCAAACGGCTGAGATCGACGCCGGCCTGCGCGCCCACATGCAGAAGGTCTACGCCTACATGGCGGGTGGCCTCGGCATCACCGGAGCGGTGTCCTACTTCGTTGGCAACAGCGAAACGATGCTCCAGGCGATCTACGGTACGCCGTTGGCCTGGGTTGTGATGTTCGCGCCGCTGGTCTTTGCCTTCATCTTCGGTATGCGCATCCAGTCCATGGCAGCCTCCACCGCGCAGATGCTCTTCTGGGTCTTTGCCGGTGTCATGGGCCTTAGCATCTCCTATATTTTCGCCGTCTACACGGACGCCTCCATCGTGCGCACGTTCTTCATCACGGGCGGCACCTTCCTGGCCATGAGCCTCTACGGCTACACGACGAAGCGTGACCTTTCGGGCATGGGCAGCTTCCTGATCATGGGTGTGATCGGCCTGCTCCTTGCCTCGATCGTCAATCTGTTCCTTGGCTCTTCGGCCCTTGAGTTTGCGATCTCCGTGATCGGCGTGCTGGTCTTCACCGGCCTTGCCGCCTATGACACGCAAAAGGTGAAGGAGTTCTATTGGGAGGCCGATGGTCACGAGGTCGCGACCAAGAAGTCGATCCTGGGCGCTTTCGTCCTCTACATGGACTTCATCAACCTCTTCCTCTTCATGCTGCGTTTCCTCGGCAATCGCGAGTAACCAGACGTCAGAGGAGACTTTTTAGTCACCGACAGCGGCATCCCCGGATGCCGCTGTTTCTTTTTTTGCCGTCCGGTCAGAATGAAAATTCGATCGGTCCTTTTCATTGCGAACCAAACGCAGTAAGACTCCCTTCAAGGCGACGCAGGCACGCCGTGCTTAAGACGATCGCCAAAGAACAGGGAGTGCGGCAATCTTGGTTCGGTCTCAGCCCGAGTCTGCCTTCGACGTCGAGTTCCGCAACGTCGTGAAGCATTTCGCCGACGTCAAAGCGGTCGACGACGTGTCGTTCGGCCTCAAGCGCGGTTCTTTCCATTCCTTCCTTGGCCCATCGGGCTGCGGCAAGACGACGAGCCTGCGCCTCATCGCCGGCTTCGAACAGCCCGACAGCGGCGCCGTCGAGATCGCCGGCCAATCGGTGGTCGGCGTGCCGGCGCACAAGCGCCCGGTCAACATGGTCTTCCAGCATTACGCCCTCTTTCCGCACATGGATGTGGCGACCAATGTCGGCTATGGACTGAGACAGCGGAAGCCGCGGCCGGACGATGCCGAGATCAACAAGCGCGTTGCCGAGGCGCTTGAACTCGTGCGCCTGCCGCATCTGGGCAAACGGCGCATCTGGGAATTGTCCGGCGGCCAGCAGCAGCGCGTGGCCTTGGCGCGCGCGCTCATCAACCGGCCGACCGTGCTGCTGCTCGACGAACCGCTGGCGGCCCTTGACCGCAAACTCCGCCGCGACATGCAGATCGAACTGCAGAATCTGCAGCGCGAGGTCGGCATCACCTTCGTGCTGGTGACGCATGATCAGGAAGAAGCGCTTTCCATGTCCGACACGATCGGCATCATGAAGGACGGCAAGATCGTGCAGTTCGGCTCGCCCGAGGAACTCTACGACGCACCGGTCAACCGCTATGTCGCCGACTTCGTGGGCGAGTCCAATTTCTTCAGCGGCGCCGTCGAGAGCACCGACCAGAAAGGCGCCGTCATCGCGACCAAGAGCGGCCTCAAGCTCGCGGCACCGTTCAGCCGGCTCGGCGCCAGGCTCTCGGTCGGGGCACTAGGCTCCATCGCCGTGCGGCCCGAAGTGATCGGCCTGTGGCCCAAGGGTTCGGCGCCGGCCCATCTCGATGTGATGTGCCCGGCGCGGCTCCTCAACCGCATTTATCTCGGCGATCACAGCGAATTCCAGGTCGCGGCGGAAGGGCTGGGCTCCGTCCTCGTGCGCCTGCCCAAGCAATCGGCCGAGGGTCACGGGCTTGAGCCCGGCGACGAGGTGCTGATGGGCTGGGAGCACGGCAAGGCGCTGGCTCTGCCGGAACAATAGATAGAATTGAGGGCCCGCTGCGCCGACGGCGGCGGAAGCGGGCCGGTCAACGAAGAACAACGCCGTACAGTGGTTTGGCTATCTGTGTCTTAGAAATCACGTCATAGGGAGATTGCAATGACCGATCCGCGTAAAGAATTCATCGCCCAGCTGCGGCGCTATCAAATGGGCTCGATCTCGCGCCGCCATTTCCTCGGCGTCACCGGCCTTGGCACCGCCATGGCCGCATTGGGCGGCGCGGCGCTATTGACTGGGTGCGGCGAGGAAAAGAAGAGCGTGGACATTTCGGGCACCAAGATCTCGCTGACTTCTTGGCCCAACTATCACGACCAGGCGAACCTCGATAAGTTCAAGGAACTGACCGGCGCCGCGGTCGAGCTCACCGTGTTCGGCTCGAACGAAGAGATGTACGCCAAGCTGAAGGCCGGCGGCACCGGCTGGGACGTGTTCGTGCCGACGAACTACACCATCCAGAATTATGTCGATGCCGATCTCATCGACCCGCTCGATCTCGCCCAGATTCCGAACTACGACCCCAAATCCTATTCGGACCCGCGTATGTCGGAACCCGGCACGATCAACGGCAAGATCTATGCGCTCCACAAGGATTGGGGCACCACCGGCTTCGTGCAGAACACCAAGAGCCTGCCTGACAAGCTCACCTCCTGGAAGGAATTCTGGGACATCACCAAGGACAAGGCGTCGGGCCGCGTCATGGTGCATGATTACCAGCTCACCACCATCGGCAACGCGCTCAAATATTTCGGCTATTCCTTCAACTCCAATGACGAGAAGGAACTGGCCGAGGCCGAAAAGCTGTTGCTCGAGGTGAAGCCGCACCTCTTCGGCATCTCGTCCGACTACCAGCCGGCGCTGCGCAACGGGGACGCCTGGATGTCGGTCGCCTGGACCGGTGACGGCAAGCAGCTGCACAAGGATATTCCGGAGATCGTCTATGTTCTCGGCAAGGAAGGCGGCGAGATCTGGTCCGACTTCTATGCGATCCCGAAGGAAGCGCCGAACAAGAAGGGCGCCCACGCGCTCATCAACTACCTCCTCGATCCGGACGTGAATACCAAGGAATTGCTGTTCCACGGCTATCCGGTCGCCGACAAGCGGGTCATCGCCAAGCTGCCGCCGGAGATCGCCAACGATCCGATCATGTACCCGGCAGCCGAATTGCTGGCCCCGCTGGAATTCGGCACCGGCAACGTGCTGACCAACCCGCTGCGCGCCGAAATCATGGCGCGCTTCAAGTCGGCTTAAGACGCAAGTTGGCGAGAGTGGATGCCCGGGACGTTGCCCGGGCATGACGAGAATAGTGAACGTCATTGCCGGGCTTGTCCCGGCAATCCACTCTCTCAGCTTCTATCTCCCACGACAGAAACGTACCGATCCCCAATTATGACCTCAGCAGCCGTCACCGAAAAACGCCGCAAGCGATTGTGTAGCGCCATCCTTCTGGCGCCGAGCGGCTTCTGGTACCTGATGCTGCTCATCTTGCCGCTCATCGTGATTCTCGTTTATTCGGTGGGCGAGCGCGCGCCCACGGGCGGCTATCAGGCGGCCTTCACCTTCGCCAACTACCTCAACATCGGCGCGCGCCTCACTGCCTTCAAGAACACGCTCATCCTGGCGCCCGCGGGCACCTTGATCTGCCTACTTGCCGGCTATCCGCTCGCCTACTACCTCGCCTTGAAGACAAGCAAGCGCACGCGCCTCTTCCTTCTCATCCTCGTCGTGGTGCCTTTCTGGACAAGCTTCCTCATCCGCACCTATGCCTGGATGTTCATTCTTGGCGGCCGCGGCCTGCCGCATCTCTTGGAAATGATCGGCATCGAGGGCGTGCGCTTTATCAACACACCCTTCGCCGTGCTGGTCGGCATCGTCTATGCCTATCTGCCGCTGATGGTTTTCCCCATATATGTGAGCCTCGAGAAACTCGACAAACGCCTGCTTGAAGCCTCGGACGATCTCGGCGCTGGTCCCTCGGCGACGTTCCGCCAGATCACGCTGCCCTTGTCGGCGCCCGGCATGATCACCGGCTGCATGTTGGTCTTCATCCTGCTCATGGGCGAATACCTCATTCCGCAGATGCTGGGCGGCGGCAAGGTCTTCTTCATCGGCAATGCGTTGGTGGATCTCTTCCTGCAGAGCCTCAACTGGCCCTTCGGCTCGGCCTGCGCCATGGCGCTTGTCGTCATCATGGTGGTGACGGTCAGCCTCTATCTCCGCGTCACCCGCGCAAGCGGCGGCCGCGACATCTCGCTCATGTAGGGGCCAGTCAATCATGCTGCGCGGCTACGCCACCTTCGCCTATCTTTTCCTCTATGCGCCGATTGCGCTCATCGTGCTGTTCAGCTTCAACAGCGGCAACAACGCCTCCGACTTCCAGGGCTTCGGCATCGATTGGTATTTCAAGGCCGCCAATAACAGCCTGATGCTGGACGCGTTGAAGAACAGCCTGATCGTCGCCTCGACCGCCTCCATCCTTGCGACCTTCATGGGGACGATGGCGGCAATCGCCC
>CAZUAL010000304.1:0-4909 GCA_964618305.1 uncultured Dongia sp. | reverse complement strand
ATCGTCGCTGTCGCCGGGTTTCATCGTGATGGTCATGGTCGAATAGGTCTCGGGCGCGCCGATGCCGTAGATGCAGGAGACGGAGGCGACGATGTTGACGTCGCGGCGCTCGAACAGGGCGCGCGTCGCCGCGTGGCGCATGCGGTCGATCTGCTCGTTGAGCGAGCTTTCTTTTTCGATATAGGTGTCGGTGCGCGGAACGTAGGCTTCCGGCTGGTAGTAATCGTAGTAGCTGACGAAATACTCGACCGCGTTCTCCGGGAAGAAGCTCTTCATCTCGCCGTAGAGCTGCGCTGCCAAGGTTTTGTTAGGCGCCAGCACCAATGAGGGGCGCTGCACCGCCTGGATGACATGCGCCATGGTGAAGGTCTTGCCCGAGCCGGTGACGCCGAGCAGCACCTGGTCGCGCTCATGGGCGCGGACGCCGGCGATGAGTTCGGCGATCGCCTGCGGCTGGTCGCCGGCGGGTTCGAAGTCGGAGACGAGCTTGAACGGCTTGCCCGGCAGATTCTCCGTGGCGCCGATGGCGCGTTCCTCGATGACAGGGTCGGATTGCAGCGGTTTCATGGGGCCGGTTATAGGACGAAAGGGTGGAGCGGGGTAGAGATATGATCGCTCCCCCGCTCCCACAATCGTCTTGCCTCGCCGTTCCTAGGCTGCAAGTTTTTCCGCAAAATCCGGATAAAAACGCGCCAGCATGCGGTCGACATAGGGCCGCAGATTGCCGAGTTTCTCGGCGGCCTTTCTGAGATCGGAGTCGAAATAGGGGTTCATCAATTGGGCCAGGATGCCGCAGGCCGTGGCGTCGGTGCCGCATGGCGTTTCGCCGAGGAGAAACGGCTTGTCGCCGAGGAGCTTCGCAAAGCTCGTGAGCGAGCGCGTGCCGAGATAGAGGATATCCTCGTCCGTGTGGCGGGTGATGCCGTGGCCGTCAAGGCGGGAGGCGACCATGGCCAGCTTGTCCTGACGCAGCTTGTCGCGGATCGCTTCCGGCGCGTCGTCGAAGAAATGCGCCGGGCCCTTGGCGAAGTTCACCGGATCAAGCCAGCGGTACTTGTTGGCGACCCAGCCCAGATGGTCTTCCAGCATCCGCTCGACCGCCCAGGCAAGCGCCCGCGCGTCCTCGCCGTAAGGGGCGTCAAGATCGGCGCTGTAGGACCATTCGATGTGCTGGCGGATGAGGGTCGAGTCCGCGACGATGGTCTCGCCATCCTTGATGTAGGGGAGCTTGCCCTTGGGGGCCGTGGGGAAGCCGCCGAAATCCTTCTCGAAGGGCAGGCCCGCCATCCGCAGCTGGATTTCGGTCTTCATGCAGAAGGGGCTGGCTTCGGGGAGATCGAAGGCGGGGCCGAAGCAATAGAGGATGATCGGCTGGGCGGGCTGGTTCCTGGTCATGGGATTAACCTCGTCTGACTTGAAATGATGTTCTGGGGCGCCGGCGAAAGTGTCTTTACTGCCACCCTGCTGCCAGCCTAGTGTCAGCAGTCTTGAAACAAAGAGGGAACGCCATGCGCCGCGCTGACCGGCTGTTCCAGATCATCCAGATCCTGCGCCGCCACCGCCGGCCGCTCACCGCCGAGGCGATCGCCGAGGAGCTCGAGACCTCGAAGCGGTCGATCTATCGCGACATCGCGACCCTGATGGCCCAGCGCGTGCCGATCAGGGGAGAGGCAGGGGTGGGCTATGTGCTGGATGGCGGGTTCGACATGCCGCCCCTGATGCTCACCGCCGACGAGATCGAGGCGGCGGTCCTGGGTGCGCAATGGGTGCAGGCGCGGGGCGACAAGAGCCTTGCGCGCGCCGCCGAGGATCTCATCGCCAAGATCGCCGCCGCCGTGCCGGAGCGGCTGCGCCCCATTGTGCTGGAACCGGCGAGCTTGACCTCGCCCAAGCCGCTTCCCGAAGACCGGGTCGATGTCGCCATCCTGCGCGCCGCCATCCATGGCGGGCGCAAGATCGAGATCGCCTACCGCGACGAGCAGGGGCGGGAGACTGAGCGGCGCGTCTGGCCGATCACGATCGGGTATCTCGAAACCGTGCGCATGCTGGTCGCCTGGTGCGAACTCCGCGCCGATTTCCGCCATTTCCGCACCGACCGCATCCACGGCATCGACCTGCTGGAGGAGCGCTTCCCGGAGCGGCCGGCCGCCTTGCGGGCCAAATGGCGCAAATCGGTGCGCGACCGGCGGTCAGCGCCGGAATAGGCCTGCCGAAATGCCGGGACACAGCAGGCGCCCCTTGACACCCGTCTTCAACACAAACTAAGTGTAATACAGTTCAGTCCTGCAAATCCCAGCGACCCAGCAAAGGCGGCTCATCTTGAACACCGCGCACAAGCCCAGTTTCGTCGAGCTCTTCACGCCGAAGCTGGTCACGGTCCTGCGCGAAGGCTATCGCCTGCCCGATTTCCGCGCCGATCTCATTGCTGGGCTCACCGTCGCCATCGTTGCACTTCCGCTCTCCATGGCGATCGCCGTCGCCTCGGGCGTCACACCTGATCGCGGGCTCTATACCGCCATCGTCGGCGGCTTCATCATCTCGGCATTGGGCGGCAGCCGGTTCCAGATCGGCGGGCCTGCCGGCGCCTTCATCGTGCTGGTGGCGGCAACGGTTGCGACACACGGTGTCGACGGGCTGCTGCTTGCCGTGCTCATGTCGGGAATCATCCTCACAGCGACCGGCCTCCTGCGGCTCGGCACCTTCGTCAAATACATCCCCTATCCGGTGACGATCGGCTTCACGGCGGGCATCGCCGTCATCATCTTCGCAAGCCAGGTGAAGGATCTCCTCGGCCTCACCCTCGCGGCCAAGGAACCGGGCGATCTCATCGAGAAAATCCCGGCTCTTGCGGCCGCTTTGCCCACGATCAACGCCGCCGCCTTGGCGCTTGCTCTCGTCACCATCGGGCTCATCGTCGGCTTCCGCCGCTTCCTGCCCAATTGGCCGGGGCTCCTCATTGCCGTCGGCGCCGCGTCGCTGGGTGCCGCGTTTCTCGGCCTGCCGGTCGAAACGATCGGCACGCGCTTCGGCGGTATTCCCAACGTGTTGCCGGCGCCGGCCTTGCCGACGATTACATATGCGCGTGTGGTGGAGATGCTGCCCTCGGCGCTCTCCTTCGCGCTACTGGGCTCGATCGAAAGCCTGCTCTCCGCCGTCGTCGCCGACAGCATGACCGGGCGCCGCCACCGCTCGAACTGCGAATTAGTGGCGCAAGGGATCGCCAACATGGCGGCAGCGCTCTTTGGCGGAATCTGTGTGACCGGCACCATCGCGCGCACGGCGACCAATGTGCGGGCCGGCGCGCGCGGTCCCGTTTCCGGCATGATGCATGCGCTCTTCCTATTGCTCTTCATGCTGGTGGCGGCACCGCTTGCTTCCTACATTCCGCTGGCGGCCCTCGCCGGCGTGCTCGCGACCGTCGCCTGGAACATGGCGGAAAAGCATGCCTTCATGGCCCTGATCCGCGCCTCGCGCGCCGACGCGCTGGTACTGGTGGCGACGTTCCTGGTCACCATATTGAGCGACCTCATCAACGGCATCCTCACCGGCTTTTGCCTCTCGGCGCTCCTCATGTTGCATCGCCTGTCGCAGGCGGTGGCGGTCGAGACGCACAGCAGCCCTCTCTTCGCTGAAGACCAGGCGGACGATGCCAACGGATCGCGCGAACGTTATGAGGGGATGGATCGCGACGTCCTCATCTGCCGTATTTCCGGCGCCTTCTTCTTCGGCGCGGCGGCAAGCGTCGGCGCCGCCTTCGACCGCATCGGCGCCCAGCCCAAGGCGGTGATTCTCGATTTCGCGGCGGTGCCGATTCTCGATTCGACCGCCGCCGCCACCATTGAAGCCTTCTTGCGGAAGGCACATCGCCGCGGCGCGCTCATCTTCATTGCCGCGGCCGATGCCTCGGTCCGCCACACGCTGAAATCATTCGGCGTGAAGCGGCCGATGGTCCGCTTTGCTGCCGACCGGACCGCGGCCTTGAAAGCGGCCCATGCCGAGATCAGCGCGGCGGCCTGACCGTCTTGCGGTAGAGGTGCCAGGTCGCGTGGCCCAATAGCGGGAGGACGATGATCAGCCCGGCGAAGAAAGGCAACGACCCAATCGCCAGCGCAAGGGCCACGATGATGCCCCAGGCCGCCATCGGCACCGGGTTGACCGCGACGGCGCGGAACGAGGTGCGCATCGCCGTGCCGACGCTGACATCCCGTTCCAGGAGGAGCGGGAAGGAGATGACGCTGAGGGCAAGTGTCAGGCAGGCAAAAAGAAAGCCCACGCCGCAACCGACGATGATGAGGTGCCAGCCCGCCGGCGTGGTCAGGATTCCGGTGAGGGAGCTCCTCATGTCGAGCGGCAGTTCCGGCCCCATAATCGCCGTATGGAGCGACCAGGCCGTGCCCATCCACGCCGCGAAGGCTGCGCAAAGAACGAAGCCGAGCGTGCAGATGCTCCCAAGGCTCGGTGATTGCATCACCGAAAAGGCGTTGCGCCATGTGACGGGATCGCCTTGTTCGCGCCGGCGGCTCATTTCGTAGAGGCTCAGACCCGCGAAGGGGCCGACGAGGGCAAAGCCCGAAACCATGGGAAAAATGAGCGGCAGCAGGTCATAGCCGAACGCGACACTCGCCATGGCAATGCCGATCAGCGGATAGACAATGACCAGAAAGAAGACATCGCTGCGATAGGCGCCGAAATCGCTCCAGGCCCGCTGGAATATCTCGGCAAAATCGCTGAGCGAAATCTCCTCGACGATCGGCACAATATCTTCATGCGGGCGCGTTGCCGATGTGCCGATGGAGCCAATCGCATTGGCGCCGTGGCGAAGCTGGTCCCAGCCCCATTCCAAGGGATTGCGGATTGTCGTTGCCATGAATTCTGCCTCCTCGCTTTGGTCGCTTCGAGGGGCGGACGC
>CAZUAL010000303.1:0-4927 GCA_964618305.1 uncultured Dongia sp. | reverse complement strand
AGGTCAGGCCCTTGGCGTCGAATTCCTTCTTGAACTCGCGATCGAAGATGTCCTGGAAGATGTCCTTGAAGCGGCCGTCATAGACCTTGAGGATAGTGTTCTTGGTCGAGAGATAGACGGGATAGCCGCGCATCAGGCCGTAGTTGAAGGAGGCGCGGGCGAAATCGATGATGGAATCGTCGAGATTGTACATCTCCATCGCCACACCGGCGCCGGGCGCCTTGAACACCTCGCGCTCGATCACGGTGCCGTCCTCGCCGACGAATTTCATCGACAGGGTGCCCTTGCCGGGGAACTTGATGTCGGTGGCGCGGTATTGGTCGCCGTAGGCGTGGCGGCCGATGATGATCGGCTTGGTCCAGCCGGGGACCAGCCGCGGCACGTTCTTGCAGATGATCGGCTCGCGGAAGATGCAGCCGCCCAGGATGTTGCGGATCGTGCCGTTCGGCGACTTCCACATCTCCTTCAGGCCGAATTCCTTCACCCGGGCCTCGTCCGGGGTGATGGTGGCGCATTTGACGCCGACGCCCACCTTCTTGATGGCGTTGGCGGCGTCGATGGTGACCTGGTCGTTGGTCTTGTCGCGGTATTCCATCCCGAGGTCGAAATAGAGCAGTTCCACGTCAAGGAACGGGTGGATCAGCTTGTCCTTGATGTACTGCCAGATGATCCGGGTCATCTCGTCGCCGTCGAGTTCGACGACGGGGTTGGACACCTTGATTTTTGCCATGTCGAAAGAAGCCTCTCGGGAACAGCGCGTTTTGGGCGGGGTGGGCGGAAATTGTGACGGGGCTATAGCATCGCCGGCCCCCGGGCGGAAGCGATGAGGGTATGCACTTTAAGCTCATCCTTTGACTGGGAACGCGGCGCCCAAGATACTTCCCGCCGCGCGCGTCCGCGCGCTCGCCGGCCTCTCGAACCTGGCTGGTGTCCAGCTTCCAAAGCCGCCGCTAACGTGATTATTCCACTTGAGAATTCTGGCCGGACAGGCGAACGAGGGCCGCGAGGATGGAGCCGGGACTTGAAGTCCCGATTCAAAATCTTCCGAAGTTGAATCAGATTGTGAAGTGATGTCCGGCACCGACAGAACGAAATCAGGCCCCGACCTTGCCGGCCCCGTAGTGATTCTCGTCGAGCCGCAGCTCGGCGAGAATATTGGCATGGCCGCACGCGCCATGGGCAACTTCGCCTTGACCCGGCTGCGACTGGTCAACCCGCGCGACGGCTGGCCCAATATTGCCGCTCAGCGGGCTGCCGCCGGTGCTGACCATATTCTGGAGCAGGTCGAATTGTTCGACACCGTGCAGGCGGCGGTGGCCGACCTCGATCTGTTATTTGCTACCACGGCCCGCGCCCACGACCAGGCGAAGCCGGTGGTGGCGCCGGAGACGGCGGCGCGGGAAATCGTCGGCCATATTGCGGCGGGCGGCGGGGCTGGCATCCTGTTCGGACGGGAACGCTCGGGCCTCACCAACGAGGAGGTGGCGCTGGCCAACCGAACGGTGACCTTTCCGGTCAATCCCGGCTTTGCCTCGCTCAACCTCGCCCAGGCGGTGCTGCTGGTGGGATATGAGTGGTTCAAGCTTGCCACGTCAGGCGCTCTGCCGTTCGCGATGCCCGAGCGTTCGGAGCGCGCCTCCCACTACCAGATCGACGCCTTCTTCGAGAACCTTGTGCGCGAGCTCGACAAGGTCGAATTCCTGCGGCCGCGCGAGAAGCGCGAGACCATGCTGGTGAACCTGCGCAACATCTTCACCCGGATGGAGCCGACCAAGCAGGACATGCACACGCTGCACGGCGTGGTGATGGCGATCGCGGAAGGCCGCAAGGGCCCGGCCAAAGGCGGCGTGCTCGACGGCGAACAGGCGACGCGGCTGCGCGCGTTGCTGGCCGAGCAGGGCCAGCAGGGTGGCGTGGCGCCGGACAGCAGCAGCACGCTGAAGGGACTGGCGCGGCTGTTGCGGCGTAACCCGACCGACGCCGAGCGCATCCTGTGGCAGGCGCTGACCCGCGACCGCCGTTTTGCCGGCCAGTTCAAGCGGCAGACGCCGGTCGGCCGCCAGATCCCCGACTTCGTGTCGTTCGTGCACCGACTCGCGATCGAACTGGTCAACCCGGACGAATCCGGGACTGTCATCGCCGATCGGGAGGCGCGAAAGACCTGGCTCGAACAACGGGACTATCGGGTGGTCACGCTGAAGGCAGCCGAGATCGAAAGCGACCTCGATGCCCAGCTCGAGCGGCTGCAGGAGAGTCTGGCCGTTCCCCGCTAGCAGTTACTGGCGAAGCTGCGCGCGTCGCGAGGGGGCCGCCTTCGGGCCGGTATCTCCTCGCAGCCGGCGAAGGGCCGCCAGATTGGTTTCCAGGGAGGCAAGGCAGCAGCGCGACTTGCCGCTGGACTTGGCCTCGTAGAGCGCCGTGTCGGCCACCGCAAGCAGTTCTCCGACCTCCGAGCCATGATCCGGCGCGATCGCAATGCCCACGCTTGCGCCGACGCTGGCGGAAACCCCGTCATCCAGCAGGAATGGCTTGGTGAGTTCACCGATGATGCGCTGTCCGAGGCCTTGCGCCTGTTCGCAGGTTACGAGGTCGGCGAGCACGACGAATTCGTCGCCGCCCAACCGGGCGACGGCGGAGCGGGGCGGCAGCATCCTGCCCAGACGCGCGGCAACTTCCTTGAGGACGATGTCGCCGGCCGCATGCCCGAACGTATCGTTGACGGGCTTGAAGTCGTCGAGATCGACGAACAGCACGGCCACGCGCTTTTCGTCGTCGTAGCCGGATGCTCTCAGTGTTCTCAGCCGCAGGCCGAGAGCGTCG
The DNA here is from genome assembly GCA_964618305.1 of uncultured Dongia sp. GTDB lineage: Bacteria > Pseudomonadota > Alphaproteobacteria > Dongiales > Dongiaceae > Dongia. Next base: position 2,107 of record CAZUAL010000303.1, on the reverse strand, counting down.
ACGAATCCGGCCCGGTTCAGCAGCCCGGTGAGGGCATCGTGACTTGCCAGATGGCCGTTGGTTCGCTCTGCACGCATGGTCGTGATGAGCATGCGGTTGAGGCGGAAAGCGGCCGCGCTCATCGCGGCGAGATACATCGGCACCTGCAGATAGGCCAGGTAAAGCAGCGGCTCGCCGGCAAACGCGACACCGGGCACGATCGGACCCAGGCTGAGCAGGATCATGATTGAGGCAAGCCGCGGCGCACCGAAATTGCGGAAGCAGATGCCGCCGACCATCGCGGCTGAAGAGAGGGACGCAAGGGTAGCGATCACCCAGTCGGCGCTTGCGAGGCTGACTGCAACGCCATATCCGACGCTGGCGCTCCAGGCGACGGCAAGAAGCAGGTGAACATCCGTTGGTGTGGGGCGGCCGGTCCGCGCGGCCCTGTTGGCCATGATCAATACGACAAGCCGTGACGTGCAGATGATCAGTTCGAAGACGAACCAGGCGATGAACGGCGCGGTCTGTTTCCGGAGCGCGATGGCGCCGGCGACGGCGATGGAATTGATGGCCCCGGCCGCAAAGACCGGAAGCGAGCCGTACAGTTGACCGGTCAGCGCTTCGCGGATGTCGTCCGGCGCATCCGGAGCTGCGTCCGCCAACCAGCGCGTGACGCGCCAGCGCGGCGGACTGTAGAATCCCTGTTCGGACTGCATTGTGTATTCCCCCCGTCCTTCGGCGAGGAACAAATCCGTTCAGTCCTAAGGGGGGCTTAAGGCGTCTCTTGATTGCCGCGCGATGCTTGATGGGCGGTAAATCGTTGGTTGTGCGCAGGCGGGGTCGCCCATCTCGGAGGCGATTTCGGCGGGGGAATTGGCTATCCACACCAACCGGCAGTTGTATTGCGCCACCGCCTTTCAAAAACCGGCATGTCGCTCGCGTTCAGACCGCCACCAGCTGACCGGCGCTTCGGGTGCGCTTCTGCTTCCGTTCCGGTAGCCGGCCAAGCAAGGCGCCCGCGGCCAATGCGGCGGTATCGGCCACGGCCGGATCGCGCGACACCATGGCCGCCACGATGGCTCCGTCGATCAGAAGCGCCAACTGGTGGGCGAACAGTGCGGGCTGGGCTGCGCCCATTTCCGCTGCAAGCCTTTCGATATGCACAAGGACCACTTTCTTGTGGCGCAGCGCGATGTTGCGAAACTGTTTCTGGTCCTTGTCGTGCTCGGCGACGGCGTTGATGAAGGGGCAACCGTAGAAGCGATCCTCGGCAAACCACGCCTTGAGGGTGGGGAAGATGCGCATCAGCTTGGTCTGCGGGTCGCCGCCGCCGGCTTCGATCGCGCCGATGAACCATTCGCGCCATTGCTTGCCTTCGCTTTCAAGCACCGCATGCACGAGGTTGGTCTTGGAGCCGAACAATTTGTAGAGCGTCGTCTTGGCGGTGCCGGCTTCGTCGATGATGGCATCGATGCCGGTGGCGTTGATGCCATCCTTGCAGAACAGCCGCGTCGCGGCACTGAGCAGGCGGCCGCGCGCGGATTCGTCGTCGACGGGAGCGAACGCCGCAGCACCTTTCTTCCTGGAAACTGATTTGCCCATGCGCTTCAGTAAATCCGAGCGTGGCAAAATCATCAAGCTGCAACTGTCGCTGCTCAAAATATTCGCGCGCGGGGCGGCATCTGCATCGCCAGTGGGCAGCGGGACCGATCGATCGGCGAGCGAGAGGGGCTAACGGCCTGGACGGCTTGGCCTTTCGCAAAAGGCGGTGTCTGGCACGGCTTATGCAGGAAACAGACCGTTCGGTATCCTAAACTCCGGGAGAGAAACTCATGACCGCGGTCGTCCAAAAAACAGCGCTGACAGGCTGCCTGGCCCCCATCGACAAGAACGGGTTGGAGCAGCTCATCGCCAACGGCAAAGCCAATCCCAAGGTGATCAAGACCTTGAAGTGCAAGACCGTGGCCGAAGGCAAATTCCGTCACGCCAACTACATCCGCAATCTCGCGCCCTACATCGTCGACGAACCGCCAGGGCTGCTCGGCGACGACACCGCGCCCAATCCGTCGGAAGCCTCGCTCGCCGCCCTCGGTTCATGCCTTGCGGTCGGACTGCACGCCAACGC
>CAZUAL010000302.1:0-4938 GCA_964618305.1 uncultured Dongia sp. | reverse complement strand
GGCGGGATCCAGGCCGTCCGCGACATGAGCCTTGTCCTGGAGCCGGGCGAGATCCGCGCCATCATCGGCCCGAACGGCGCCGGCAAGACGACCTTCGTCTCTCTCATCTCGGGCCGCATCAACCCCAGCGGCGGCTGCCTTTCCTTCGATGGCGAGGATATTACCGCACTGCAATCGTGGGAACGGGTGACGCGGGGCATCGTCTACACCTTCCAGATCACGAGCATCTACCGCAATCTCAGCTGCTTTGAAAATGTGGCACTCGCGGTGCAGAGGCGTCTCGGCCTTGGGCAACCCTTCTGGCAACCACCGGCGGAAGCGGAGATCAACCGGCTAGCGGCCCGCATGCTTGAGCAGGTCGGACTTGCGCATCGTGGCGACGATATAGCCGGTGATCTTGCCTATGGTCATCAACGGCTACTCGAGGTGGCGATGGGCTTGGCCTTGAGGCCGAAGCTTCTGATCCTCGATGAGCCGACACAGGGGCTCTCCGAGCACGAGATCGCCGGTTTCTGCGCGCTGGTGAAAGAGATCGCGCGCGAAGCGACCATTCTGCTCATCGAGCACAATATGGATGTGGTGATGGAGCTTGCACATCGTATCACGGTGATGAGCGACGGCGCACTCCTTGCCGAGGGTTCGCCGGATGAGATCATGGCGAATGCAGACGTGCAGCGCGCCTATCTGGGGACATGATGCTGAAAGTCGACCACATCAATTGCTTCTACGGCCATGTCCAGGTCCTGCGGGATTTCTCGTTGGATCTGGCGCCGGGCGAGGTGCTGTGCCTCCTGGGGCGAAACGGCGCCGGCAAGACGACGACTCTGAAGGCCATCATGGGCCTCGTCAAGGCGCGCAGCGGTGAGATTTCACTCGATGGCGTCGAACTGACCGCGCTGCCGACGCACGAGGTGCCGAAGCAGGGGATCGGCTACACGCCTCAGGGAAGAAGGCTGTTCTCGGATCTTTCGGTGGCGGAGAACCTTGAAATAGGCCTGATGGCGCGTGGCAAGGGACAGGAGACACTGGAAAGCGTCTTGAATCTCTTCCCCTTGCTGCGTGAACGCCTGAAGCAGCGGGCCGGCACGCTGAGCGGCGGTGAGCAGCAGATGCTGGCAACCGCCCGCGCGCTCTGTCTCGAGCCGAAGGTGATGCTGCTCGATGAGCCGACCGAGGGGCTGATGCCGATCATGATCGGCAAGATCCTCGAGATCGTGGCCGGTCTTAAGGACAGAGGTGTCGCCACGATCCTGGTCGAACAAAGGGTTGAATCCGCGCTCCATGTGGCCGACCGCGTGCTGTTCGTCGAGAATGGTCGCTCGGTAGAGATTGTGTCGCCGGCTCATTTGCGCGAGGATCCGAGCCTCCTTCATCACTATGTCGGCGTCGGATTGAAACGATGAGCGCGACTATCGTCATCCTCAATGGCGTCGGCAGTGCCGGCAAATCGTCGATCGCCAAGGCACTGCAGGGAATGACGGCAAGGCCGTTCCTGCACGTCTCGATGGATGCTTTCTTCGAAATGTTGCCGCCGGAATATTTCGACAATCCGGAGAGTTTTCAGTTTGTGAACGGCTCGGAAGATGGCCATCCCAGCGTGGAAATACGAACGGGGCCGGTCGGGGCTCGCCTGATGGATGGGATGCGCCGCGCGATTGCGGCACTCGCTTCGGCTGGCAACGACCTCATCGTGGATGATGTCATGCTGGGCGACGAGGATCAGGCGTATCGCCGGCTCCTTGCGCCCTATCACACTCACTGGGTCGGCATCCATGCGAGCCTTGCCGTGCTCGAGGAACGTGAGCGCCTGCGCGGCGATCGGATTATCGGCCTTGCGCGCTGGCAATTCGCGCGGGTTCACGCCGGCAAAGTCTATGATCTGGAGATCGACACGGCCCTGTCGTCGGCTGAAGATTGTGCGCGCCTGATCAAGGAGCGCTTCGAGCTTTAGGCGGCAAGGTCCACGCCGGCGCTCCGCATTTGATCAAGGGCCGATGCGAGCGATCCGCCGAGATCGATGGCGCGGCAGGCGGCCAGCTCTACCTTCGTGTCGAAGCCGAGGCGCCGCGCATCAAGGGCTGAATAGGCGACGCAATAGTCGGTCGCGAGGCCGACCAGCGTCAGACGATTGAGGCCGCGCTCGCGCAAATACCCGGCAAGACCCGTCGGCGTCTTGCGGTCATTCTCGAAGAAGGCGGAATAGCTGTCGATCGCCGGGCGAAAGCCCTTGCGGATGACGAGTTCGGCCTTGGTCCAGGCAAGACCCGCGTGGAATTCGGCGCCCTTTGTCCCTTGTACGCAATGATCCGGCCAAAGGGTCTGCGTGCCATAGGCAAGGTCGATGCTGCCGAAAGGGGCTTTGCCCTTGTGGCTGCTGGCAAAGCTGGAATGGCCGGCCGGATGCCAGTCCTGGGTCAGCACCACATGGGCATGGCGTTCGATCAGGCGATTGACCAGCGGCACGATTTCATCCCCGCCAGAAACGGCCAAAGCCCCGCCCGGGCAAAAGTCGTTCTGCACATCGATGACGATGAGAGCTTCGTTGTCGGCAATCATGGCTGGCTTGTCTCCGGTCTCGGCCTCGACTGGCGGCAGCATCATAAGGAGGGCGGCCGGGCTCGCCAAGGCGTCAGAAATTGGGCAATTCCCGTGCGCGCTGCCCAAATTTTGCGCAGATGGGTGAGGTGAGTGCGCCCGATAAGCCATATTCCGGCCCATCCGCGCTGGCACCGCATTTGCGATGGACGGGATGCCGCGACTGGGCGGCCGATGCCGGCTGGGTCAATGGCGCCAGCGCAAAATGCATTCGGGGAGGATATCAGGGTCGATGGAGGGCAGCCTCGACATCAGGTTTGCCGGCGCATCGCCCGCCGCCAGCCGCCTTGTGCATCTCGATCAACGGGCGCCGTTGCGAGCCTTGTTCCCGCATTGCCCCAACATGGGTCTGCCCGTGGCCGCCATCACGGCGACCTGCGGCGGCTTTACCGGCGGCGACAAGCTCGGCATCGCGGTCGAAGTCGGCGAGGGCGCGGGGCTGATGGCAATCGGCCAGGCGGCGGAGAAGCTCTACCGGTCGAGCGGCGATGAAACGCTCATTGAGATCAACCTCGCCGTGGCACCCGGCGCGTGGCTGGAATGGCTGCCGCAGGAGACCATCATCTTCGATGGCGCGCGTCTGCGCCGCCGAACCTCCCTGACCATTGCGGAAGAGAGCGGCGTGATCGCTGGTGAAATCCTGGTCTTTGGTCGGCAGGCGCGGGGCGAAACGCTCGCTCGCGGCCAGATCCATGACGGCTGGTACATTACGCGCGGTCACGAACTGCTGTGGGAGGATATCTTCCGGGCGGCTGAGGAAGATATCGCCGGCATTCTCCATCACCCGGCGACACTCGGCGGTGCCCGGGCAAGCGCCATGCTGGTTCATTGCGGTGGTGAATTGGAAGGCGCCTTGGACGACGTGCGGAAATTGCTCAAAAACCGCAATGCCGCCGTCCGCGCGGCGGCGACGATCGTCAACGGCACGCTGCTTGTGCGCTGGCTCGCCGAGGACGCCGCCGATATTCGGCCCTCTTTCGCCGCGATCTGGCAATCCTTGCGCGCCCGGCGCGGCTTCCCCGCCAATCTACCGACCTTTTGGCATTCTTGAAGGACGAGACCGATGCGACTGACGCCGCGCGAGAAGGACAAGCTGCTGATTGCCATGGCAGCCATCGTGGCGCGCCGCCGCCTGGAGCGGGGCGTCAAGCTCAACTATCCCGAGGCGGTCGCCCTCATTTCCGACTACATCGTCGAAGGCGCGCGTGACGGAAAATCGGTCGCTGACCTCATGCGCGACGGCGCCACTGTGCTGACGCGGGCGCAGGTGATGGATGGGATCGCCGAGATGCTGCATGAAGTGCAGGTCGAGGCGACCTTCCCGGACGGTGTCAAGCTCGTCACCGTGCATCAGCCGCTCCGCTGAAAAGGAGATTGGAAATGATTCCTGGCGAAATCCTGCCGCGCCGCGGCGATATCACCCTCAACGACGGGCGCCCGACCCTGACATTGCGTGTCGCCAATGCCGGCGATCGGCCCATTCAGGTCGGCAGTCATTTTCACTTCTTTGAGACGAACAGCGCGCTGCAGTTCGACCGCGCCGCGTCCCGTGGTTTCCGCCTCGATATTCCGGCCGGCGCTTCCGTCCGTTTCGAACCCGGTCAGACCCGCGATGTGACGCTGGTCGCAATCGGTGGCAACCGCATCGTGCATGGCTTCGGCGGCCTCGTCGACGGCGCCCTCGAAGATTGACCGCTGGAGGATCGAACATGGCTTACCGGATGGATCGTGGCACCTACGCACTGACCTATGGTCCGAGCACGGGGGATCGCATCCGCCTTGCCGACACCAATCTGATCATCGAGATCGAGCGCGATCTCGCCGTGCCAGGTGAGGAGGCGAAATTCGGCGGCGGCAAATCGATCCGTGACGGCATGGCGCAATCGCAGCGCGCGCGGTCGGAAGGAGCGGTCGACACCGTCATCACCAATGTCGTCATCCTTGATCATTGGGGAATCATCAAGGCGGATCTTGCCCTGAAGGATGGGCGCATCGCCGCCATCGGCAAGGCCGGCAATCCGGACACGCAGCCAGGTGTCGACATCATCATCGGGCCCGGGACCGAGATCATTGCTGGCGAAGGACGGATCGTGACGCCTGGCGGTGTCGATGCCCACATTCACTGGATCTGTCCGCAGCAAGCCGAAGAAGCGATCCATTCCGGCATTACCACGATGATTGGCGGCGGTACGGGGCCAGCCGAAGGGACAGCCGCCACCACCTGCACGCCCGGCCCGTGGCACATCGGCCGCATGCTGCAGGCCCTCGAAGGGGTGCCCGTCAATATCGGATTGCTCGGCAAAGGCAACAGCTCCAAGCCGATCGGCCTTGTCGAGCAGATCG
>CAZUAL010000301.1:0-4945 GCA_964618305.1 uncultured Dongia sp. | reverse complement strand
GCGCCGACCTTGTCGATGACCTTCGACTTTTCTTTGTCGATGGCGAGCGTGCCGATATCGCCCCAATCGACGGTCAGCGCGCATTGGCCGGTCGTGAAGAGGGTGCGCGTGTCGCCGACATCGAGGTTGATCTCGTCCTTGGGCGCATATTTGGTGGTTTCGCCATAGATGCGCAGCGCCTCGGCAAAGGCGTCGTTGTTGTAGAGCGGCTCGAAGCTCTCGGCGTCGAAAAAGGCGCCCTGGCCGGTGCCTTTCGACTGGATGAAGGCCGAGGCGATGGAGGTGATGAGCCAGAAGGATTGCGCATTGCGCTTCTTGGCGATGCAGGAACCGTAATCGGGCTTGCCGTCGCCATTGAGGTCCTTGCCGTTGGCGGCAGCGGCGAAGGCCAGGTAATCATCCCAGGTCTGCGGCGCCTTCAGGCCCAGTTCCTTGGCCACGTCGGTGCGGTAATAGGCGATCTGGAAATCGCCGTCGAGGGTCAGCATGTAGGTCTTGCCGTTGAACTTCTGCGAGAATTCGCGGAAGAACGGCGCGATATCGTCGCTTTCGATGGCCTTGTCGGCGGCGACGCGGTCGGTGAGATCCTCGATCAGACCGGGGGTCACGTAATCGACCATCCATTGCGGCGCGAAGACGCCGGCATCGACGGAATTCGTGCCCGAGGTCCAGTCGGTGAGCAGTTTCTGATAAAGATCAGAATAGGGCACCGTGATGACGTTGATCTTGGCGCCGGTCAGTTTCTCGAAATCCGGCGCGCGGCGCTGCAGCGGTTCGGCGATCTGCGGGCCGGTGAAGGTCATGATGTTCACGGTGACGCCGTCATAGGGACCGGCGAGGGCCGGCGTCGCACTGACAAGCGCCAGGGCGCTTGCGGCATAGGCCAGCGTATGCAGTGCATTCTTCTTCATGCCACTCATGTCTTCCTCCTGTTTCAAGCTCATTGTCTCGCTCCCGGTCTCGTCCTTGTTGTCGGTCGGACGTTCCTCTCCCGGGTTGTCTTTACTTCCGGTACGCTTGGGTGATCTCCAATTCCTTGGTTGATGATGACGGCACGCGGTAGAAGGCGGCAGCCGTGCCGCCGAAGACCTTCGCCGCGGCGGGTTCGGGCACGATCGTTTCGGCGCATGCGCGCCACAGATCATAGCCGCCGGCCAGGTTGACGACCGGCCAGTCCGAGCCCCACATCACGCGATCGGGGCCGAAGGCAGCAAGGATATGCGCGGCATAGGGCGCCAATGTCTTCACCGACCAGCCGCCCATTGCCTCGTTGACAAGGCCCGACAGTTTGCAATGGACCTTTGTCTCGCGCGCCAATGCCGCCATGCCGGTGGCCCAGGGCTCGAACGCATTGTCGCGGATCGCGGGCTTGAGGCCGTGGTCGATCACGGCGCGCAAGGCAGGATGGCGATCGAAGAGCCGGCGGAAATTGTCGAGGTGGCGCGGAAAGCCCAGCGCATCAAAGGCGAGGTCGAGATCGATCAGCGCCTGATAGGCCCATTGCACGTCGGCGCGGTGCATCCAGTCGGCATCGGGAATGTCCTGGATCATCGGTCGGACGCCGGCGAATTTCGGATGGCGCGACCAGCGATCAAGATGAGCGCGCTGCGCCTTGTCCTCGAAATCGATCCAGCCGACGACCTTGGCGATCCAGGGCGTTTCCTCGGCCAGCGCCAGGAGGAAGTCGGTTTCCGCCACGGTGGGTGCCGCCTGGACCAGGATGGTGGCGTCGATATGGTGCTTGGCGCGGTATGAGTCGAAATCGCGTGGCAGGAAATCGCGCCGCAGCGGTGCCAGGGCATCGCTCGACTGCATCCAGCCGTAATCGCCGCGCGCCACGGCCCAGAAATGCTGATGCGCGTCGATCCGCATCAGCGGCTCCCCGGTACGGGCGCATCGGCGCGGATGAAGCCTGCCGCCTTGAGATCGGCCCAGAGTGCGTCTGGAATCGTGGCTGCCAGCGTGCGCTGGTTGAGGGCCACCTCCTCCGGCCGGCTGGCGCCGGGGATGACGCAGACCACCGCCGGATGGACCAGCGGGAAGCGCAAGGCGGCCTCGACCAGCTTCACGCCGTGCCGCGCCACGATCCGCTCGATGCCTGCGACGCGCTCGAGAATATGCGGCGGCGCCGGGTCGTAATTGTAGAAGGCGCCGGGCTTCGCGCCGCTTGCGAGGATGCCGGAATTGTAGGCGCCGCCGATGACGATGCCGATACCGCGCGCCGCGCAGAGCGGCAGGAAGGAGACGAGCGCTTCCTGCTCGAGCAGCGTGTAGCGGCCGGCGAGCAGGAAGAGATCGAAATCGCCCTGGCGCGCCAGCATTTCGCAGACTTCCCATTCATTGACGCCGGCACCGAACGCCTTGATGGTCCCTTCCTCGCGCAACCGCACCAGGGCCCGGTAACCGCTCTGCATCAGTTCCGCGACCTTGGCGTCGCGGGCCGCAGCGCTCTTGTGATTGAAGATGTCGATATCGTGGACGAAGAGGATATCGATGCGGTCGAGGCCGAGGCGTTCGAGCGATGCTTCGAGCGAGCGCAGGATGCCGTCATGGCTATAGTCGTAGATCTCGCGCCGGGACGGCGTCGCGAAGAACTTGCCGAGCCCGGTGCGGCTCTCCGGCGCGCAGACCTCGAGCAGCCGCCCGACCTTGGTCGAGATCACATATTCGTCGCGCGGCTTCCCGCGCAGGAAATGATTGAGCCGCGTCTCGGAAAGGCCGAGGCCATAGAGCGGCGCCGTGTCGATATAGCGTATGCCGGCGTCCCATGCCGCGGCGCAGGTCGCCTGCGCCTCCTCCTCGCCAAGGGCGCGATAGAGATTGCCGAGCGGCGCCGTGCCGAAGCCGAGCTCGGTAAAACTGAGCGATGCGCCCGACGGCGCCTTGAAGATGCGCTGCTTCATCTCTCAGGTCCCTGGCTTCTTCGCCCGGCCGCCGCCCTTCCCGGACTGGCGTTTCTCCGGCGCGCGCTTTTTTTCCGACGGATCGGCCGCGGTCGGGGTGGAATCGGCGAAGATCTCCGGCCGGGCCGCGGCAAAGGTCAGCAATTCCTGCATCACTTCATCGAGATGCGCGCTCATCGCCGCCGCCGCCGCCTTGCCGTCGCCGGCCTCGAGCGCTGCGACGATCGCCTCATGCTCCTTATAGGTCACCGATTGCCGCCGCTTGGTGGCGAGCAGCTGGCGGATGCGGTCGAGCCCTTTTCTGGCGCTGTCGACGGTCGCCTTCACCCGCTCGAAGCCGAGGGCGGAGAAAAGGAGCTCGTGGAAGGCGACATCGAGAGCGTGGAAGCCGGCCCGGTCGCCGGCCACCGTCGCCGCCTTCTGGTAGCGCAGATTGCGCTTGAGGAGATCGAGCGTCGCCCCATCGATCACGGGCGCCAGGGCGCGCACCGCCTCGGCCTCGAGGGCCCGGCGCAGAAAGAGATTCTCGCGCGCGTCGGTGAGCCGGATGCGGGCGACGCTGGTGCCGCTCTGCGGGCGGATCTCGACCAGCCCTTCCGCCTGCAGCCGCGAAAGCGCCTCGGAAACGGGAAAACGGGAGACGCCGAGCCGCTCACAGAGGGCCTGCTTGTCGAGCACCGCGCCCGGCTGCAGTTCCAGCGAGACGATCGCCTGGCGCAGCGCATCGACGACGCGGTCGGTGGCACCGCCCCGCGTGGCGCCGCGCACGTCTTCCAGAAATGCATAGGATTCCGCTTTCAGGTTCATGTTAACATGTTAGAATGAAGAAATGGAAACGCAACACCCTTTTTGAGGATCGCGCCTTCCGCTAGTTTGTGCGCCGCAGCAGCCCCTTTCCGTTGGACCGATCATGAGCCCCGTCAATCTCGTCAGCAGCGAACCCCGCACCATCCGCCTCTCGCCCAAGGACAATGTCGTCGTCGCGGTCGATGAAATCGCGGCCGGCACCGAGGCGGCGGGCGGCATCGCGGCGGCGGCCCGCATCACCCGCGGCCACAAGATGGCGGTGGCGACGATCGCCCCCGGCGAGGCGGTGCTGAAATTCGGCCAGATCATCGGCTTCGCGAAGGAAGCGATCCACCCCGGCGACTGGGTGCATGAGCACAATACCGGCATGGGCGATTTCGAGCGCGACTATGCCTTTTCGAGCAACGCCCGGAATGACGAATTGCTGGCACCGGAACAGCGCGCCACGTTCCAGGGATATCGCCGCGCCGACGGGCGTGCCGGAACGCGTAACTATATCGGCATCCTTACCTCGGTGAACTGCTCGGCCTCGGTCGCGCGCTTCATGGCGGAAGCGGTGACGCGTTCCGGCATCCTGGCGCAATATCCCAACATCGACGGCATCATCCCCTTCGTCCACGGCACCGGCTGCGGCATGGCGGCAAAGGGCGAAGGCTTCGACATCCTCAACCGCACGCAATGGGGCTATGCCACCAACCCCAACATCGCCGCCGTCCTGCTGGTGGGCTTGGGGTGCGAGGTGTTCCAGATCGCGCGCATGAAGGAACTCTATCATATCGCCGAGAGCGACACATTCCGCTCCATAACCATCCAGGATACCGGCGGCACGCGGAAGACGATCGAAGCCGGCGTCGCCGCAATCAAGGAGATGCTGCCCAAGGCGAATGACGTCCGCCGCGAAACGATCTCTGCCTCCGAACTCATTCTCGCCCTGCAATGCGGTGGGTCGGACGGTTATTCCGGCATCACCGCCAACCCGGCGCTCGGTGCCGCGGTCGACCTCCTCGTCAAACATGGCGGCACCGGCATCCTGTCGGAAACGCCGGAAATCTATGGCGCCGAACATCTGCTGACGCGGCGCGCCGTCAATCGCGCGGTGGGTGAGAAGCTCGTCGCCCGCATCAAATGGTGGGAAGCCTATGCCGCACGGAACGGCGGCGAGATGAACAACAACCCCTCGCCCGGCAACAAGGCGGGCGGCCTGACCACCATTCTCGAAAAATCGCTCGGCGCCG
>CAZUAL010000300.1:0-4950 GCA_964618305.1 uncultured Dongia sp. | reverse complement strand
CAGGTCGGCTGCACGCTCACCTGCAAGTTCTGCCACACCGGCACGCAGCGCCTGGTCCGCAACCTCACCGCCAACGAGATCGTCGGCCAGGTAATGATGGCGCGCGATCATCTGGGCGAATGGCCAAGCCCACAGGACGGACGTCTGCTCTCCAACATTGTCATGATGGGGATGGGCGAACCGCTTTACAATTTCGAGAATGTAGCGAAGGCGCTGAAGATCGTGATGGACGGCGAGGGCATCGCCATCTCGAAGCGGCGCATCACGCTGTCGACCGCCGGCGTCGTGCCGCTCATCGAGCGCTGCGGCACGGAGCTTGGCGTCAATCTTGCCATCTCGCTCCATGCCGTCACCGACGAGCTCCGGAACGAGATCGTGCCGATCAACAAGAAATATCCGATCAAGGAGTTGATGAAGGCGCTGGAGAATTATCCGGGCCTTTCCAACGCGCGGCGCATCACTTTTGAATATGTGATGCTGAAAGGCGTCAACGACAGCCCGGCCGATGCGAGGGCGCTGGTGAAGCTCATCTCCAAGGTGCCGGCCAAGGTCAACCTCATCCCCTTCAATCCGTGGCCGGGTGCGCCATTCGAGCGATCGACGCCGGGCGCCATCCGCGATTTCTCCGACATCGTGTTCGATGCCGGTTATTCGAGCCCCGTGCGCACACCGCGCGGCGAGGACATCATGGCGGCGTGCGGCCAGTTGAAGAGCGACAGCGTCAAGGAACGCCGTTCCGACAAGGATCGGGCCGAACGTGACCGGATCGCCGCCGGCGAGGCAGCCTGATCGTGCATTTCCTGCTGCGTGCGCTCGTCGCGGGCTCGTTTGTTTTCGCCATACATTCAGCGGCAGCCGAAGAAACGGCGCCACCGGCCAATCCGGCGCCGAAAGAACAGAAGCCGGCGGTGAAGCTCAATCCGCTGCTGGAAGCCTGCCTCAAGCCCAATGAAGCGGAAACGGTCGTGGTCGCCTGCACCACGGCGATCGAAAGCCGGCAATTCAAGGGCGATGATCTGGCCGCGGCTCTGTTCCGGCGCGGGATCGCGCAAGCGCGGCGCGGGCAGAGTGCCGCGGCGGTTAACGATTTTTCGGCCGCGCTGAAGCAGACGCCGGGAGCGGTCGACGTGCTCACGGCGCGCGCCCGCATCTACGCCAGCATGTCGCGGCACGATCTTGCCGTCACCGATTACGATGCGATCCTGAAGGCCGCCCCAAGCGATGCAGATTCGCTTTATTTCCGTGCCTGGTCGCTGACGGTGCTGGGCCGCGACGAGGCGGCGATCGCCGATCTGAGCGCGCTCCTCAAGATCGTGAAGAACGATCAGGACGCGCTCAAGAATCGCGGCGGGCTCTATCTGCGCCAGGGCAAGTTCGCCGAGGCAATCGCCGATTTTTCGGCTGTGGTCACCCAGGACCCGAAGATGCCGCTGGCCTATTACAATCGCGGGCGGGCGAAGTTCCTGAAGGGCGATTATGCGGCGGCGGCGAAGGATTTCGCCGAAGCCAAGAAGGTCTGGGCGAACAATCCATACGCGGCGCTGCGCCAGTATCTGGCAAGCGGGCAGGGGAAGGAGAAGCCGCAGGCGAAGATCCTGGCCGATGCCATCGCCGCCTTTCCACCGGAGCAATGGCCCATCCCCATTCTGATGACGCTTGCCGGCAAGACGCCGGAAAAGGACCTGCTCGCGGAAGCGGCCGTCGACAACAGGAGTGTCGCGGCACAGCTTGCGGCCGAGGCGCACTATTATCTTGGCGAAGCAGCACTCCTCAAGAAAGACACGAAGGCCGCGCGCGCGCATTTCGAAGCGGCGGCGACGGGCGACCGCAATCTGCCGGAATCGATCGACGCCGGCTGGCGCCTCAAACAGATACCTTAATCCGAACGGATCAAGGCACGGGACGGCGGCGGCGTGGCCGCCGTGAGCGGCGCGGTGTCGTGACGCCCGCCTTGAACAGCCGCGCTATCGCAAGCTCGCCGAGATTTGCAAAGACCGGTCGGCGCGGGCGCAACTGCAGGGAATTGCCGCTGCGGAACGTGTCGATGAGGCCGGCCCGGCGCAGGATGTTGAGGTGATGCGTCACCGCCGGCGTCGAAAGGCCGAGGCGCCGCGCCAATTCCGCGCCGGTGAGGCCCGGCAGATCGGCCCCTTCCGGGGTGCCCGCGAGTATCTCCATCATGGCGAAGCGGCTGGGATCGCCGAGGGCACGGCAGATCGCCCTGAAATCGCCCTCTGCCCCGTGCACCGGGCTCGCATCAGGTACGCTCGGCTCCGCTAGCGCCAGCTTGCGGCTTTCGGCGCTTATGCCGCTGGCCAGAACGGCGAGCTCGGCATCCAGTACGGGGAGGTGGATGCTGCAGCGGCCATCCGCATGGGGCTCGAGGAACCAATGACGGGCCGTGTTGAAGGCTGAGGGGTAGAGATAAAGCGCCGCGATCTGGCCGAGCGGAACGCGGCGGGCGGCCCCCTTCTTCTGCCTCAATCCCAGATGCTGCAGATCGAGCGAGATATCGAACCCGAACAGCGCCCCGAGATCGGCACGGGGGCGGGCTGCGAGTTCCGCGCCGAGCCGAGCGGACGCCGCCCGGTACGCGGATCGGTGGGTGGCCCAGAATCGGGCAAAAGGGCCAGCGCCGAGTTGTGCGAGGTCCGCTTGTGCCGGTTCCGCCGCTTCCGCCAGGCGTCGGCAGAGCGGGCCCAGCTCTTCCTCGCCCGCCAAAGGGAAGACGCCATCTGGAATTCCGGTCATTCCGGCGGCCAATGCCAGGTCAAAATGGGGCAGGACGCGGAGGATGGGTAAGGTCATGAAACCAGTATATTCCATTTATAAGGAATATTCCATTACAATAAAATACATAAGCAAATGAATGATTTAATCATTCTTTCGATATGAATTTTTTCTGAGGGGCTCCGGCGGGCCATCTGCACGATGGGGGGAGAGTGCAAACTCGACGGCCCGCCGGGAGCGCTTGGATCCGTGCCGGGGCTGCGGCACGTACCCAAGAAACGGATGGATCGGCCGGGAAACATATGACGACAACAAAGCCGTGTGCTGAATGGTTCCCGTCCACCGCCCTTTCCTCTACGCTGCGATTGATGGGGGCGGATCAGTCCGGCACCGCATTTCAGCGCAAAAAGAAAGGCGCGACCTCTTATATAACAATACACGCTTAAATATTACGGAAAGCTGAAGAAAAATCCTTGAAATGCGCAATTTCTCAGATCGCTATTAACCATAGATTCATCCTGTTTCCCTCAATGTGGCTGACCAAAATGCAACCGGAAGTCCATTTTCTCGCAGAACGACGCTGCTATCAGGCGATCCTGCTTGGCAGCCCGGAACAAATTGGTGGGAGACAATTCGGCCGAATACAAATCCGCACAGCGCGCAATCGCACCGGGCTCATTGGGCTCTTGCTCGGCCTGCTACTTGCCCTGGCCCCTGGCACAAGCTGGGCCGCCCACCCGGCCCTGGAGGCCTGCCTGGGGTTCGACCGCACCGCCTGTGACGAGGTCCTCAAAGCCGAACCGGATAATCTGACGGCCCTCTTCATGCGCGGCCTCGCCGCTGAACTGGCGGGCGACGATCAAGCAGCCCTTATCGACTTCGATGCTACCGCCACGCGGGAGCCGCGCCATTTCGGCGCCCAATTGTGGCGCGTCATTGCCGCCAAGGCGGTCGGGCAGGATCGGACCCTGGAGCTCAAGGCCTATCTCGACAGCGCCAAGCAGCTGTCGCCCTGGCCCCGGGTGCTGGCGGAGCTTTATCTCGGGAGCGCCAAACCGGAAGCTGTCCTTGCCGCGGCGGCCGGACAGCCGGCGACAGCGGCGGCAGAGGCCGTCTGTGCCGCCGAATACCATGTCGGGCGGTTCCATCAACTGGCGGGCGACAAGGAGGCAGCCAAGGCGCATTTCGCAGCGTCGCTCGCGACCGGCGCTGCCCATGTCTTCGAATACCAGGCGGCCAAGCGGGCGCTTGCCGGCCTCCCTTGAGGTCCACCAGCCAGCCACGGCCTTGCAGGTGGGCAAGGCGCCGCAGGGTTGTCTCCCGCCCTTGCCACAAACCCCCATTTCTCCTAGGTTCCGCCCGCTTTTCCAGTGAACAAGGTGGACCATGTCGCGCGATATCAAGAAAGTCGTTCTCGCCTATTCCGGCGGTCTCGATACCTCCGTCATCCTGAAATGGCTGCAGGAGACCTATCGCTGCGAAGTGGTGACCTTCACCGCCGACCTCGGCCAGGGCGAGGAGCTGGAGCCGGCGCGAAAAAAAGCCGAGATGCTGGGCATCAAGGAGATCTTCATCGAGGATCTGCGCGAGGAATTCACCCGCGATTTCGTCTTCCCGATGTTCCGCGCCAATGCGCTTTATGAAGGGCAGTACCTGCTCGGCACCTCGATCGCGCGCCCGCTCATCGCCAAGCGCCAGATCGAGATCGCCAAGATGACCGGCGCCGATGCCGTGGCCCACGGTGCCACCGGCAAGGGCAACGACCAGGTGCGTTTCGAGATCGGCTATTACGCGCTCAATCCGGAAATCAAGGTGATCGCGCCCTGGCGCGAATGGGATCTCACCTCGCGCACGCGCCTCATCGAATATGCCGAGCAGCACCAGATCCCGGTCGCCAAGGACAAGCGCGGCGAGGCGCCCTTCTCGGTCGACGCCAACCTGCTCCATTCCTCGTCCGAAGGGAAAGTGCTGGAAGATCCGTGGGCCGAGCCGGACGAGATGGTCTATCAGCGCACGATCTCACCCGAAGCGGCACCCGACAAGCCGACCTATATCGAGATCGGCTTCGAGAAGGGCGATGCCGTTTCGATCGACGGCGAGCGCCTGTCGCCGGCAACATTGCTCACCAAGCTCAATGCGCTCGGCAAGGCCAACGGCATCGGCCGCCTCGACCTCGTCGAAAACCGCTTTGTCGGCATGAAGTCGCGCGGTGTCTATGAG
>CAZUAL010000299.1:0-4993 GCA_964618305.1 uncultured Dongia sp. | reverse complement strand
CTTCGTTGGCGGCGTAGAAATAGCCGTCGTCATAGCCGCGATAGATGCCGGGAATACCGAGCGGGATATCGCTGCCACCCGGGCCGCGCGTCGCCTGCTGCAGCTTTGGCTGCTGCGCCATCGGCAGCGGATCGCCGTTATGGGCGGAATGAGGATCAACACCGGCACGGGCGTAGTGGAGGTTGAGGGCGTGCGCGTCGGGCCGGCCCGTGCTGGTGTCGTGCGGTCGGCCGAGCGGATGCGCGAGCGGGACCTTGGCCACATCCACCAATTGCTCGACCGGTTTCGGCGCCGCCCCCAGATAGACATCGAGCGCGTCCTGCCCTTGCGCCTGGGTGGCGGCGACCTGCGGCGCCGTCTGGTAGAGCCGCCCCGCCACCTCGAAATGGCGCGCGTCCTTCTCGCCGGTTGCGCGGAAAGCCTGCTGGGTCGGCCAGTCCGCCGGCTGGGCCTCTGTCCAGCGTGTGGGGTCGATCCCCTGGTCATGGAGATAGGCCGCGAGCTTTAGCTTTTCAGCGTATCCCGGGTCGGCCGCCGGACTCCCAAGCGGTTGCAATTCTTTGACTTTTTTCTCAATAAACGCAGCGCTGGCGCTGGGAATCGGTCGTCGCATGGCAGAACCTCCCATAGGTTGATTGACGCAAAATACAAAACGCTAATTACGTTCGTCAAGCAAAATGTTCTATTCTTGTTCCAGCATCTTGACTCACCTCAAGATGAGAACAAAAAGAGAATATGAGCCAGTCACGCCCCCTTACCCGCCCACCTTCCGGCCCGCCTTCCAGCCTGCCTTGCACAGGGCCCCTTGCCCTGACCGCCGGCGAGCCGATCGGGCTTGCCGCCCTGCGCCGGCAGATCGCCCTGCTGGAACAGCAGCCCTGGTGCGCGAGCGGCGGCTCCGCAGGCGGTGGCGTGGATGGCGGGCGGGCGCCGCAGGTTCTCGGCTGGGAACTTGAAGCCATCGACCGGCATCTGCCCGGGGGCGGGCTCATGCTGGGCGCGCTGCACGAATTCGCCGGCGATGGGCCGGATCTCGAAGAGGCCGGTCTGCCGGCGGCGGCGGTGGCCCGCCTCGTCGGCCGCCGGCTGCGCCATGAAAGCGGCGGCGTGCTGTGGGTGGCGCGCCGGCGCGATCTTTATGCGCGTGCCTTGCCGGCGGCGGGGCTCGACCCCGGCCGCCTGCTCCTGGTCAGCGTGCGGCGCAATGAAGATGCGCTCTGGGCGCTCGAGGAAGCGCTGCGCTGCCGGCATCTCAGCGCCGTGGTGGGCGAGATCGCCGGCCTCGATCTCACGCAGAGCCGGCGCCTGCAACTGGCGGCGGAGAAAAGCGGCACGCCTGCCCTCATCATCCGCCGCGGCGGGCGCGTGGGCGAGATGCGGCGCCTTGCGCAACAGCCCATCGCGGCGGTGACGCGCTGGCGCATCGCCGCCGCACCGTCCTTCGGCACGGCGGCACCGCCGCACCCGATTCTGCCCGGCCCCTTGCGCTGGCGCCTCGATCTGTGGCGCTGCCGCGGCGGCCGGCCCGCAACCTGGCTCATTGAGGAGCATGAAGATGGATGGCGAGAAGCGGCGTTTCCTCAGCCTGTTCCTGCCCCGCTGGGCGACCGATTGCCGGCGGCGCCAGCAGCGCCAGCAGCGTCAACAACTGGGCAGCACCCCAAGCGCGCGGCCGGTTGAAGCGAAGAGGGTTGACGTTGATTCAGCACCGCTGCTGCTGGTGCGCAGCAGCGGCAATCTGCGCCTCGTCCATGCCGCCGACGATGCGGCGCTGGCGCTGGGCCTCTATCCGGGTCAGCGCCTGGCCGATGCCCTGGCCTCTGTGCCGGAAGCGCGGGTCGAACCGGCCGATCCCACCGGCGATCTCGCGCGCCTCCATGCGCTGGCGGGGTGGGCGACGCGCTTCTCGCCCTATGCCGCGCCCGATGCGCCCGACGGGCTGATGATCGACATCACCGGCTGCGCGCATCTGTGGAAAGGCGAGGCGCAGCTGATGGAGGATGCCCTCTCCCGCCTCGCCCGCCAGGGTTTCAGCGCGCGCGCCGCCATCGCCGGCACGATCGGCGCCGCCTGGGCAAGCGCGCGCTTTGGGGGCAACAAGTCGATCATCCCGCCGGGCAGCATCGGGGCGGCACTCCACAGCCTCCCCGTCCGGGCGCTGCGCCTCGACGAGGCAATCGCGGCGGGGCTCGACCGCTTGGGGCTCCGGCATATCGGCGCGCTCTATCCGCTGCCGCGCGCCGATCTGGTGAAGCGCTTCGGCGCCCTTCTGCTCACGCGCCTCGACCAGGCGCTGGGCTATGCGGCGGAAAGTCTCTCGCCGCTGGCGCCGAAGCCCGACCATCGCGTCAGCCTGGTGTTCGCCGAGCCGATCGCGACACCGGAACAGATCGCCCACGCGGCCGAGATCCTGCTCACACGCCTCCTCAAGGAACTGAGCACGCAGCAATTGGGCGCACGCCGCCTCGGCCTCATCTGCCACCGTCTCGATGACGAGGCGCCGGGCCTCATCATCGGCACGGCTCAGCCCAATTGCGACCAGAAGCATCTGCTGAAGCTCATTACGGAGAAGCTGGAGACGATCGATTCCGGTCCCGGCATCGAGCGCATGAGCCTGAGCGCGCTCCTCTCGGAGAAGATCACGCCGACCCAGGCCGATTTCGACCGGCGCAATGCCCTGCTGGCGGCGGCCGATCTCGCCCCCTTGATCGACCGGCTCACCAATCGCCTCGGTGCCAGCAGCGTCACGGCGCCACAGGCGGTGGCAAGCCATGTCCCGGAACGCGCGGTTGCCTTCGTTGCGCCATTCGAGAAGAAGAGCGACGATTGGTCGGCCGATCTGCCGCCGCGCCCCATCCGCCTGCTCTCGCCGCCCGAATCCATCGAAGCGATGGCGCCGGTTCCCGACGATCCGCCGCTTTCCTTCCGCTGGCGCCATGTGCAGCACCGTGTCGCCAAGGCCGAGGGGCCCGAGCGCATCCAGCCCGAATGGTGGCAGCAGGCGGATGCGCGCGGCGAGACGCGCGACTATTACCGCGTCGAGATCGAGGACGGGCGCCGCTTCTGGCTCTTCCGCAGCGGCCTTTATGCGCAGGACACGGCGCGCCCGCCGCGCTGGTTCCTGCACGGCATCTTCGCCTGAGATGTCGATGGACAAGATCATCGCCCTGCCGGAGCGGCCGCGCACGCCCCACGCGGACGCACCGGATGCCGACTATGTCGAACTTTCCGCCATGACCAATTACTGCTTCCTCGAAGCGGCGTCCCATGCGGCCGAACTGGCAGTAACGGCGGCATCCCTTGGCATGCGCGCCATCGGCATTGCCGACCGCAATTCACTTGCCGGCATCGTGCGCGCGCATATCGCCTGCAAGGAGACCGGTATCCGCCTCATCGTCGGTTGCCGCCTGAGCTTCCGCGACGCGCCCGACATCCTCGCCTATCCCATCGACCGCGCCGCCTATGGAAGGCTGGCCGAGCTCCTCACCCTCGGCCGCCGCCGCGCGCCCAAGGGTGAATGCCATCTCGACTATGCCGATTTCGCCGCCGCGAAAGAAGGACTCCTCGCCATCGCCGTGCCACCGCCAACCCCTTACCCCAACCCCTCTCCCCAACGGGGCGAGGGGCTTGAAGCAAGGCTCGATCGAAACTCCCTCGCCCCACGCAGTGGGGAGAGGGTCGGGGTGAGGGGTGTAAAAAGCAAAGGCGACCTTGCCTCCTTCCTCCACCGCTTCCGCGCCGATTTCGGCGATGCGGCCTACCTCGCCCTCACCCATTATTATCGCGGCGACGATGTGCGGCGCCTCCTGGCGCTGCAGGCGATGGCGGATGCGGCACATCTCCCCACCATCGCCATCAACGAGGTGCGCCATCACGCGCCCTACCGCAAGGCGCTCCTCGACGTACTCACCTGCGTGCGGCACGGCACCATCATCGACAAGGCGGGCTTCCTCCTCGAAAAGAATGCCGAGCGGCACTTGAAGGATGGGGCGGAGATGCGCCGCCTCTTCCGCGGCCTTGAAAGAGCTGTCGCGCGCACGGCGGAGATCGCGGCGCGCTGCACCTTCTCCCTCGGCGAACTCCGCTACGAATATCCGGACGAGGTGGTGACACCCGGCGAGACGCCGCTTGAAAGCCTCAAGCGCTTCACCTGGGAAGGGGCGCGCTGGCGCTATGGCGCCGACATCACGCCGCGCATCCGCGAGCAGCTCGCGCATGAATTCGCCCTCATCGAGGAGATGGATTACGCGCGCTATTTCCTCACCGTCCGCGACATCGTCTGGAAGGCGCGCCAGCTCGGCATCCTGCACCAGGGGCGAGGCTCGGCGGCCAATTCCATCGTCTGCTATTGCCTCGGCATCACGGCGATCGATCCCATCAAGCACGACCTCCTCTTCGAACGCTTCATCAGCACGGCGCGGAACGAACCGCCGGATATCGACGTCGATTTCGAGCATGAGCGGCGCGAGGAGATCATCCAGTACATCTACGAGAAATACGGCCGCCACCGCGCGGGCCTCACCGCCACCGTGATCTGCTACCGCTCGCGCGGCGCCCTGCGCGATGTCGGGCGGGCGATGGGCCTATCCGAGGACGCGATCAGCAGGCTTTCGAAAACCATCTGGGGCTGGTCGAGCCGCCCCTTGACCGAACAGCAGATCCGCGATGCCGGGCTCGATCCCACCGACCCGCGCCTGCGCCTCACCCTCGATCTCGCGCATGAGCTCACCGGCATGCCGCGGCACTTGTCGCAGCATGTCGGTGGCTTCGTCATCTCGAAAGGCCCGCTTTCCCGCCTCGTCCCCATCGAGAACGCGGCGATGGAGAACCGCACCGTCATCCAGTGGGACAAGGACGATCTCGACGCGCTGGGCCTGCTCAAGGTCGATATCCTGGCGCTCGGCATGCTGAGCTGCATCCGCCGCGCCTTCGACTTCATCGCCCGCGAAACGGGCCTGCGCCCGGAGCTGGCCCGCATACCGCAGGACGATGC
>CAZUAL010000298.1:4761-5004 GCA_964618305.1 uncultured Dongia sp. | reverse complement strand
AGCCGATCGAGCCGGGAAGCAATCAGCGCCCGCGCACGTTCGTCCTTCAGCCGCATTCGCCATTTCTGAAATGTCGATGTCTGCTTCAGATCGAGCATGTGCATTTGTAGTTTATAAACGACATTGCGTCAAGGAATTTGATGGGGAAGTGAGATGAGTTCTTGCCTCATCAAGAAAGCAACTCGTGGATGCCCCGGCCAAGCCGGGGCATGACAGCTTGGGAGTGGTGATTATCTCCGGTGA
>CAZUAL010000298.1:0-4751 GCA_964618305.1 uncultured Dongia sp. | reverse complement strand
GACATGGGCGACCGGCTGCGAAGGAAAGGATGGTCCTGTTTAGCCGGAATGTTCGGCGATGGCCACGGTGATCAGTCCCGTCTCCATCTCAGCGTCATGGCCCGCGCCGTCTCGTCGCTCTCCGGTGTGCATGCGGGTGCGCCTCTTCGACTGGCGCCGCCCCCACCCCGCCCCCTCCCCCTGAAGGGAGAGGGAGAGGCGCTTTCGGCCGAGATCAGTGGGGTCGATCGTCCCTATTCCACCTTGAACTCGTCGAAGGCGCGGAGCGCGTCGGCGGCGTACATGAGGGAGGGGCCGCCGCCCATGTAGATGGCCATGGCGAGGGCTTCGCCCACTTCCTCGCGCGTGGCCCCTAAGCGGGCGAGTGTCCGGGTGTGGAAGCCGAGGCAGCCGTCGCAATGCGCGGCGACACCGAGTGCCAGGGCGATGAGTTCCTTGGTCTTCTCATCAATCGCCTTGGTCTGCGTGGCGCCCTTCGCCATTGCTGAGAAGCCCGCCATCGTATCCGGGATGAGCTTGTGGAGTTCCTTCGTGTAGGCGCTGATGTCGCCGACGATCGCCTTGAATTCCTTTGCCATGATGCTCGTTACCTTTCCCGCCCGTGGATTGGAGATCGGGAAAGGATAGTCGCTGGGACGGGCCCGGCGCGAGGGGGTATGGCGCGGCGGAGTGACGCGAGCCGCAATTCCGGCCCGACGAATGCCATTAACCTGCGGCCGAGCGGTCGGAATCGTCGGCGGATTGCAGCGGCTTCTCTAGCACCAGCACGTTGATATAGCCGAGGAAAGAACGATCGATCCGGGGTCGGCCGATGTTGGCCGCGGCGATCACCGCCTCCACCTCGCCACCCAGCTGGCCGCGCACATATTCATGGAAATTGAAGCGCATCGGAAACGGGGCCAAATAGCCCAGGAGCGATTGCGGCTGCCCGTAATCGGTGATGACAAGGCGCCCGCCCGGAGCGAGCACGCGCCACATTTCCACCAGGGCCTCCGCCTTCACCGCGCTCGGCAGATGGTGGAAGAAGAAGGAACTGGTCACGGCGTCGATCACCGCGTCCGGCACCGGCAGATGCTCGGCGACCGCCACGTCGAAGCGGGCCTCGACCCCGGCATCCTCGGCCCGACGCCGCGCCAAATCGATCATGCCGGGTGTTGCATCGACCCCCATCGCATGGCCGCGCCGGTCATTGCGTCCGTCGGCGACAATCGCCATGGCCGCGACGACCAGTTCGCCGGTGCCGCAACCGATATCGATCAGATTCTGGCCCGGCTCAAGCCGTGCCGCCGCAAGGGTCGCGGCGAGGATCTTCCGCCGCTGGCCGAGACTCATGCAATCTTCCAGGAAATCGACCCATTGCGCGCGGCCGTCGACGCGGATGCCTTGCGTGTTAAAGGCCGCCTCCGGCGCCTCCACCGCACTTGCCCGCACCGAAATGCGAGCACCCCGGGTCAGCAAACTGGTGACAAGCAGCAGGCCGATCAAAGTCACAGCGGCGAGATAGGATGTCTGGCCACTGGGCAGATCGTGCTCCGCAAGCTCCGCAAGCCCGAAGGTGACAGCGCCGCAGGCGACCAGGGTCGTGCTGGCCCGGCGCAGCGATAGCGATTGGGGCATCGCTGCCTTGGTGTCGAGGAAGTTGGCGCGCGCACCCGCAACCATCGCCGCGAAGAATGCCAGGATGGGCAGGCCCAGCTGCGCAATCGGATAGAAGAGAGCTGGCTCCTCCGCCGCAAGTTCACGTAGATCGAGCAGGGCCACGGCAAGGCCGATGGCAGCCATGGCCGGCAGCAGCCAACGGCGCGGATTCTTGGCGGGCGTCAGGCGGCGCTCGGCGAAAATATGGGCCGTCAGCGCGATGACCGATCCGAGCAGAAGACCCAGCAGCGCCACAAAGGCTTCACGCGCCGCGATCGCCTCCACGACGGCAACGGCACCGACGCCCAGCGCGAAGAGGCGCAACGCATGCGTGCCAGGCAGGGCGCGATTGTCGCGACCTGAAAACGACATGTTCTGAATCGGCATGGCCCCTCGCCCGTCCCGGTTGAAGCTGACGCAAGAGGTATAACGAGCACAGATTCCTGGCCGGAAGCTTACGCACCGCCAATCCACGCGACCGGTTGGCTTCAGGCGCGGTGCAACTTGCCGCCGGTCATGGGCGCCGACACACCGGTCGTGGTGGGGAAGCTGATGGGCAAGCCCGCAAGGCTGCGGAGGGCCAGATAGGCGAAGGCCTGGGCTTCGAGCGCGTCGCCGTCCCAGCCCACTTGCTCGACGGCCTTCACAGGTGCGTCGAGCCGTTCCTCGAGCGCTTCCATCAGCACCGTATTGTGCCGCCCGCCACCGCAGATGAGCCAGGCCTGCGGCGGTTCCGGGAAATGGTGGATGGCGCGGGCGATCGCGGCGGCGGTGAAGGCGGTGAGCGTCGCCGCCCCGTCGATGAACGACAGATGATCGGCCAGCGTCGAATGGAAGGCGTTGCGGTCGAGCGATTTCGGCGCCGGCTTGTCGAAGAAGGGATGGCTCAGAAGCTCTGCCAGCACGTCCTCGTCGATACGACCGCTCCGCGCCACGGCGCCGCCGAGATCGACCGGCGTGCCCTTGTGGCGCTGCATCCAATCGTCGATGAGCGCATTGCCCGGGCCGGTGTCGAAGGCAAGCAGCGCGCCCGCCTTCCCCACCCAGGTCACGTTGGCGACACCGCCGATATTCAAGACGGCGATGGGCCGCGGGGTGTCCGCCGGCAGGGCCTCGACCAGCGCCTGGTGGAAAATGGGAACGAGCGGCGCCCCCTGCCCGCCCGCCGCCACATCGGCCGAGCGGAAATCGTTGACCACGTCGATGCCGGTGAGCTGGGCCAGAAGCGCCCCGTCACCGATCTGCCAAGTGCGGCGCTCGTGCGGCGCGTGAAAAATGGTCTGGCCGTGAAAGCCGATGACGGCGATGTCCCGGGGCTGCATCCCGGCGCGTTCCAGGAGATTAAGCACGGCCGCCGCGTGGCGTTCAGTGAGGTCAAGCTCAACGGAAGCGATCTCCTCGGCCGGGGCCTTGCCGCCATAGAGCGCCGTGAGGCGCCGGCGGAAATCCGCGTCATAGGGTGCGAGCAGCGCCGGGCCGAAGCTGCCGATATGCCCGGCATCGCCCCGGATGAGGGCCGCGTCCACCCCATCGGCGCTGGTCCCGCTCATCAGCCCGATCGCCCATTTTTCCGCCATTCCGTTGATTCCCAATCGATTCCGGCACCGCTTGGCCGCCTCCCGGCGAATGTGTTACATGACCGGCCTCAAAACAAGCCAAGCCTGCACGAGTATCCAGATGTTCCAGCCCCAATCCCCGTTCCTGCGCGATTTCGTGGCGCGCGGCTATATGCACCAGTGCACCAACCTGGAGGAGCTCGACAAGCTCGCCATGCCGGGCAAGCCGCCGCTCATCGCCTATATCGGCTTCGACGCCACGGCGGATTCGCTCCATGTGGGCTCGATGGTGCAGATCATGATGCTGCGCCTGCTGCAGAAATCCGGCGGCAAGCCGATCGTGCTTATGGGCGGGGGCACCACCAAGGTCGGCGATCCCACCGGCCGGGATGAAATGCGCAAGGTGCTTTCCGACGCCGACATCGCGCAGAACATCGCCGGCATCAAGAAGATCTTCTCGAAGTTCCTGACCTTCGGCGACGGACCGACCGACGCGGTGATGGTCAATAATGACGAATGGCTGGCGAAGCTCAACTATCTCGAGTTCCTGCGCGACTATGGCCGGCACTTCTCAGTGAACCGGATGCTCGCCTTCGATTCCGTGAAACTGCGGCTTGAGCGCGAAAACCCGCTCACCTTCCTCGAATTCAACTACATGATCCTCCAGGCCTACGACTTCCTGGAACTGTCCAGGCGCGAGAATTGCGTGCTGCAGATGGGCGGCTCCGACCAGTGGGGCAACATCGTCAACGGCATCGAACTGGGCCGCCGCTGCGACCAGAAACAGCTTTACGCGCTGACCTCGCCGCTGCTCACCACCGCGTCGGGCGCCAAGATGGGCAAGACCATGTCGGGCGCGGTGTGGCTCAATGCCGATCTGCTCAGCCCCTATGATTACTGGCAGTATTGGCGGAACTGCGAGGACGCCGACGTCGGCCGCTTCCTCAAGCTCTATACGGAATTGCCGCTCGCCGAGATCGCCAGGCTCGGCGTTCTGGGCGGATCGGAAGTGAACGAGGCGAAGAAGGTGCTGGCCAACGAGGCGACCGCCATGCTGCACGGCGCGGCAGCGGCGGCCGAGGCCGCCGAAACGGCGCGGCGGACCTTCGAGGAAGGGGCGAGCGCCGAGGGGCTTCCAACCATTGGGCTCGATCTGGCCAAGGGCACCGGCCTGCTGGCGGCCTGCGTCGCGGCCGGCTTCGCGTCATCGAACGGAGAAGCGCGGCGCCACATCCAGGGCGGTGCCATCCGCATCAACGACGTTCAGGTCAGCGACGACCGCATGGTGCTCAACAGCTCGCATCTCAACGCCGACGGCGTCATCAAGCTGTCGATGGGCAAGAAGAAGCACGTGCTGGTGAGGCCCGCCTGATTTGAGGGCGGCCTCGGATCGAGGCGTTGAGAGTGTTCCAGATCTCTTCGTGCCCGGACTTGATCCGGGCATCCATTGCCACCTGAGCAAAAAGGGTACGCGGGTCGAGCCCGCGTACGAGGAGGTGGCGTGTGTTCTAAATGGAGGGGGCTTCACCGGCGGGACTCGCGGAGAGAGGCCCTCAT
>CAZUAL010000297.1:0-5005 GCA_964618305.1 uncultured Dongia sp. | reverse complement strand
GGCGGCGCAGGATACACCGATCGCGTGGCGCCGCGCGGCTTCGTCGACATCGCCCACGTCCATGCCATTGGCTTCGAGCCAGCCGAAGAAGGCGGGTTCGTCGATGAGGCCGTATTTGACGACCTCGGCATAGCCGGCGAGCAATTCGCGGCGCGGCAGCGTGTCGAGGGTCGCCGTGTCTGCCAGCACCAGGCGCGGTTGATAGAAGGCGCCGACCAGATTCTTGCCGTGCGGCGTGTTGATGCCGGTCTTGCCGCCGACCGAGGAATCGACCTGCGCCAGCAGCGTGGTCGGCACCTGGATGAAATCGATGCCGCGCAGCGTGATCGACGCGACGAAGCCGGTGAGATCGCCGATGACGCCGCCGCCCAGAGCGATCAATGTCGTGCCGCGCTCGACCTTCATGTCGAGCAGCAGGCCGGTCAGGCGTTCGACCTCGGCAAAGCATTTGGTGGCTTCGCCGGCCGGCACGACGATCGTATCGACCTTGACGCCGGCTTGTTCCAGGGCGTGCTTCAGGCTCTCAAGATGCAGCCTGGCGACATTGGTGTCGGTGACAATGACGACATGGCGCTTGGCGAGCAGCTGCGGCACATGGGCGCCGGCCGCGGCGATCAGGTTCCGGCCGATGAGGATGTCATAGCTGCGCGCCCCCAGATCGACACGCAAACGGTCGGGGGTGGAGAGATCGCGGGCGCTGGCCTGGGCGGCGGTCATGATTCCGCCGCCGCGGTGCCGGAAAGATAGGAATCGAGCGCTTCCATCACGCGGCCCAAAGTCACCTCTGGTGGGCCGTCGGCGCTGTCGACGATGATGTCGGCCTCGGCATAGAAGGGATGGCGCAGGTCGATGAGTTCGGCGAGCTTGGCGCGCGGATCGACATTCTGCAGCAGCGGCCGGTCGTTGCGGCGCGAGACGCGCTTCAGGAGCAGGTCGAGATCGGCGCGGATCCAGATGGATATACCCTTTTCCTTG
Organism: uncultured Dongia sp.; assembly: GCA_964618305.1. Taxonomy (GTDB): domain Bacteria; phylum Pseudomonadota; class Alphaproteobacteria; order Dongiales; family Dongiaceae; genus Dongia. The sequence goes on along the minus strand of CAZUAL010000297.1, from coordinate 4,030 downwards.
ACCAGCGCCCGGGTCGAGGGGTCGACGAAGGCGCCGCCGCCGGTGGCCAGCACATGGATCGGGTTGCCGAGCAGGCGCTGAATGACACGCCGCTCGCCGTCGCGGAAGGCCTTCTCGCCATGGGCGGCGAAGATGTCGGGGATCGAGCAGCCGGCCGCCGCTTCGATCTCGCGGTCGGCGTCGACGAAGGGGAGGTTGAGATGGCTTGCCAGGCGCTTGCCGATGCAGCTCTTGCCCGCGCCCATCAGGCCGACCAGGACGATGGGCCGCCGGATACGCGCCAGCACACTCTGCGCCAGTGTCTTGTCCAGGGCATGATCGCCGCCGTCACGCTGGGCGCTGCGGTTCGTCGCGGTGCCGCCGGAGGCGGCCGTGTCATGAGTTGTATCGGCCATTTGCCGTGGGTATCAGGCACTTAAGCCGGTCGTCAAGGCTCGGGAGGTCGCGCCGGGGCGAAGCTTTGATGTCACACCGAGTTGATGCCCGCTTGGCCCGGAATATGGTTAGTATTTGAACTAGCATTCGAATCCGGCGCTGTGGCAAGGTGACTTCGATCCTGGCCGGGCCATTCGGATTCCTCGATTGTGCCTGGGTGGGCCATGGTTAAGCAGTTGATATTCCTGACATGAGCAAGCCAATCCTCACCATTATCGGCATCGCTGTCGTCGTCGTCCTGGGCGCGGTCGTTTTTCTTGGCACCTACAAGCTGCCGGCACCGACCCAACAGGTGGAACTGCAGATCCCGAATGACCGGCTCTCCCTGCAATAGAGGTTCACGCAACATCGGGCGTGGCGCGCGTGCCGCCGCCCTTCTGTTCGGCGTGGCTACATTGTTCCTGGGCCTACCCCAAGGTGGGGCTCTGGCTCTATCGGGTGAACCGACGCCGCTCGGCATTCCGGTCCCGGAAACTGGGCAGCCGGCGCCGGGTCAATCGTTGCCAGGTCAGGCGCCAAGTGGCGGCGGCATAGAGGCAGCGCCTCTCCCGCCCGTGCAGCCGGCGCCTCAGCAGCCGGCCGCAAATCCCATGCCCCTGCCGGCGGAACCCGGTGCGCCCATTCCCAGTGCGCCCATTCCGGGTGCGCCCATACCGGGTGCGGCAAGTCCGGCCGCCGCGCCGGCACCGACCGCGATCGCCGACGGGCTCGGCGCCGATCTCTGGCAGGGTTCCGAAGTCTCGCGCCTGATGAGCCTGCTCCCGAAGCTGCCGGCGCCCGTCAGCGTACCCGCGCTTGCCGATCTGCAGCGCCGTCTGCTGCTGACCGATGCACCGAGTGCCGGTGCCGCCGGCGCCGTCGATCCCTTGCTGCCGGTCCGCGCCGACAAGCTGCATCAGATGGGTTTCAACGATGCGGCGATGGCGCTGACGCAGGGCACGCCCGCCACCGGTCCGATGGACCCGCAGGAAGCCGTCGAGAAATCGCTTCTTGCCAATGACACGAATGGCGCCTGCCAGCAGGTCGACGGGATCATGGCGCGCAATCAGGTGCCGGATCTCTTCTTCCGCCGCGCAGTCATCTTCTGTCAGATCATGCGCGAGCAGAACGATCCGGCGTCGCTGGGTCTCGATCTGCTGCGTGAACGCAACGATCCAGATCCCGCGACCAAGGACTTCATCGCGCTGGCAGCCCTTGCCAATGGCGAGACCAAGCGCGTGCCGAAGAATGTCGCGGTCCCGGACCCGCTCAACGTCGCGCTGATGAAGACGGTCGGCATGAAGGCGCCGGCAGCGATCGGCGCGGCGCAGGTCGTACCCGTAGGTACGGGAGGTGCCGTCATGATCGCGCGCGATGCGACGCGACCAGTGCCGGAGCGGGTCAATGCCGCCGAGACGGCCTATCGCTTCGGCCTTATTCCGGCAGAGGAGCTGGGGCAGCTCTATCTGCAGATGCCGTCCGGCATCGCCGATCCGGCGACTGCCGGCGGGATGGGCGATTCGGCGGATCTCCGCGCCCAGCTCTATCAGGCGGCCTATCGCGGCGGCATGCCGGCGCAGAAGGCGCGGGTAATCGACGTCGCGCTGAAGAAGGCGCGGCAGCGCGGCGACTATCTCAATCAGGCCTGGCTCTACGGCCCGCTCGCGGCGGACATCCAGCCCTCGCGCGATCTCGCCTTCTTCGCCCCCGAAGCGGCGCGCCTCATGTTCGTGACCGGCCAGACGGAGAAGGGCGGCTATTGGCTCAATACCGTTGCCGCCAATCCGGGCGCCTTCAGCCGACCCGGTGAAAAGGAAGGACTCGATCTGCTCGGCCGTGTCGCCGGTCTTCCCGGCAGCGGCGATCCGGTCGCAGCCTGGTCGCAAGCAAGCGGCGTCGCCAATCCGCGGGTCGATCTGCTCTATACCTTGCTCTCCGGCCTCAACCAGCCGGTCGCGGCGCCCGTTGCCGGCGCCTTTGCCGCGGCGCCGATCATTCCCATCGGCTCACCCGCGGCGGAGATCGTCGCGGCCGCCGCCGGTAAGCGCAAGGGCGAGGCAATCGCGCTTTCGCTCATCGGGATCGGTGCTGACAAGGCGATCGCCGCTGATCCGGCGACGCTGGGTTCCGCCTTGCGCAGCCTGATCGACCTGGGACTGGCGGCTGATGCGCGCCGCATCGCGCGCGAAATCGCCGTCCTTGCCGGCCTGTGAATGCTGGCGCTGCGCGTGCTAGCGCCGTGAGCGCCGATCCGGCCGTCGGTGCCTTTTTCGAAATGTTGGCGGCCGAGCGCAATGCCGCCGGCAATACCCAGGCCGCCTATCGGCGCGATCTAGAGGATCTATCCGCCTTTCTCGCCAAGCGTGGCGTGGCGCTGGGCTTGGCTGCGACCGCTGATTTGCGCGCCTATATCGGCGAACTCGCCGACAGCGGTTTCTCGCCGCGCACACAGGCGCGGCGGCTCTCGGCCCTGCGGCAGTTCTACCGCTTCCTCATTGAAGACGGCCGGCGGGGGGATGATCCTTCAGCCGCACTCGACGCGCCGAAGCTCGGGCGGCCACTGCCGAAGCTGCTTTCCGAAGCAGAGATGATGGCGCTTCTCAACGTGTGCGACGAACTCGATGGGGCAGAGGGCGCGCGGCTCCTGGCCATGGTCGAGCTTCTCTATGCGACGGGCCTGCGTGTCAGCGAACTCGTGCGCCTGCCGGTCTCCGTCGTCATGCGCGACCAGCCCTTCCTCACCGTACGCGGCAAGGGTGGGAAGGAACGGCTGGTGCCGCTCAATGCCCCAGCGCGCTCGGCGCTCAATGCCTATCTGGCGGCCCGCCAGCGCTTCCTGGAAGGGCGTCCCAATTCGCCCTATTTGTTCCCGTCACGGGCCAAAGAGGGGCACCTCACGCGGCAGCGTTTCGGGCAGATGCTGAAGGAGATAGCGCTCAAGGCCGGGATCGACCCGGCGCGCATTTCGCCGCATGTCCTGCGCCACGCCTTTGCGACCCACCTCCTCGATCACGGTGCCGATCTTAGGTCGCTGCAGAAAATGCTGGGTCATGCCGACATCGCGACGACGCAGATCTATACCCATGTTCAGCAGGATCGCCTGAAATCGCTGGTCGAGGCGCATCATCCGCTGGCGAAAGCGAAACCTGCCAAGAAATCCACATCGGTGAAGCGTGAAACCGCTTTCAAGAAGTAAATTGACCAAAGCGTGCCGCTCAGGGCACAGGCACAGGCTCAGGGCATAGGCATTGTGCAGCGCAAAGGCGAGGTTGACAGCAGCCCGGACCCCGGGCCAATAAATCTCGCAATCATCTGGGCAGGAAGGCACAACATGAGCTTCAAGATCGTCGATCAGGCACCCGCGCGTCTCAACCGCAGCGAACTCGCCGTCCCTGGTTCACAGCCGCAACTCTTTGAAAAGGCGGCAAAGTCGGCCGCCGACGTGATCTTCCTCGACCTCGAGGACGCGGTCGCCCCCGATGACAAGCCGCAGGCCCGCAAGAACATCATCCAGGCCCTTCACGACATCGACTGGGGAACCAAGACCCTGTCGGTGCGCATCAACGGCCTCGACACCCATTTCATGTACCGGGATGTCGTCGACGTGATCGAGCAG
>CAZUAL010000296.1:0-5005 GCA_964618305.1 uncultured Dongia sp. | reverse complement strand
GGCGTGAACTGGATGCGGCCGAAATCGAGTGACAGGGCCTTGGCGAAAGCCTGCGCCAGCAGGGTCTTCGCCGTGCCGGGCACGCCTTCCAGCAGGATATGGCCATCCGACATCAGGCTCACCAGCATCAGGTCGAGCGCGTCGTCCTGGCCGACGATCACCTTGCGCACTTCGTCCTTCAGGCGCTCGCTAATCGAGCGCGCGGTGTCGAGGCTCATTGAGAATCTCCCGTTTCCATTGGTGAACGCGCTCACCCAGCATGGCGGCGGCGCGGTTGATGTCGATGCGGCCGGCCATCAGCCGGCTTTCGGCCACGAGCTGGCTGGCGCTGAGGCTGAGCCCCAGCCTTTGGCCGCGCCGGTCGAGCCAGGCGATGAGGCCCTTTTCGTCGAGATCGGCCGGGGCGCGCAGCTTCTGCGCCACCTCGGCGATGGCCAGCTGCGGATAGCGCGCGACGATCGCCTGTCCGCCTTCGGCATAGTCGAGAAGACCCGCCACATTGCCGAGTAGCGTCTCGCGCCCGGCGGCGAGCGCCGCCGCGTCGCGCCGCGGTGCGCCCAGGCGCGAAATGCCGGCGAGGATCGCCGCCAGGGCGGCCAGCGCGAAGGCGATGCTGACCGTGATGAACGGCGGCTCGAAGGCGGTCCGCAGCATGTCGGGCGCCTGCTCGAAGCCGTGGATCGTTTCGTCGATCATCACCGAGCCACCCTTCGGCAGGTGGCTCCTGATGATGGCGGCGACGAGGGCGGCATTGCTGCCCTTGCCGATGCCGCCATTGGCGATGAGGTCGGGGTCGGACAGGATCCAGATATGAGTGTTGGCATCGATCGCGTATTCGCCGAGCAGGATTCCGTCCGTGCCGGCGATGAGCGGCGCCAGATCGCGGGAGAGGAGCAGCTGCGGCTGATTGAGCGTCGGTGCTTCGCCGATGCGGTTGACGCTGGCCGTGAACGAGGTGCCGCGGAAAATGCTCGCCTCGATCTCCAGTTTGTCGAAGATCGCGTCGATGCGGTCGGTTTCGGCGAAACGCACGTCGCCGATCCAGTCGCGCCGCCTGGGATGGGGCAGGGCTACCCATTTCGGCAGGACGAGAAGGACATTGTGCTCGCCCCGCGCCTGCCGGACGAGGTCGAGCGAGCCCGGCGTGCCGTCAGGTTCGGCAAGCACCAGCAGCGTTGAATCGCCGGCTTTCTCCAGGGTCTTGAAGCGGCTGACGCTGACCGGGATGTCGAGGCGCTGCAATGTTTCGACGAGCGCGGCGTGGCCCACCGCCGAATGGGAGAAGGTGTCCTGCGTCGCCGATTCCGTGCTGTCGGCGAACAGCATCAGATAGAGCGAGCAGGCGAAGGCGACGATGCCGACACCGATGAGGATGCCGAGCCGGCGCGTCTCCATGAAGGGCTGCGTCGCGCTCATGCTCGTTCTCCGGCGGGTTCTCCGGCCATCGTGTTCGGCCGCGCGCCGGACCGTGCGTGATAGGCGCTGAGGCAATGGCGGAACAGCCGCTCGTCCGCGCTGCGCCCGCCGAAATGACACAGCTCCACCGCGCCGATGACGATGCCGAGCGCATCGCGTGTCGTCGGCGCAAGGCTGTGCTTGCGCAGGATCTCGCGGCTGGTGAGCGAGTCGGCGATGATGAACTGGCCGCTGCGCAGTTCAGCAAGGAAGCGCAGCAGGATGAGGTGGATGGCCTCGGCGAAACGGCCGGCGGCGGCAAGCCGTTCCACTTCGTCGATCGGCGCCGGTGCGGGCGATGGCGCCGGCACGTTGCTGGTGACGATCTGCGCGACGAAGGGCGCCGCCGTCGGCGCGGATGCTGAAAGTGTGCGCTTGGCCGTGCCGATCCGCTGCAAGAGCAGGAAGCCCAGGGTCAGAAAGCCGATCCCGCCCAGCACGAAGAGCAGGATGGTCGGGTCGAAAGAGAAGTCGGGCCCAGGACTTTTGGCGGGCGGCGGCGTCAGATCATAGTTTCTGGTGGGCGGCGGTGACGATGCAGGCGGTGGCTGCTTCTGCTTCGGTGGCGGCGCAGGTGCCGGCGCCTGGGGGAATTCCGACTGATAGGCTGATTTTGAGAGCACATCGGCGGCGATGCGCGCGGGGTCATCGGCGGCCCGGGCTGTAACAGGTCCGGCGATGCCGGCGCCCAGGGCAAGCACCATACCGGCGCAGCGAAAGGCGCGCAGGGCGCTCCCCTTCCAGACGGCGGTTCCGCAAAGCATTAGCCGGTCACTCAAAAACACGCTGTCAGCGTTCCATCGCCGTCACTTCTGCTACTTACGGTACATGGAATTGCTGGCACTTGCCAAGTGCCACGCGCGAGGGCCTATCGCCGCGGACTTGCTCAGTTCTTGCGCACGCTGTCGCGCATTTCCAGCTTGAAACCCACATTGATGCGGTTGGCCGGCGGCCGTTCGCCGGTTTCGATGATCTTGCGCACGATGTCCGCCGCCATTCGGCCCATTTCGTAGCGCGGTGTCGCCACGGTGGCGAGCGGGGGATGGGCGCAGGCGGTGAATTCGAGATTGTTGAAACCGATGATCGACATTTCGTCCGGCACCTTGATGCCGCGGTGCTGGCATTCGAAGAGGGCGCCCAGTGCCAGCAGATCGTCGCAGCAGAAGACGGCATCGGGCCGTCTTCCCTTGTCGATGAGCTCGCTCAGCAATTTCCGGCCGGCCATGACGCTGGTCTGCTGCGGCGTCGTCGCGCGGAGGCTCTCGTCATAGCGGCCGGCTTCGTTCATGGCGCGGGCATAGCCGTCGAGGCGGGCGCGGGCGCGGGCATCAAGGCGCGAGGCGATGACCGCGACGCGGCTGTGGCCGAGATCGATGAGCGCCTTGGTGGCCTCGTAGGCCGCCTGCGCCTGATCGAGCCCCAGATTGATGTCGATCGGATGGTCGGCGAGCTGGAAGGTCTGCACCACCGGCACGCCGGAACTTTCGAGTAGGCGGCGGGAATGGGCCGACTGGTCGACGCCGACGATGATGATCGCCTCCGGATGCTGGCCGAGAAGTGTCGCGATGGCCTTCTCCTCTTCGCCTTCCGAATAGCGCGTGGAGAGAATGAGCACCTGATAGCCGGCCGGCAGCAGCGTGTCGTGCAGCGCGTTGATATAGTCGGCAAAGACGCCGTTGGTGAGCGACGAGACGATGACGCCGATCGTGTGGGTGCGGTTGGAAGCCAAGCGGCTTGCCGCCACATCGGGCACATAGGCAAGCTCGCGCACGGCGGCCTCAATGCGGCTTCTGAGCTTGGCTGAAACCATGTCCGGCCGGCGCAAGGCCCGCGACACGGTGACGGCGCTGACGCCGGCGAGACCCGCGACATCGGCCAAGGTGCTGCGCTTCTTGCGAATCGGTACCTCCCTTGAGCCGGGATGGTTGCCGTCGAACCAGGCGTCCTGCTGAACACAAGTCGACTCGCTCCATCCTCGTCAGCGCAACCTACGGTTACGGGCGACAGGTTAGCAATCAGGCCAATTGACAGCGCTGTCATTTGCCATTATGCATACGAATGCCGGCGCGGACCAGCAAAATTACGCGACATAGATCGCCAGCATCCGTCCGGGATTGGGAATTCAATCAAGAATGACCATTGGGAGGATTTAGATGCTCGCGCCGAAATCTCGGCGGTCCGGCTTCCGCCAATTGGCGAAGCTGCTGGCCGCAACTGCTCTCACCGCCTCTTTCGCGACCGCCACGCTGGCCCAGGAAGTCGTTTCCGGCCCGGGTGCCGAGCCCGAATGCTTCGCGCCGTGGACGGCGGATACGAAATATTTCAAGTTCCCGAAGAAGGAAGGCCCCTATCGCATCGCGCTTGCGAACGGCTTCATCGGCAATACCTGGCGCATCCAGATGATCAAGACCGCCAAGGCCTATGCCGAACAGCCGGACGTGAAGGCGAAGCTGAAGGAATTCAAGGTCGTCTCGACCGGCGAAGATCTCGCGGCGCAGCTCGCCGCGGTCGATAATTTCATCGCCTCAGGGTACGACGCCATCGTCGTCAACGCGCAGAACCCGGCGGCCTTCACGCCCGTGATCAAGCGCGCGAAGAAGGCCGGCGTCGTGCTGGTGGCCTTCGACAACACGCTCGATACCGACGAGGCGATCAACGTCAACGTCGACCAGAAGGGCCTCGGCGAATATTGGGCAAAGTGGCTCATCGCCAACATCCCGAACGGCGGCAAGATCCTGGAAGTGCGTGGCGTCGAGGGCACCTCGGTCGACCGCGACCGCCATGACGGCGTTCAGGAAGTGCTGAAGGCTTCCGGCAAACCGTTCGAAGTCGTCGAAGTCGTCGGCAAGTGGGACGATGGCACGGCGCAGAAGGTGACCGCGGATGCGGTCGCCGTGCACAAGAAGTTCGACGGCGTTACCGTGCAGGGCGGTTCGACCGGCACCGTGCGCGCGCTGATGGATGCGGGCCATGCCTTCGTCCCCGTCGGCGGCGAAACGGAGAACGGCTTCCGTAAGCTCTGCGCGCAGCATGCGGGCGATGGGCTGAAGTGCGCTTCCGGCGGCACGGGTCCGGCCCAGGTGGCGGTCGCCATCAAGACCGCGATCGCGGCGCTTGAAGGCGAGGTCATCCCGCAATCGGTGCGCCTGCCGCTTGCCACGACGGAAGATTCGAACTTCAAGGACGGCGAGAATTTCTACGCCGACCAGTCCGACAATTTCTTCGTCGGCAATTCCTTCCCGACCTGCGGCATCAATTTCACGGCGCAGGAAATCATGGGTCAGTCGGAAGCGAATCAATAACCGGCTGATACGTCTACCGCCGCCGTTCGGTACCTGAAAGGGTGCCGGGCGGCGGCGCCATTATCGGGAAGGCTCGTTCATGGATCAGTCCGCGCCCCTCTTCGAGATGCGCCAGATCGCCAAGAGCTATGGCGGCGTGCGTGCGCTCGAGGAAGCCCAGCTCACCGTCGCGGCGGGCCGCATCCACGCCGTGCTCGGCGAGAACGGCGCCGGCAAATCGACACTGATCAAGATCATGTCGGGCGTGG
>CAZUAL010000295.1:0-5015 GCA_964618305.1 uncultured Dongia sp. | reverse complement strand
GTCGATGACGGCGGCCAGCGTCGCGCGCATCTTCTGCCAGTCATTGAACGCCAGGCGGACGTCGCGCAGGACCTTCTCGATACCGGCCTTGATCTGCTCCAGCTGGTCCGCCGTCGCCACCTGGTTGACGCGGAGCTGCATGATGGATTCCGGGCCGTTGAAGGCGGCGCCCTTCTCCTCGGCGCCCACGGCAACGAGCTGACCCTTGGCGTCGCGGGCCACCTTCATGATCGGATGGATGACGAGATGGACGCCGAGATCCTGGCGGTTCATCTCGGCCGTGAGAGAATCGACCAGGAACGGCATGTCGTCGTTGACGATCTCGACAACCGTATGGGGGCTGCGCCAGCCATGTTCGTCGATGCGGGGATTGAAGACGCGCACCTTGGCGGTGCCGGGTGTCCGGGTCTGTGCAAAATTGGCGAGGGAGAGGGCGGCGCCGAAAAGGTCTTCGGCGCTGTCGCCGGCGATGTCGGCTTGCGGCACGTTGGCGTAGAACTGGCGGATGAAGGCCTCGATCTGCCCGGAGCGCTTGCGCTCGATGCGCTCGCCCACGAAACGGACGACTTCCTCGATCTGCTGGTTCTTCAGCTTTTCAGCTCGCATGATGATGGTTTCCCCAGATGACAGTTATTGGTTAGTTGTTGTTATTGCTGGCGATTCTAGCCGATGCCGAATGAAAGAGCCAATGCGGCACAAGAGCGGTTTGGACCGGCAAAAGGATACCAAGCCGATGATTTCGCTGGGCTTGGACGCCGTTTTCACCAATCTGCACCGGCTTTGGTAAAGATAATTTAAACCATCACCCGTCAAGATTGAGCGTTAACGGGACGGTGCCCTTGCCGATGGCCGGGAGTCGGCGCCTGTCCCCGAGGGGAGATTGAGCGATGCTGATGGACGAGGTCCGCGGCGAGGCTTTCTTGCGCAAGCTGCCGCAGGAGATCAGGGACACGCTGACGCCCGAGCAGGCGCAGGCGATCAGCCGCGTCGCGCAGGGGACGATCCAGCGCCGTCATCCGGTTGATTTCCGCGTGTCGCTGCCGCTCCTCTTCGGTCAGCGCGCCTATCTGGTTCTGCTCATCGGCAAGGAGAAAAGGTCGGCCGCCCGGCGGGAGATCGAAAAGCAGCTGCGCCCCACGGACCGACTGAGCCAGGTTGTGGTGTTCGGGCTGGGCCTTGCCGCCTTCACGCTGGCGGCGTTTATTGCGCTTCTGTTTCACAATGCCGTTCTGGCGCCCTGATCCCATCGACTGAAATTTCCGCCGTGCGCTCATTCCTCGTCTTCGCCGCCCTACTGGCGCTGCTTGCCGGCGCGGCACCTGCTTTGGCGCAAACCTCCAACCTGCCGCAATTGCCCAAGATCGGTATCGAGGGCGAGGACAATCGCGTGCGCACCGACCCCAAGGAATGGCCGTGGACCGCCATCGGCCGCCTCAACCGGGAAGTGGGCGGCCATTGCACGGCGACCCTCATCGCGCCCACCCTGGTACTCACCGCTGCGCATTGCCTCTACAACAAGGATGACGGGCGCTGGACCATCCCGATGGAGGTGCATTTTGTCGCCGGCTACGATCGCGGCTCGTTCGCGGCGCATGCGCGGGGAAAAAGCTTCATCCGCGATCCCGATTACAACCCGAAGAAGGCAACGAGCCTTTCTGAAATGTCGCGCGATTGGGCGATCGTCGAGCTCGACAAGCCACTCAAGGTAAAGCCCGTGCCCTTGAGCGCGAGATCGCCCGATGCGCTCTTCACCAGGAAGCCGCCGATCCCGGTCGATGCACTAGGCTATAATGGCGATTGGTCGGAGATCCTGATGCGGCACAAGGGCTGCGACCTCGACGGCGTGCTCGCCGAGCGGTCGCTGCTGATCCACCGCTGCGACACGACGTTCGGCGCTTCGGGCGGGCCGCTCCTCTATTGGAACGGCGACGCGCCGGAGATCGTCGGGGTTCTTTCCGGTGTCCTCGAGCTCAAGGACGACAGCGAGCGCGGCGCCGCCGTCCCGGCCTGGGTGATCAAGCCCGCTTTGCCGCGCTGAGGCGCAGCACAAGATAGCCGGCCAGCGCCGAGGCGAGCGAGCCGCCGATGACGCCGAGGCGGATCTCCGCCGCGAGCGCCGGATCTGGGAACGCCAAGCCGCCGATGAAGAGCGACATGGTGAAGCCGATGCCGGTCAACAGCGCCACGCCATAGACTTGGGTCCAATTCGCCCCTGCGGGCTTCGTGCAGAGGCGCACGGCCACGCCGATCGCGACCGCCAGCAGCACACCCGCCTGCTTGCCGATGAAGAGGCCGAGCGCAATGCCGAGCGTCAAGGGATGGAGCAGCGTCTCGAGCCCGGCACCCGCCAGATTGACGCCGGCATTGGCGAAGGCGAAGACCGGCATGATGAGGTAGCTCACCCAAGGATGGAGGCCATGTTCGGCGCGGCGGAGCGGCGCATGCGCGGGATCGCCCGGCACCTTCAGGGGCACGCAGAAAGCGACGGCGACGCCGGCCAAGGTCGCATGCACGCCCGATTTCAGCACGCAGACCCAGATGAAAATGCCGATGAGCACATAGGGCGTGATGCGGGTGACGCGTGAGAGGTTGAGGATGACGAGAGCGGCGATGCCGAGGGCCGCCAGCAGCAGGGACACGAGCGAGAGATCGGCCGTGTAGAAGATGGCGATGATGATGATCGCGCCGAGATCGTCGATGATGGCGAGCGCCAGCAGGAAGATCTTGAGACTCTGCGGGACGCGGCTCCCGAGCAGGGTGAGGACGGCGAGCGCGAAAGCGATGTCGGTCGCCGCCGGAATGGCCCAGCCGCTGAGATATTCGGGATGGGCGCTGTTGACGAAGAAGAAGACCAACGCCGGCACCGCCATGCCGCCCAGCGCCGCGATGCCGGGCAGGATCGCCTGGGCGCGGGTGGAAAGCTCGCCTTCCAGTACTTCGCGCTTGATCTCGAGGCCGACCAGGAAGAAGAAGACGGCCATCAAGCCATCGTTGATCCAGAGCAGCAGCGGCTTCACCAGGCTGAGCGGCCCCAGCGTCACGCCGAAGGGCAGTTCGAGCAAGCCCTGGTAGTAGGGTGAAAGCGGCGAGTTGTCGCCGATAAGGGCCAGCGCCGCCGCGACGAGGAGCAGGATGCCGCCGCTCGATTCAAGCTGCAGGAATTGCTTCAAAGGATTCATGGGCCCCGCGCCTCAGAACAGATCGGCATTGACGACATAATGCACGGCGATGCTGGCGGCATAGCCCGCCGCCACCGCCCAGCTCCACTTCAGATGGCTGAAGAAGGTGTAGCTGCCGCGCGCCTGGCCCATGAGGGCGACACCCGCCGCCGAGCCGATGGAGAGGATCGAGCCGCCGACGCCGCAGGTCAACGTCACCAGCAGCCATTGCCCGTCGCTCATCGCCGGATCCATCTTGATGACCGCGAACATCAGCGGGATGTTGTCGACGATGGCCGACAGGGCGCCGATGGCGATGTTGGCCGTTGTTGGGCCCAAACCGCTATAGAGCAGCTCCGACGTCACCGCGAGATAGCCCATGGCACCGAGGCCGCCGACGGCGAAGATGATGCCGAAGAAGAAGAGCAGCGTGTCGAACTCGATGCGCTGGATCTCCTTGAACGAGTCGAGCAGCATGTCGGCATTGTCACGCCGTTTGGCACCGCGGGTGAGGTAATAGGCAAAGAGCTGCAGATAGCCGAGGCCCAGCATCATGCCCATGGCCGGCGGCAGGTGCAGAAAATTCTTGAATGAGACCGCCGTGACGATGGTGGCGGCGAAGAGGAACAGCGCCCCCCAGGCGCCGGGCTTCAATTGCGCCCGGTCCTCGCGCGGCGGCGGGCTGCCGGCCGGGACGGCGAGATGCATGAGGGCTGCCGGCACGAACCAGTTGACGAAGGACGGCGCGAAGAGGTCGAAGAATTCCCAGAAACTGAGCTTCCCCGCCTGCCAGACCATCAGCGTGGTGATGTCGCCGAAGGGCGAGAAGGCGCCGCCGGCATTGGCCGCCACCACGATGTTGATGCAGCCCAGCGCGATGAAGCTGCGCGAGCCGGCGCCAAGGGCGATGACCACGGCGCCCATAACGAGGGCGGTGGTGAGGTTGTCGAGCACGGCGGAAAGCGGGAAGGCGATGGCGCCCGTGAGCCAGAAGAGCGCCCGGTAGCTGAGCCCGAAGCCGATCAGCTTGGCCCGGAGTACGTCGAAGATGCGCCGTTCCTCCAGCACGTTCACATAGGTGATCGCCACCATGAGGAAGAGGAACAGCTCGCCATATTCGAGAATGATCTCCTGTGCCTTCTCGTGGGCGATCTCCGCCTGGCCATGCGCCGCATAGCCAAGCGCCACCAGCGCCCAGATGAGACCGGCCGCCACCAGCACCGGCTTCGACTTCCGCATCTCGATCGCTTCCTCGCAGATGACGAGGAAATAGGCGGCACCGAAAATGCCGAGAATGGCGAGACCGGTCCAATGCGTGGTCAAGTCGATCACCCGAATGCCTCCTTCATGCTGGCGGGGCGCCTAACATAACGAAGGCCGGATGAGTCTGTCGCCCGGATTAGGACGGATGCGGCTTAAGCCTTTGGTCGTAAAGGGGAAGGAGACGTGGTCCCTGGGGCTGCTATCCCTGGGGCTGCTATCCCTGGGGCTGCACTCCCTGGGGCCGCGCTTCCCTTGGGCAAGGCCTTCAAGCGAGGCTGGGGAGCGCCAGAATCAGCATCATCAGGGCGGAAAAGGCGATCGCTTCGGCGGCGTTCCGGAGGTGTATGGCCATGACTTGCTCTCTTCTCGTATCGTTTATGGACCCTTTATGTTCTATTTAAGTTCCAGTGTCAAGCCGCGCTGTAAGTCCTTGTGGAAGCGCGATTAATTGAGGGCGGGAGACTTCAGGCGATAGGCCGCGCCGTCGAAAGGCTCGAACATGTCTTTCACCATCGGGTGCCGGCAGGCCTTGCCGGTCCCGTCGGGCAGCAGATTCTGCTCCGAGACATAGGCGACATAGGTCGTCTCGGCATT
>CAZUAL010000294.1:3652-5019 GCA_964618305.1 uncultured Dongia sp. | reverse complement strand
AACCGGCAGCGCCCGAAAGCACGGCGCCGATGACGAAGCCCAGGGCCGACAGGCCGGAGAGAAAGAAGAAGAGGATGACCGCAACGACGACACCGACAATGCCGATCGCCGTGTATTGCTTGTTGAGGTAGGCGTTGGCGCCTTCCTGAACGGCGGCGGCGATTTCCTGCATCCGCGCCGTGCCGGCGCTTTCAGCGAGAACCGACTTCGTCGCCCATACGCCATAGAGCAGCGCCAGGACGCCGCAAGCAATGACTGCCCAAATCCATGAATCCATTCTTGCATCCCCTATTCAAAAGAAGAGTCAGATTGGCCGCCGCTTATTCCCCTCAGAGACTCCCCGAACAGATGTCGCTAGGGCAGGTGCGGCGATCGTTAAAAGTGGGCGGAACATAAAGGAATAGACATGCCGTTGCAACCGACGGGCCGCGCGGCAATCACCGGTTTAGTGGCGGCCCTTTTCCCGCAACCTACTGACATATAGAGAAAATCTGCAGCGCGCTGCGATGCTGCGCCGCACAATCTCAATTCGACTGCAGGAAATCCCGAACCTTGTCGGCTGCGGCCAGCAATTCACCGCGCGGCAACGCCGGGTATGTGGGACTGTAGAAGCGGGTCATGCCGTTCGGCATCTTCTCCTCCACGATCTCGCCCCGGATGAGCTGGTCATTGAGCGCATCGCCCGATCGGTGCGGGGCCAGATGGACATGGAGATGCGCGATCCCGTCGCCGAAAATATACACATAGACTAGGTCGGCGCCGGTGGCGTGCTTGAGGGCGCTGCTGCACCGTGCCAAGGCCGCGCCGAAGGTGCCGGCTTCCAGCCCATCGAGTTCATGGACATAGCGGATGTGCCGTTTCGGTTCGAGATAGGCAAAGCCGAGGATCTCCGACGAGAGGCTAGCCGTAAGCCGCCAATGCTCATCCTGCCAGACTTCGATCCGTTCCAAGTCGGCATCGGCCGCGACACCCCTGCACAGAATGCACGCGCCGTCGCTCATGCGGGCTTCCGTGCCCAGATTCGGGCCGGGCGCAGCTCGCCCTTGTCGAGGACCACGGTGAGAGAGCGCCAGTCTTCCAGGAAATGCGCCTGTCCCTCGGCCCCGAGCTCGGCGGCCATCAGGCTATGGAGTTCGCCCTGCATGCGCGCCAGTTCCTGGTGTGCCTCGGCCCGGTATTGCGCGGTGATATCGGTCAGCAGGATGTCGGTGAAGCCCGCCGCGTGGAGATAACGGCCGTACTCCGCGAGCGTCACCAGATGATAGGTGAGCCCTTCCATCTTGAAGAAGTATTCCATGTCCGCGCTGTAAGGCCCCGGCGACTTCATCCAGTCGGTGGCCGCCGTCTCGAGCACCGACGTGACGACG
>CAZUAL010000294.1:0-3642 GCA_964618305.1 uncultured Dongia sp. | reverse complement strand
GCGGCGATGCGCCCGCCGGGCTTCAGCACGCGGAACACTTCGGCAAAGTGCGCCGCCTTGTCCGGTATATGCAGCCAGGCGTCCTTGCCGAAGACGATGTTGAAACTGGCATCGGCAAAGGGGAGCGGGCCGGGTTCGACGAGGCGGATGTCGATGCGCTTGGCGAGCCCCGCGCGCCGGATGCGCTCCTGGCCCATCGTGGCGATGAGCTTGGCGACATCGATGCCGGTCACATGCTCGGCGCCCAGGGTCAGCAGCACCTGGTCGAGCCCGCCCAAACCGCAGCCGATATCGAGCACGCGCTTGCCGGAAAGATCGATCTTGCCAGCGATGTCGCGCACGGCCTGCGGGCCGCCGGGTGAAAGATACCCCTCGCCCCAGATCATCTGCAGGAGCGTGAGCATGCCGGCATCATAGTCTTCGGTAGTGTCGCTCATGCGCATCCCCTCATTCCCGTTCGTCATCCCCGGGCTTGTCCCGGGGATCCACTCTCAGAGGCGGCACCAATGGATGCCCGGGACAAGCCCGGGCATGACGCATTTCTTGCTAACCCGCCAACACCCTCTCCCGCCGCCAGCCGCCCAGCAGCGCCACCGCAATGAGAGCGACCGGCACTGTGGCGCCGTAGAGGACCCAGCTCCAGCCATAGGCCTGTTCGACCGTACCCGCGATGAACGAGCAGAGAGCGACGCAGGAGAAGACCATGCAATCGTTGAAAGCCTGGATCTTGGCCCGCTCCGACGGGCGGTAGCATTTGGTGAGCTGCGACGTGCCGGCGACATAGAGGAAGTTCCAGCCCAAACCGAGCAGCACCAGCGCCACCCAGAAATGATGGATGTCGATTCCGGCCAGTCCCATGGCGAGGCAGCCCACATAGCACAGCACACCCGTGCCCATGACGCGGTACTCGCCGAAACGCTTAATGATATGCCCCGTGACGAAGCTCGGCGCGAACATGGCGAGCACATGCCCCTGGATCACGAAGCTGATGCCGGTATCGAGATTGTAGCCGCAGAAGGTCATGGCAAGCGGTGTCGCCGTCATGACGAAGGACATGACACCGTAACCCAGCATGGCGGCGACGATCGCCGAAAGGGCGCGCGGCTGCAGCACGATCTCGGCCAAGGGCCGTGCCGGCTCGCCGCCTTGCGCCACCGGTCCGGCCGCATGATGAGGCAGGCGCAGCGGCGTCAGCAGCAGCATGACGATGACCGAGAGGCCGACGATGAATACGAAGCCGCCGGCAAAGAGATGCGGCAGAAAGAGCTGCTGCCCGACCTTTGCCAGATAAGGCCCCATCAGGGCAGAAACAACACCACCCGCCATGACGAGCGAGATCGCCTTGGGGCGGAAGGCATCATCCGCCGCTTCCGCCGCCGCGAAGCGATAGAAGAGCGTGAAGGCCGCCGACACGCCGAAGATCGTGTTGCCGAAGGCAAAGAGCCAATAGCTGCCGACCAACGTCGCGGCCGCCATGACGAGCCCGCCCGCGATGCCGATCAAGGCGCCGGTCATGAAGCCGAGCTTCCGCCCCACCCGCTTCATCAGGAACGAGGCCGGGAAGGTGGTGAGCATCGTCGCGATGAACTGGAAGGCCAAGGGCAGCGTCGCATAGCCCTTGTGCTCGGCGAGCATCTGACCCGTGAGGCCCGAGGTGACGATCATGATCGAGTTGCAGATCATCGCCGTCGCCTGCGCCAGCGCCAGCACGAAGACGGCCCGGTGCGCGCTCGCCGGCGGTAAGGTTGCGTCGGCGGCGCTGCTCATTTGTAGATCTGCATGTCCTTGATATAGATCTTGAAGACGGCTTCCTTGCCGAAGCGCGCGGCGACGGCCTTCACCAGCCGCTCTTCCAAATATTGGCGATCGAAGCCGCCCTGCTCCACCATCTTGCGCGGCAGGATGCTGTGCAGTTCCGTCACCACGCAATCATAGAGGCGCGGCAGGCGCTCCTCCATCCGCTTCTGCTTCTCGGGATCGTCGAACACGGCGCTGATGATGAAGTCGATGCGCTGGATCGACTTGTTGTTGCGCACGATCGAGATCGAAACCACCGGCAGGTCGATCTGGGACAGGACCGGCGGCGGCACCTCCTCGACGACCGGCTGGCCATCCTCCGGCGGGCGCAGGAAATACCACCAGACAGCCGCGGCCCCGCCACCCAGCAGCAGAAGAATGACCAGCAGGATGATGAGCTTCTTCATGCCCTAATCGATTTCGCGCCAAAAAATGCCATAATGGGAGAGCAAGTTGCGGGCCACTCTACACGAACCGCCTGATTCCCTGAAACAAGAGGATTTTCATGAGCATAGGCGCCGTCATCTTCGATTTCGGCAATGTCCTGGTGGGCTGGGACCCGGAAAATCTCTACCGCCGCCTCATCACGGACGTGGGCGAAAGGCGCCATTTCCTGACCCATGTCTGCTCGCCGGCCTGGAACCTCGAACAGGATCGCGGCCGCCCCTGGGCCGAGGCGATCGACCTGCTGGTCGCCGAGCATCCGCAGCACGCGGCCTTGATCCGCGCCTTCTACGAGCATTGGGACGAAATGGTCTCCGGCCCCATCGATGAAGGGCACGACATATTGAACCGCGTGGTCGATGCCGGCATCCCCGCCTACGGCCTCACCAACTGGTCCGCCGAGACCTTCGAACCGCGCCGGGCCGAATGGCCGCATCTCAGGCACTTCAAATACATCGCCATCTCAGGGCATTTGAAAATGGTGAAGCCCGACCCGGATATCTACCACCATCTATTGGAACGGATCGCGCTGCCGCCAGAACAATGTGTCTTCATTGACGACAGCGAACGCAACATCGCAGCGGCCGAGAAGATCGGCATCAAGACCGTCCACTTCCGCAACGACGGCACGGCACTGGCGAAGCTAAGGGAGTTGGGTGTGGGGATATGAGCGCCCCACTCCACACTCGAACTTAATCCCCGTCCAAACTTAATCCCCGTCCAAACAATCTTGTCATGCCCCGGCTTGACCGGGGCATCCATGCATCCACTGCCTTGTCTCGCCGGCATCCTCATGGATCCCCGCCTTCGCGGGGATGACATTTGTGCTCCATCGCCCCAATGCCTCACCCATACGGGGAGAGGCTGACGCCTTAAAAGTGCCGAAAGCTCTTGGCGCCGAGCTACAGCGGCGCCGGTACGCGCCTTGAACTCACCCACAACGGTAAGCTAGTTCGTGGAGAGAATTTCACTCTGAGCCCGATTTCCACCCCGATCGACGTTCATCGCGTCGGCTACTTAAGCGGCGGAAGCCTCCTTTTTATCGTCTCGCGTACATCCAGGTAATTGTTACCATCCCCGAGATACTGATAGGCAGTCGCCATCATGATAAGATCGGTCGTACCCGGTATCACTGCGAAATGCGGCACGGTGCGGAGCGAGTCCAAAACACCTTCTGTTGCACCTGTTGAATAGACAAGGCGGCCTCGAAACCCGAGAAATGAAAACGTCCGATCGAATAGGCAATAGGCGTAGTACCCAGTGGCTCTAAGCGCTTAATACGTTGTTTGATTTTTTCGGCATTTGATTTTGCATCCGCAAAAGGCACTTCCAGTTTTGTATCCTCACAATTTCTATCGGGTTTAAAAAAAAAGAAAAAAATTTTAATTCAAGAAAATTTAA
>CAZUAL010000293.1:0-5055 GCA_964618305.1 uncultured Dongia sp. | reverse complement strand
CCATGTTCGTGCCGCGCATCATGGAGGGGACCAGCCTCAAGGAAATCGGCTTCATCTTCCTGGTCTATATCGCCACCCTTGCCGCCCGTTTCGTCACCGTTTTCGTCCTGCTGCCGCTGCTGACGCAGGCGGGTCTCA
Source organism: uncultured Dongia sp. (assembly GCA_964618305.1). Taxonomy (GTDB): domain Bacteria; phylum Pseudomonadota; class Alphaproteobacteria; order Dongiales; family Dongiaceae; genus Dongia. The sequence continues at coordinate 4,917 of CAZUAL010000293.1, read as the reverse complement.
TGCAGCGCATCAACAACCGCATCAAGACGGTCATCGTCTGGGGCGGATTGCGCGGCGCGGTCTCGCTCGCCCTGGCGCTGGCCGTCATCGAGAACCGGGCCGTGCCGGGGAGCGTCCGCGACTTCATCGCCACCTCGGTCACCGGCTTCGTGCTGCTGACGCTTTTCGTCAACGGCATCACGCTGCGCCCGCTGGTGGGCTTCTTCCGCTTGAACCGCCTCAATCCCGTGGCACGCGGCGTGCGCGACCGTGCCAAGCTGATGACGCTGGGCGATGTGGCAAGCGAGCTTGGCGAGATTGCCCAGCGCGAAGGCGTCGACCGCGATATCGCCGAGGCGGCCTTGTCGGGCCTCGACGCGCGCCTCGCCGTGGCGCGGGCCCGGGCGCATCGCGGCGTCGAGCTGATGGCCGAGGAGATGGTGAAGGTCGGTCTCACCGTCGCCGCCGCGCACGAGGTGGAGCGCTGCTTCAAACTGCTCGACGGGCGGATCGTTGACCGCCGCATCGCCGACATGCTGCTCCGGGAAGCGCAGCATGTGCGGGAATCCGTGCGGGCGCGCGGCCGGCGCGGCTATCTGGCGGCGGCCGAGCGCGGCCTCGGTTTCGGGCGGGCCTTCCGTTTCGCTCTGTGGCTGCAGCGCAATCTCAGGGTGGAGCGGCCCTTGGCGGATGCGCTCGCCGACCGCTTCGAGTTCCTGATGATGCAGCGCCAGGTGCTGCCTGGCCTCGTTCCCTTCTGCCGCGACCGTCTGCAGCCGCTGATCGGCGAGGAGGCAACTGCCGAGATCGTGGCGCTGACCGCCAAGCGTGTGGAGGCGGTCGAGCAATCATTGCTCGCCCTGAAACTGCAATACCCGGCCTATGCCGCGGCGCTGCAGCGGCAATATCTCAGCCGCTTCGCGCGCCAGCGCGAAGGTGCTGCCTACCGGGTGCTCGCTGAAAATCTGGTGGTGAGCGGCGAGGTGGAGCGGGAACTCAAGGCCGAGCTTGAGACGCACTGGACCGGTCTCGATGAACGGCCGAAGCTCGATCCGGAGCTTTCCGCCGTCGATCTCGTGGCCCGGGTGCCGATTTTCCGCGACCTCGACATCAAACGGCAACAGGCGATCGCCCATCTTCTGACGCCGCTGCTGGTGCTGCCGGATTCGCCCGTCGTGCGGCGTGGCGAGAAGGGGGATGCCATGTATTTCATCGCTTCGGGCGCCGCGCGGGTCGTGGTCGACCCCGCCGTCGAGCTTGGCTCCGGCGATTTCTTTGGCGAGCTGGCGCTGCTCACCGGCCATCCGCGCAATGCCGACGTCGTCTCACTCGGCTTCTGCAAGCTGCTGGCATTGAAGGCGCGCGACTTCAACCGCCTGCTCGCGCAGGATGCCGGGCTCAAGGCGCGCATCGAGCAGGTCGCCCGGGAGCGCCTCAATCTTGGCTGAACCGCGCGCGCTCACGGCGGGCGAAAAGCAGATCGCCGGCGACCGGCCCCTCTTCGGCATCCTGTGTCTGGTGACGGCGGGTTTCGTCTTTTCCTTCTTCAACGCCATCGTCAAGCATCTCTCGATGAACGGCATGCCGGTGATGGAGGTGGCCTGGGGGCGCTATCTCTTCCACCTCGTCTTCGCGATCGTCTATGCCGGCATCGCGCGCCACGTGGAACGCCCGTCATCGCCGCCGCCCTTGCACAGACATATTCTGCAACCCTGGGCCGAGATGCTGCGGGCGCGGAAATTCGGCCTGCAATTCCTGCGCTCGCTGCTGATGCTGGCCACGACCCTGCTCTTCTTCCTGGCGGTAAGCCATATCGATCTTGCTTCCGCCACCGCCGTCGCCTTCGTCGAGCCGATGGTCATCACCATCCTGTCGCACTTCCTGCTGAAGGAGCGGGTCGGCGTGCGGCGCTGGGGGGCCGTTGCGATCGGCTTCATCGGGGTTCTCATCGTCATCCGCCCCGGTTTCGGCATGGTGAGTCTTGCCATCCTCCTCCCCGTTCTTTCGGCTTCGACGGGTGCCACCTACAACGTGCTGACGCGGATCGCCGCGCGCTATGACAGCAACGTCACCTCGCTCTTCTACGCGGCCCTCGTCGGTTGCCTGACGCTTACGGCCTTCCTGCCCTTGGTCTGGCAGATGCCGACTTGGCAGGAATGGCTGCTGCTGGCAGCTCTTGGATTTTCCGGCGGCCTTGCCCACACGCTCGTCATCCGCGCCTTTTCCTTTGCCTCGGCCTCGATCATCGCCCCTTTCATTTACCTGCAACTCGTCTGGGCAACCGCCATCGGCTATGTCTGGTTCGACATGCTGCCTGCGATCACGACATGGATTGGCGGCGCCATCATCATTGCGACCGGCATCTATACGGCGCACCGCGAGCGCATCCGGGCGCGGGAGCGCCTGGCGGCCATCAAGGGCGAAGAAATCAGCTAACCGGCCGCGATGCGGTCGAAGACATAGACCGCGCCATGTGCTTCCGGCGGATAGAGATGGCGACCGAGTTCGGCGCTCTTCTCCATCCGGAAATCCTTCTGCGCCAGATAGAGCGGCCAGTTGCCGGCGAGGTTCCGCTGATCGCTGGCAATCACGATATAGCGCCGCACATGAGGTGCTGCGAAGACATGGCGTTCAAAGTCATTCTGCGCGGGGGGCCAGCTGCAAAGGATCGTATCCGGCTGGTGGCGGGCAATGGCCTCAGCGGCGCCGAGCGCCTCCACATCGTTAAAGGCGATGCCTTTTCCCTGCCAGCTTCGGTCATCCGTCGCCCGGATGTCGACGCCCTGTCCTGCCAGGGCGCGGGCGAGGAAGCCGTCACCGGCGGCGATTTCCAGGCACTTTGCCGTGCCGATGGCCCGGGCAAGCTCCCGCACAAAAGTGGGGCTGAAGAAATTGTAGATGCCATGCGCCTCGGCCAGCGGCATCAGCAGGTTCTTGCGGCGAACCCACGGCCAAAGCCAGCGGAAAAGAAAGGGACGCACCAGCTTGCGCCCCCAGCCTGGTGCAAAAAAGATGAGGCGCAGCAAGAACCTGTCCCTGGCATCCAAGGACCGGCGCGGATCGGCCAGCGATCTCTTGAGATAGCGTTCGATGGCGATGGCGCACATGCGCTGCCGGATCAGGCGTCCCTGCAGGTCGCGTGATTCCTGCTTGGAGACGGGCTGCGGGCGTTGCCGCCTTTTCGGCAATCCTTCCAGCGGCCGCATCAACTGATCGAGCCGCGCCTTGTCCTTGTCACGGATGGCGGCAGCGAGTTCCCGCTCCGCCATTTCCCAATGCTCGGGGAAACGCTGCTGAAGCTCATCAAGGCTCGGCGCGCGTTCCAGATAAGTCAACATCTGGAAGAGCTCGGCGGCGTAGTCTTTCATCACCCGGCCTCTTTCGATCAAGCAGCCGGATTGAATCTATGGGCAAGGGCCAATAGGCGCATCCCAAATTTCGTCCATGCCCCTCCTTGGGCATCCCGCAATCGCTATTCCTAAAGGGATATAGCGACACCCTGTCGCGGGGTTCAGAATGCCGCCCGAGCGCCCCTAGCCGGGGAAATCGGGCCGATGCTATAAGCTCAACCCGAGCCAAGGCCGGCCAAATCAGGGCAAAGAAGCCGATAGCTATCAAGCGCCCGCCAGATCGGGCCGAAACGCAAGGGAGAATGTGGCCATGAATCTCGATGATGCCAAGAAACTGGACAAGAAGGCGTTCAAGAAATACGCCGACAAGCTGAAGTTCGAGACCCGCAACTTCATCGATGGCAAGTTCGTCGATGCCAAGAAGGGCAAGTAGTTCGAGACGATCAATCCGGCGACCGGCGAGGTCATCGCCTCGGTCGCGCGCTCCGACGCCTCCGATGTCGATCTCGCCGTCAAAGCCGCGCGCAAGGCCTTCAAGTCGGGTGTGTGGTCTCGCATGGCGCCGCGCGACCGCATGACGGTCATCTACAAGTTCGGCCAGCTCATCACCGACAACGCGCTGCAATTCGCGCTCCTCGATTCGACCGACATGGGCAAGCCGATCAGCGAGATGCTGAACATCGACATCCCGGGCGCGGCGATGACGTTCCAGTATTTCGGCGAAACGATCGACAAGATCGAGGGCACCGTGACCTCCACGGCGGCGAGCGAGTTCCACTACATCTTGCGCCAGCCCTTGGGCGTCGTCGGCTGCATCGTGCCGTGGAACTATCCGCTGATGATGGCGGCCTGGAAGATCGCCCCGGCCTTGGCCGCCGGCAACTCGGTCGTCCTGAAGCCCGCTGAGCAATCGCCGCTTTCCGGCAACCTGCTGGCGAAGCTGTTCATGGAAGCGGGCGGTCCGGCCGGTGTCCTCAACGTGGTGCAGGGTCTCGGCGAAGAAGCCGGCAAGGCGCTGGCCCTTCACATGGATGTCGACAAGATCGGCTTCACCGGCTCGACCGAGGTCGGCAAGCTGATGATGATCTATGCCGGCCAGTCGAACATGAAGCGCGTCACCACCGAATGCGGCGGCAAGACCCCGCAGATCGTGACCGCCGATGCGCCCGATCTCGACACCGCCGCGCAATATGCGGTCAATGGCATCTATGGCAACCAGGGCGAGGTCTGCAACGCCGGCTCGCGCATCCTGGTCGACGCCAAGGTGCATGACGAATTCGTGGCGAAGTTCCTGGAAAAGGCCAAGGCCAGCTTTAACCCGGGCGACCCGCTCGATCCGGCGACGACGATGGGCCCGCTCGTCACCAAGGAACAGCAGAAGCGCGTCCTCGGCTATATCGACATCGCCAAGAAGGAAGGCGCCAAATTGAGCCTCGGCGGCAATGTGCCGAAGGGTCTCGAGAAGGGCTGCTACGTGGCGCCGACGCTCTTCACCGGCGTCAACAACAAGATGCGCATCGCCCAGGAGGAAGTGTTCGGGCCGGTGGGCACCATCCTGCCCTTCAAGAAGCTCGACCAGGCGATCGAG
>CAZUAL010000292.1:0-5070 GCA_964618305.1 uncultured Dongia sp. | reverse complement strand
CCGTCGCCGAAGAGGACGCAGGTGTTGCGGTCCTTCCAGTCGAGGATGCGCGAGAAGGTCTCGGCCCCGATGACGAGCGCGCGGTGCGCCTGGCCCGTGCGGATGAAATTGTCGGCGGTCGCCAGCGCGAAGACGAAGCCGGAGCAGACCGCCTGCACGTCCATGGCGAAGCCGCCCCGCATGCCGAGGCGCTGCTGCACCTTGGTGGCGGTCGCCGGGAAGGTATGGTCCGGGGTCGTCGTCGCCACGACCAGCATGTCGATATCCGCCCCGCGCAGGCCCGCATGGTGGAGCGCCTGCTCGGCCGCGTGGACGGCCAGGTCCGAGGTCAGCTCGCCCTTGGCGGCGATATGGCGCTGGCGGATCCCGGTGCGCTGGGAGATCCATTCGTCCGAGGTTTCGACCCGCCGGGCCAGTTCCTCATTGCTCAGGATCTCTTTCGGGAGATAGCTGCCGGCGGAGAGAAGGAGTGATCTGCGGATCATTGGAATCTTTGAGAAAATTGAGCGTTACGCCGCCGGAAACCGGAATTCAGAGGGCCGCGGCGACCGCTTCCCCGCCTGGAACGGCCATGAGCTGGGCGAAGTCCTGCTTCATCCGCTCCATGGCGTCATTCTGCACCATGTTTACCGCAACCCCGATGGCATTGGCAAAGCCGTAGGAATCGGTGCCACCGTGGCTTTTCACACAGATACCGTTGAGGCCCATCAGGATCGCCCCGTTATAGCGCCGGGGGTCGACATGGGCTTTCAAGCCATTGAGGGTCGGGCGCGCGAAGAGGTAGGCGAGCCTGTTGATGAGCGAGCTCGAGAAGGTCTGCCTAAGCCAATGAGAATAAAGCTTTACCGTACCCTCGATGGCCTTCAAGGCGATGTTGCCGGTGAAGCCGTCGGTGACGATCACGTCGACCGTGCCCTTGGCAATATCGTCGCCTTCGACGAAGCCGATGAACTTGCCGGGCAGCGGCACCTCGCGCAGGATCGAGGCCGCGACCTTCACCGCGTCATGGCCTTTCAGTTCCTCGGCACCCACGTTGAGGATGCCGGTCGATGGCTGCTGCACGCCGAGGACCAGGCGCGCGAACACGTTCCCCATGACGGCGAACTGCACCAGATTGTTGGCGTCGCACTGCACGTTGGCGCCGAGATCGAGCATGACGCTTTCCGAGCGCATGGTCGGAAAGAAGGAGGCGATCGCCGGCCGGTCGATGCCGGGCATCGTCTTCAGCACGAACTTCGCCATCGCCATGAGGGCGCCGGTATTGCCGGCCGAGACACAGGCCCCGGCCTCGCCCGCCTGCACGGCGTCGATCGACAGGCGCATCGAGGATTGCCGGCCGGCGCGCAGGGCCTGGCTCGGCTTGTCGTCCATCGCCACGACGGATTCGGTGTGGCGGATGGTCGTGACCTTGGCGAGTTCGGGCAAGGCATCAAGCATGGGCTTGAGCTTCGCCTCGTCGCCGAACATCAGGAAATGGATATTGGGAAAGCGCTTGCGCGCGATGTCCGCGCCCCTGACGACCATGTCAGGCGCGTTGTCGCCGCCCATAGCATCCAACGATATAGCCAGGCTGGTGTCCGCCACCCCGTCACTCCTTCCCGGCCATCATAGCAGCGGGTTCGGAGTTACGCTGCGTCCGCCTCGGTACCCTGCGCCACGACCTCACGGCCGTCATAATGGCCGCAGGAGCCGCAAACGTGGTGCGGGCGCTTCAGCTCGCCGCAATTCGAGCACTCGATCGACGCGCTCACCGTCAGCGCATGGTGGCTGCGGCGCATGTCACGGCGCGACTTGCTGACCTTCTTCTTGGGGACTGCCATGATCCACTCTCTTCACAAAAAAACAGCGGCGGCTCGCCCGATCAGTTCGGAGGCCGCCAATGGGCGGGTAGATATCGAAAAACCTGTGCAAACGCAAGTAGGGCGCATGCCGAATGCCCCGATCCGGGCCGATTGGCCGTCCGAGGCTGGACGTGAGTGACTATTTTCGCAGTTTATCGAGGTCCTGGAAAGGGTTGCGTCGCTCTTCCACGGGCTCGTCCGGACTGGGCTTATATTCCTTAGGCAACTCCGCCCCCGACCGCCGCGGATAGGGATCCAGCCCCAGCGACAGTTCCTCGGTCACGATTTCACCGAGATCGATCATCCCGTCCTCGATCGGCTCCGGCGGGTCCGAATCCTCAAAATCGACGTCGATCTCGGAAAGGAGCGGCTCCAGGACCGCATCCCCGAAGGTCCAGCGGAAGCTTTCATGCACCTCGGCCGGGACCGGCTCCAGGGTCACGACGCAGGTCTGGACCAGCTCGGCATCAAGCTCGCCCTTGACCTCGATGAGGCCGGAAGCGAGCCGCCGCAGGCTGAGCCGAGCCTGGAGCGAATCCAGCGATTGGAGGTCGAGGAAATCGGCCAGCGCCCGGCGCTCCTCGGCGTTAGGCTCCACCACCCGCTCGATTGCTCTTGCCGTCACGGACGACGCCTCGATTGGCCTAGAAAAAACTTTATTTTCAGTATCTTGCATGAAACACCTCACTCCAGACCGAAGCTCTGGGTGCCGCCGGAAGGCGGGGCCGGGAATTCGAAAACACCGCGCAGGATGCGGTCGACTGGCTGCCGGTCGGCCATTTCCTTGCCACGGCGGAGATAGTCGGCGACCGCCCGGACCGCATCAATCTGCGGCTCGGTGGTGCCGTAGAGATTGCGCCGGAGCGCTCCTTCGATCTCCAGCGGTCCACTGGCGAGTGCCGCCTCATAGGCGCGGATCCGCCCTTGCAGCGCCTCGGTCATGATCCGGATGCGCTTGCCCACCCCGACATCGCCGGCCCCGAGCTGGCGCAGCGAAGCCTCGAAATCCTGGATGAGCCGGTCATAAAGCGCCTGCGACAGGGAAGCGGCCAGATCGCCTTGCCCCTTGAGGCGGCTGAAAATGAGGAAGGTATGGAGCGCCACCATGTCGAATCGGCCGTCGACCGTGTCCGGCACACCGAGCTGTTCGAAGAAGACGCGCTGGCGCGCCTGGGCAACCAGCCGGTCGAAGAGCTTGCCCGCGGCCACTTTCACAGCACCCGGTCCCTGCAGAACCCGGGCGATCAGATTTCCCAAAGGTGATTGCGCCACGTCTTTACCCTTCCCCGCGCCTTGACGGGACCTGCCCGCGATGCGAATTTGCCAGCCGCGCCACCGACCCGGCCGGCTGCCTATCTGGCCGGACCGTACTTTCGGGGCGGGGTGCGCGCAACCATTTTGGCTTACCGGATCGCCCATGGCCCAAGACCGTCGCCACCTTCGTTCCTACCGCGGCCTGCTGGCCGCTGGCGCGCTGACCCTCGGCGTCTTGCTCGGCGCCTGCTCGCCCAAGATCATCCAGCATGGCAACGTGCCGGACGAGGACCAGGTGGTGCAGATCCAGCCGGGCCAAGACGATAAGAACCGGGTCGAGCAGCTCCTGGGGTCGCCCTCTACCACCGGCACCTTCGGCGACAATGTCTGGTACTACGTCTCCAAGCGGACCTCGCAGACGGCCTTCTTCGAGCCGGACATCACGGACCAGGGTGTCCTTGCCATCTCGTTCGATGAGCAGGGCATCGTCGAGGACATGAAGGTCTACGACAAGGGCGATGGCCGCCTGGTCGCCATGGTGGACCGCGAGACGCCGACCCACGGCAACGAGCTCACCATCATCCAGCAGATGCTCGGCAATCTCGGCCGCTTCAGCCCGGACCAGAATGGACCGAAGACGACCACAGGCGGCACGACCGGCCGACCGACGACCGGCGCCCCGGGTGGCGTGTAACGGCCCTTCTATCTAACGGCCTCGCTTGAGCGCCAAAGTCGTCCCGACCGACGCCGCGATGATGAGAAATATCGCCAGCCATTGGCTGAGCGGCAATGTCTCCTGCAGAATGACCAGTCCCGACAGGGCGCCGATCGCCGGCTCCATGCTGGTCAACGTGCCATAGGCCTGCGGCGGCAGGCGGCGCAGCGACACCATCTCGAAGGCGAAGGGCACGGCGCTGGATAGTGCTGCAACGAGAATGACGAGCAGCAGGATATGAAAGTCGGTCACACCGGCCACGGCCTCAGCGGCACCCAGCGGCATCGTCACCAGGGCGGCCACAGCCATGCCGAGCGCCGGCGCCGGCGTGCCAAACGTGTCGCCGGCCCGCTTGCCCGTGAAGATGTAGACGGCCCAGCCGATACCAGCGCCCAAGGCATAGACGATTCCCAGCGGATCGAGTGCGCTCCCCAGCCCCTCGACCGGCAGGAGGAGGACGATGCCGGTAAGCGCCAGCGCCGCCCAGAGAAGGTCGAGCCGCGATCGAGACCCCAGAATGGCGACCGCAAGCGGACCGGTGAATTCAAGGGCCGCGGCGATACCCACCGGTATCCGGCTCACGGCCAGGTAGTAGAGGAAGTTCATAAGGCCGAGATTGACGCCGTAGATGAGCGCCACATGCCAATTGCCGCGATTGATACCGGCCCGCCAGACGCGCAGCACGAGCCCGAGCATCAGGGCGGCAAACCCAAGACGCAGCACCACGGTGCCTTCGGCGCCGATGATCGGGAACAGGGTCTTGGCAAAGGCCGCCCCCGCCTGCACCGAAATCATCGCAATGAGCAGGGAGCCGATCGGCAGCAGCAGCGATTTCGACGATTGCATCGGCTCACTCTTCAAAATCTCGATCCGGAAAAGCGAAACCCCGGCCGATGGCTCGGCCGGGGTTCCTTCGTGATCGATTACACCAGGATCAGTGGGCGAGTGCCGCGAGGAGCAGCAGAGCCACGATGTTGGTGATCTTGATCATCGGATTGACGGCGGGACCGGCGGTATCCTTGTAGGGATCGCCGACCGTGTCACCGGTCACCGCGGCCTTGTGGGCTTCGGAGCCCTTGCCGCCGTGATGGCCGTCCTCGATGTACTTCTTGGCGTTGTCCCAGGCGCCGCCGCCGGTGGTCATCGAGATCGCGACGAACAGACCGGTGACGATCGTGCCGATCAGCACGCCGCCCAGCGCCTTCGGGCCGAGCAGCAGGCCGACCACCACCGGCACCGCGACCGGCAGCAGCGAGGGCA
>CAZUAL010000291.1:0-5072 GCA_964618305.1 uncultured Dongia sp. | reverse complement strand
CAGTGGCCGAGTGCGCCGCGCGGTGCCTCGGTGAAGCCCACGCCCTTGGCTTCCTTCGGCCAGGATTTCGGCTCCCACAGGTCGATATTGGCGGTCGCCGTGTCGCCGGCCTTGATGGTACCGATGAGTTTGTCGAAGAAATGCTTCTGCAGTCGCGCGCAACGCTGCGCCTCAAGCGCCCGCGCTGCCGTGCGGCCCAGCGTCGAGAACAGCGCCGTCACCGGCACATCGAGCGTTTTCAGCACGAAGTTGATCTGTTCGGTGATCTCGGCATCGCCCTTGGCGTAGGCGATGACATAGCGGGCAAGCGGCCCCACTTCCATCGCATGGCCTTTCCAGCGCGGTGCCTTGATCCACGAATACTTCCCAGCCTCGTCGAGCTGCTCGATGTTCGTCTTGCTGCCCTTGAAATTGGGGCCAAGCTCGAACTTCGCCTCGGTAATGCCGTCCCACGGGTGGAGACCCTTCTGCTCGTCAGGATAGGCGTACCAGGAATGCGGCACGAACTCCTGAATCTCCTCCGGGTTCCGCAAATCGACCGGGAACACTTCCTTGAGATTGCCGTTGATGATGGCGCCCGGCGTCATCAGGAGGCCTTCCGGCGAATAATCATTGGCGCGCTCCGGGATGTCGCCATAGGCCAGCACGCTCTGGCCCGAAAGGCCGCCGCCATAGAGCCAGCCCTTGTAGAACTGGGCGATCGCCAGAATGTCCGGGATATAGACGTTGTTGATGAACTCCGCCGTGCGGTCAATGACCGAGCTGATATAGTTAAGGCGCTCCATGTTGAGGGCACCCACGGCGCCGACACCATCGACGTTGATGGCGCAGGGGACGCCGCCAACCAGCCAGTTCGGGTGCGGATCCTTGCCGCCCAGGATGGTGCGCGTCTTGATGATCTCCTTCTGGAAATCCAACGCTTCCAGATAGTGCGTCACTGCCATGAGGTTGGCTTCCGGCGGCAGCAGATAGGCCGGATTGTCCCAATGCCCGTTCTTGAACGGCCCCAACTGGCCGCTTTCGACGAACTTCTTCAGCCGATTCTGCACGTCGCGGAAATAGCCGGGCGAGGAATTGGGGTGGCTCGGCGATGTCGCGACCTGCAGATCGGACGTCGCCTTGGGGTCTGCCTTCAGCGCTGTCACGGGATTGACCCAGTCGAGGGCGTGCAGGTGATAGAAATGCACCAGGTGATCATGCACTTGCAGCGACAGCTGCATGATGTTGCGGATCGAGTTCGCGTTCTCCGGAATCTTGATGCTGAGCGCATCTTCAACAGCGCGGACCGAGGTGAGCGCATGCGTGCCGGTGCATACGCCGCAGATGCGCTGGGTGAAGGCCCAGGCGTCGCGCGGGTCGCGCCCCCTGAGGATGACCTCGAGGCCGCGCCACATCGTGCCGGTTGAAACCGCGTTGCGGATGATATTGTCGTCGCCGATATTCACCTCGCAGCGCATATGCCCTTCGATGCGGGTGACGGGGTCGACGACGACGCGCTTGCCGCTATCGTCCAGGGTGAAGCCGTTGGGGGTCTGCAGCGTGGTCATTATTCCTGCCCTCCATTCTCGCGGGCGCGCTTGATGGCGCTTACGGCGGCGTGCGCGGCAATGGCGGCACCAACCGTGCCGGCCGCGGCCATGCCGACCGTGTCGGCATTTTCCTCGACGCCGAACTGATGGATGGTGGTGAGACGGTCGTAGAACGATCCCTTATCCCAGAAGCCGTCCTCGGAGCAGCCGATGCAGCCATGGCCGGACTGGATGGGGAAAGAGAGCCCGCCGTTCCAGCGCACAGTGGAGCAGGCGTTGTACGTCGTTGGCCCCTTGCAGCCCATTTTGTAGAGGCAATAGCCCTTGCGTGCGCCCTCATCGTCCCAGTTTTCGACGAACTGGCCGGCATCGAAGTGCGGGCGGCGATAGCATTTGTCGTGAATGCGCTGGCCGTAGAACATCTTCGGCCGGCCCTGGCGGTCGAGTTCGGGGATCTTGTCAAAGGTCAGCATGTAGGTAACGACGGCGGTCATCACTTCGGCGATGGGCGGGCAGCCTGGCACTTTGATGATCGGCTTATCGAGGATCACCTCATGCACCGGCGTCGCGCGCGTCGGGTTGGGCCGCGCCGCCTGGACGCAACCCCACGAGGCACACGAGCCCCAGGAGATGATCGCCTTGGCATCGGCCGCGGCATAGCGCAACTGCTCGACGAACGGCTTGCCGCCGATGATGCAGAACATGCCGTCCTCGTTGAGCGGCGGGTTGCCTTCGACGGCGAGGATGTAGTTGCCTTTGTAGGTGGTGACGATCTCCTCGACGATCGCTTCGGCGGCGCGGCCCGCAGCCGCCATGATCGTGTCGTCATAATCGAGCGAGAGCATGGAAAGGACGACAACCTTGACCAGCGGATGGCCGGACCGGATGAAGGATTCCGAGCAGCAGGTGCATTCAAGACCGTGCAGCCACAGAACCGGGATGCGCGGCTTGGTTTCCATCGCATGCGCGATTTGCGGCGCAAAAGCCGGCCCGAGGCCGAGCGAGGCCGCGGTCAGGCTGCAGAATTTCGTGAAACTGCGCCGTGTGATCCCCTGTCGGCGCATGACGTCATAGAACGTCTCAGTCATCTGGCCCATTTCCGGCGCCCTCCCCTCACTGATGACCGCGCTTCTTCATTCAAATCGTGGCGCGGCCGGTTGGGGTATCAAGGCAGATCGCGTGCCAGATGCTTGCGTCTACATTCGCCCAATGTTTTCAAAGCTTTAGAAAGTGGAAGCGAGCGCCGCTCTGGTGACCAGCTTTCCAGATGGTCTGGACGGTGCTGGAAGGTCTCTTTCCAGATCCGCAGCGTATGCATTCCAAGGCGCGTCGTTCGGATCGGGAACGGCATCGCACGCGCGGCTAATCGACCGCCAATGACGGATAGAAGCTCTGCAATCGGCCATAGAGTTCCCGCCATAGCCGGTATTTGCGGTCGAGCGCATTGCGCGCCACAGGTCTCGGCGCGAAGACCTGGCCAGGCGAAACAAAGCGCGCGATTTCGCCCCAATCCTTGAAGGCGCCGACACCGAAGCCTGCCACGAAGGCGGCACCGAGCGAGGAACCCGGATGACGATCGATGCGGGTGACCGGCAATCCCAGGGCGTCGGCCGAGACCTGCAGCCACAAATCGCTCGCGGCGCCGCCATCCGCGGCGAAGACGCGGGCGGTTGCAAGGCCCAATTCGTGGAAGGTTTCGACGTGATGGCGGAACCCGAAGACGACACCTTCAAGGGCCGCCCGCCAAACATGCCGGAAGTCGTGGTTGAGGCCGAGGCCGACCAGCGTCCCGCGGGCATTCGGGTCCATGAGTGGCGTCTTCTCGCCCAGGAAATAGGGCATTAAGATGTGAGATCTATCCTCCGGCACCGCCAGGGCTTCGCGGTCGAGATATTGATGGACCGAGAGCCCGGCTGCCCTTGCCGCTTCCCGCGCGCCGCCGCCCCAATTGGCGACGATCCAATTGAGAAAGCTGCCGCTCGAGGCCATGCACCCGTTGGGAAAATAGAGACCCGGGACGATGTGGTAGTCGAGGAAAAGGCGCCGGTCGGCAACGGGCTTGTCGGAAGAGAGCAGAATGTCGCCGGCACCGCCGAACTTCAGCACCAGATCACCGTTGCGCGATGCACCGCAAATGAAGGCCGAGGCGACGTGGTCGGCACAGCCAGCGACCACGGGAATGCCGGGGACCAGGCCGGTATGCGCCGCTGCAGCGCCTGTCACCGCGCCGACGACGTCATGGCTCTTGCGGATCGGCGCCAGCAGATCGGCCGAAATCCCGGCGAGCCCGATCAAGGCCGGATGATAGCGCCCGGTGGCAAGCTCAACGAAGCCGGATTCAAGTGCCCAATTGTGCTCGACCTGGATCGTGCCGGTCAGGCAGGACGTGATGAAATCCGATGCGCCGACCACATGCCGCGCCTTGGCGAAATGCTGGGGCTCATGGGTGCGCAGCCACATCAGCTTCGGCCCCACCAGCTGCTGGCTGTAGCCGACGCCGGAAAGAGCCAGATATTCCGCCTCGCTCATCCCGGCAGCGAATGCGGCAAGCTCCCGGGTCGCCCGGGCGTCGTTCTGCTGGATGCTGCGCCGGAGCGGCCGGCCTGCCTCATCAAGCAGGATCACGGTCGGCAGCATGCCGGTGACGCCGATCGCCGCGATGTCCTTGGCGGCAATGCCCGTTTTGGCCAGAAGGGCGCGGCAGATCGCGCCGACATTGTCCCACCATTGCCCCGGCTCCTCCTCCGACCAATTCGGATGGTCGGAATGAAGCGTCACCGGGCGGCTTTCGACGCCCAGGCTGTTGCCCTCGCCATCGATCAGGATGCCGATGGTCGACGTGGTACCGATATCAAGGCCAAGGAAGATGGGCATGGGCGCAATTTCAGCGGATCTTGCGCACCTTGTCCATGAAGCGGCTGACGCGCGCCTTGTCGACCGATTTCCAAGTATCGCCATCGACCTTGAAATGGGTCCCGACCACGGCGCCGTCGGCAATTGCCAGGATATCGGCCACATTGTCGATGTTGACGCCGGTATTGGCAAAGACCGGCGTATCCGGCAGCACGTCCTTCACCACCTTGAGATTGCCGGTCTCGACCGCCTGGCCGGTCATCGGACCGGAGACCAGCACGACATCTGCCAAAGACGAGAAGACGGCGCTCTTGGCGCGGGCCGCGATCGACCGGTCGCCGACCGGCGAAGCGAATTCCGCGTTGATGTTGAACATGAGCTTCATGTCGCCACGGTCGCAATCAGTCCGCAGACGCACGGCTGTCGCGGCATCCGGCGCCCAGAGGCCCATGTCGGAATCATAGACGCCGGTGAAGATCTCGCGCACGAAGCGGGCGCCGCTGGCAACACCCAGGGCGACGCTCGCCACCGGATCCCACAGGTAGTTCACGCCGAAGGGAATCTTGATCTGGCGCTTCAACTCACCCACGGCAAAGGACATGGCGGCAAGCGAAATCGGCGATGCCTTGAGGAGGTAGGGCCGGTCGCCTTCATTGCCGAACATGACGGCATCGACGCCGCCCTCCTGCA
>CAZUAL010000290.1:0-5073 GCA_964618305.1 uncultured Dongia sp. | reverse complement strand
GGGTGGGATCGCGCACGTCGATGCCGAGATTGGCCATTTCGCGCCGCGTCGTTTCGCACATGAAATCCCAGTCGAGGCGCTTCAACGGCCCACGCCCCTTCGTCGGCTCGCGGCCCATGAAGAAGTTGCGGGCGATACTCATGAGCGGCACGGTCGCCAGATCCTGAAACACGGTGGCGATGCCGCGATCGAGCGCGTCGCGGGGCGATTCAAGCTCCACCGGATTGCCATCGATGAGGATCTGCCCCTCGCTCGGCTTGTGGACGCCGGAGAGGGTCTTGATCAGCGTCGACTTGCCAGCGCCGTTGTCGCCCAGCAGGCACAGCACTTCGCCCGCCCGCGCAGCGATGGAGACGTGGCGCAGCGCAATCACCGAGCCGAAGAACTTGCTGACGTCCTTGAGGGCCAGGACCGGGGTGGTTTCGTTCATCTCAGTCATGGCTCACCTCACCGCGATCCGGTCGCGCGCTTGCGGACGTAATTGTTGAAGAGCACGGCGACCAGCACCATGATGCCGAGGAACACCTTGAACCAGTCGGTATCGACACCTGTATAGAAGATACCCATCTGCACGGTGCCGAAGATGAGGGCGCCGAACGAGGCGCCGACCGCCGAGCCATAGCCGCCGGTCAGAAGCGTGCCGCCGACCACGACGGCGATGATCGCCTCGAACTCCTTCTGCGTGCCACGCAGCGTGTCGGCCGAGCCGGAATCAAGAACCTGGATGGCGGCAAAGAGCGTGCCGGTCATCGCCATCGCCATGAACAGCAGGATTTTGACGCGCGCCACGGGAACACCGACATTGCGCGCCGCCACCGGATCGCCGCCGGTCGCGAAGATCCAGTTGCCGAAGCGGGTCCGCAAAAGCACCCAGGTGGCGACCGCCGTGAGGCCGACCCACCAGAGCACTGAAACCGGCAAGCCCTGTGCGAGCGGCATGCCGTCGGGCCGCGCATCAATCCAGCCCGCCTTCGCCATCCATTGGAAGAAGCCTTCGAAAACGACGCCGGAGAAGAAGTGGCCGATCGGATCGTTGGCAACGAGATCGGCAACGCCCGAGACCTGGGTGCGGTTGGTGATGGCGCGCGTCAGGGCGAGGGTCAGGCCGCGCAGCACGAAGAGACCGGCCAGCGTCACGATGAAGGAGGGGAGCCCGGTACGGACGACGATAAGGCCGTTGATGAAGCCCACCAGCGCGGACAGGGCGAAGGCAAGCAGGATGCAGGCCCAGAGCGGCCAGCCCCAGACGATGGAGGGGATGGCGATGGTCATGCTGGAAAAGGCGATCATCGAGCCCACGGAAAGGTCGAATTCGCCGCCGATCATGAGCAGGGCGGCAACCGCCGCGAGGATGCCGAGCTGGGCGGAGACTTCGAGGAAGTTCACCATGCCCTTGGCGCTGAACATGCCCGAATCGCCGGCGACGATGAGGAAGAAGACGAAGACCAGGATGGTACCGGCGATGGAGCCGAGCTCCGGCCGGGTCATCAGCTGGCGCCACAGGGAGACACGGCGCAGGCGCTCATCCGGCCTCGTATCCGGCCGGGCTGGCGCCGGGGCGCTGCCGGCCTCGATCGGCACGGCGCTCGCGGCCGATGTTTCATGCTGGCTCATTCTCAGACTCCCCTGCTCCGCCGCGCGGTACGATCGGATTAAGATCGCATGCTTGATTTGCGGCTGTCGTTTCTATTTACTGGCCATGATGGAACAAAATTTCCAAATTTCAACAAAAATCGCGCGCCACGTTTTGCGCGCGAATGTCACGGAGGACTTAAACCAATGACTCGTTTGCGAATCGGCGTGTTCGGCGCCGGCATGGTGGCCCAGGTCGAGCATGTGCCCAACCTGCTCGGCCTCAAGGACCGGTTCGAGCTGGTGGCCGTCGCCGACCCTTCCGCCAAGGCGCGGGATTTCATGGAAAGCCATTTCGGCGTCGCGACCGATCCGTCGCTTGATGCGCTGCTCTCAAGGAAGCTCGATGCACTGATGATCGCCGCCCCGGATTTCTGCCATGTGAGCGCGGTCGAGAAGGCGCTGAAGGCGGGGCTGCATGTGCTGGCGGAAAAGCCGCTTTGCTATGATCCGGCCGATGCCGACCGGCTGCTCCACGCGCAGAACGCGGCGGGCCGCGTGGTGCAGGTCGCCTATATGAAGCGCTTCGATTCGAGCTATGTGGCGGCCCTTGGCCTTGTCGACGGGCTGGGCCAGCGCCTGCGCTATATCTCGGTCGAGAAGAGTGAGCCCGACGCCATCTATCAGATGGGGCATCACGCCTACCGGCCGAGCGACGATGTGACGCCGGAAATGATTGCCGAAGGCCGCGCCGAGACGCAGCGCCAGGTGACGGCCGCCCTCGGCAAATCCATCAGCGGCGCGGTTTTCCGCGGCTATACGGGGGCCTTCTGTTCGAGCCTCGTCCACGACGTCAATATGGTGCACGGATTCCTCGAGCATCTCGGTATCGGCGACGTCAAGGCCGTGGCGGCGCAGGTCTTCGCCGATGCGGAAGGCGCCAGCGCCACCATGCGTGTCGGCGGCGAGCAGGCGTTGTGGCAGATGATTCATATCAACGTGCCGCATCTCGCGGAATATCGCGAGCGGGTGGCGCTTCATTTCGACGACCGCATCGTCGAGCTCATCTTCCCGGCGCCCTATCTCAACCATCAGCCGACGCGTCTCATCGTGCAGCGCTCGAGCGGCCAGCGCTATGAGGCGAGCGAGATCCGCAACGGCTATGCCGAGCCTTACATTGCCGAGTTGGAAGGCTTCCACGCCGCCGTGACGGAGAGCGTGCCGGTCAAGACCGGCATCGCCCATGCCAGGAAGGACATGGAGCTTATCGCTTCGATCGGCCGCTTGGCTGCTTCTTGAGGGCGGCGGCTTCCAGCCGGTGACCGAGCGCCAGCACGATGGCGACGGCAAGGCAGGTCGTGGCGGTGGGGGAGCGGATGCCCTTGATCTGTGCCTCCTCCACCTCGAAGCGTATATCGGCCAATGAGACCAAGGGGCTTAACCCCTTGTCGGTGATGGCGATGATCTTCGCACCTTGCGCCTTGGCCTGGCCGACGACGGACAGCGTCTCCGGCGCATAGGGCGTGAAGCTCAAGGCGATGAGCGCGTCCTCAGCGGACAGAAGCCGCGCCTGCTCGCCGCTCATGCCGCCGATGGAATCGAGCAGCACGGCGCGTTGGCCGAGATGAGAGAGCGCGTAGGAAAGATAGGAGGCGACGGCAAAGGAGCGGCGCTGCGCGGTGACGCCGATGATGCGCGCATTGGCCAGGAGTTCGGCGACGCGCTCAAGATCCGCTTCCGGCACGTCGCGGCGCAACCGTTCGAGCGAGGCGGAATCGGCACCGATCAGTTCTTCGATGAGCCCGCCGGCCGAACCTGCCGCATCGTCCGATTCCGCCGCGCGGATGCGTTCGCCGTAGCTCACCACCCGGTCGATGAGGCGCGAGCGGAACACCTGCTGCATGTCGGAAAAGCCGTCGAAGCCGAAGAGCTTGGCGAAACGGATGAGGCTCGATGGCTGCACCTTCGCCTTCTCGGCGATGTTGGCGACCGTTTCCAGCGCCACGAAATCCGGCTGCTCCATCGTGAATTCGGCGATCTGCAGCAGGCGCTTCGGCAATTGGTCGTGCCGCTCGGCGATTTCCTGCTTCAGCGATTCATAGGTTCGTGCCACGCAATTCTCCCGGCCCGCATTCTTGTCCCTGGGGCGTCGTGCTAAGTGCCGCGCGCCAACTGCGAAATCAAGTGGTTCGACAGCGCGGTACGGCGCCGGAATGAATACTCAAAACCTTCCTTGATAATGGAACAAAATTTCTGTATCGTCCAGCCAACAGAATAAGTTTTCGCAATGCGGCAGCAAGATCGCAGATGCGAACATCCGAGGCAGGACATCAGGGGAGAGCAGAGCCATCATGCCCAGCAACGCGGCAAGCAAGAAGCAAATCGTGCTGCATGAAGACGATTTGGGCATGTGCCATGGCGCCAACGCCGCCTTCCTGGATCTGTCGCGGCGCGGCGTGTGCACGGCGGGCTCGGTCATGGTCCCCTGCCCCTGGTTCATGGAAATTGCCGAAATGCAGGCCAAGCACCCCGACCTCGATATCGGCGTGCATCTGACGCTCAATGCCGAGAAATCCTACTATCGCTGGCGGCCCCTCACCAAGGCCACCCGCGCCTCCGGCCTTGCCGACAATGACGGCTATTGCTGGAAGACGGTGGGGGAGTTGCGTCGCCATGCCGCCAGGGAAGCGGTGGAAGCGGAACTCCGTGCCCAGATCGACGCGGCGATCGCCGCCGGCATCGATGTCACCCATATCGACAGCCATATGGGTGCGCTGCTGTGCCCGGAATTCGTCGAAACCTATGCCAAGGTGGCGCTCGACTACCACCTGCCGGCGCTCTTCACCCGCACCTATGCCGACTATGATCCGCGGCACAATCTGGGCGATCTGAGCGACACCGGCCCGCTCGGCCGCGCCGTCGCCAGCGCCGAAGCGGCCGGCATCGTGCCGGCGGACCAGGTGCTGGAAACGCCGTTTGCCCGGAAGGGCGATCCGAAGCCCGCCTATGACGCGCTGATGGCGCGCATCAAGCCGGGCCTCAACTTCCTGGCGCTCCATTTCAATGCGCCGGGCGAGATCGAGGCGATCGAGCCCGGTTCGGCGCATATCCGCACCGAGGAATACGCCCTGTTCCAGGACCCGAATTTCACCGGCCCGCTGCTTGCGGGCGCCGAACTGCTCGGCATGCGCGCCTTCCGCGACCGCATGCGGGCGGCAAAACCGACACCGGCCACCGTGCACTGAACCGGCGTACGATGATTCATCGTGCGCCGGGTCTTCGTGCATCCGGCCCAAGAAGAAGAAGCTAAGACCGCCAGGACAGCAAAGAGATCAAGACAGGTTCAGCACTCATTCCAGAACTCAATGGGCAAAGGATAAGAGGGAGGTAGCAATGCGATTGTTTGGATTGAAATCAGTCATCACGGCCGTTTCCATGGCGGCATCGGTCCTCTGGGCCGGCGACGCACTGGCCCAGGCCAAGGAAGCCAAGGATGTCCGC
>CAZUAL010000289.1:0-5094 GCA_964618305.1 uncultured Dongia sp. | reverse complement strand
TCCTCTTTCTCACCCTGCGCGATCCCGATCTTGCTGCGACGACCGAGCGGCGCATCGGCGGCCTCAACGACATGACGCGCGCTGTCGTCGCCTATGACATCCAGCGCGACCGCCAGGTTCTGTTCGAACGGCTGCGCCGCCTCGGCGTGCATTGCCTGGAAGCGACCCACGACCAGGTAGGACCCGATCTCATCAACCGCTATCTGCGCATCAAGCGCCGGGAGCTGATATGAGCGATGCCATCGCCAACGGATTGAACGGAAGCCAGGCGCCGCTCAAGAGCGCGCAGTTCCGGCGCGAGCGCGAGGCGAGCTGGCGCCGGCTCGAATCGCTGCTGGAACTGGCCGAGCGCAACGGCCTGCGGAACATGGAAGGCGAGAACCTCATCCAGCTGCCCGCACTCTACCGCGCCACCCTGTCCTCCCTGTCGGTCGCACGCGCCATCTCGCTCGACCGCAACCTCGTCACCTATCTCGAGACGCTCGCCGCGCGGGCCTATTTCCAGATCTACGGGCCACGCCAGACCCTGGGCCAGGCGATCGGCCATTTCCTCCGGCAGACCTGGCCCGCGACCGTGCGCGGCTTGAAGCGGCAGATCCAGTTCTCGGCCATCATCCTCTTCATCGGCGCGCTCGGCGGCTTCGCGCTCGTCAGCGCCAATGCCGACTGGTTCTATGCCTTCGTCGACAGCAACCTATCGGGCGGGCGCGATCCTTCGGCCTCGACCGAGTTCCTGCGCGAGACATTGTTCGATCCGCCTCCCGCGACCGGATTCCTCGCCATCTTCGCCTCCGTCCTCTTCACGCATAACGCCAAGATCACGCTGGCCTGCTTCGCGCTCGGCATCGCCTTCGGCATCCCGACCGTCCTGCTGCTCTTCACCAACGGCCTGATGCTCGGCGCCTTCGTGGCGCTCTTTGCCGGACGCGGGCTTGGAATCGACATGCTGGGCTGGCTGTGGATCCACGGCACGACGGAGATCTTCGCTGTCATCCTGGGCGGCGGCGCCGGCTGCGCGCTCGGTCAGGCACTGCTTTTTCCCGGCGACAAGTCGCGCCTCGCAAGCCTCAAGGACAGCGGCCGGCAGGCCGGCATCCTCGCACTCGGCGCCACCATCATGCTGTTCGCGGCCGGCGGGCTTGAAGGTATCGGCCGGCAGATCGTCAACGATACGCTGCTGCGCTACGGCATCGGCACATTCATGCTGGCCTTCTGGCTGCTCTACTTCACCCTCATCGGACGCGGCGCATCGTCGCCGGAGGGGCAGCCATGAATACGACGACGATCAATCGGCCGGCAGCGGCGGCGCCCAAGCGCGGTGAGCGGCAGATCCTGACGCCGGAAGGCGTCCCGCTCATCTTCCGCCTCGGCGAGCTTGGCGAGCGCGCGAGTGCGTTCCTCATCGATCTCGTCTTCCTCACGCTTGCCATCATCGGCCTCGTCCTCGGCCTCCTGCTCTTGGGCTGGATCGGCGTGCCCATCGCGCTCGCCGGCGGCTGGGGCATTGCCATGCTCGTTGTCATCATCTTCCTGATGCGCACCCTCTATTTCGCCTTCTTCGAGCTGCGCTGGCGCGGCGCCACGCCGGGCAAGCGCATCATGAAGCTCAAGGTGATCGACCGCGCGGGCGGGCCCTTGCGCGCCGATGCCGTGATGGTGCGCAACCTGATGCGCGAGGTCGAAGTGTTCCTGCCGCTGACCCTCATCCTCAGCGGCACCGCGGGCACGAGTGCGGATCAGATGACCGAGCTTGCCATGCTGGGCTGGACCGGGATCTTCACCCTGTTTCCGCTCTTCAACCGCGACCGGCTGCGCCTCGGCGATCTCGTCGCCGGCACCTGCGTCATCGCGACGCCGCGCGCGATGCTGCTCCGCGACCTCAGCGAGACATCACCGCGCGCCACACGCACCGCGGCGGCGCAGCCCCCGCGCTATGCCTTTACCCAGCAGCAGCTCGACGTCTACGGCACGATGGAGCTGCAGACGCTGGAAGACGTGCTGCGCCGGACCGATATCCACGCCGCCGAGACGCGCCGCGAATCGGCCAAGCGCATCCGCAAGCGCATCGCCTGGGAAGATCCAGCCGGTCCCAACGCCACGGATTTCAACGCGAACGCCTTTCTTGAAGCCTTCTATGCCGCGCAGCGCGGCCGGCTGGAAAAGAACATGCTCTTCGGCATCCACCGCCGCGACAAGAACGACCGCGCCGCGGGCCGGAACGGCAAATCCTGAAATGAAAAAAGGCGGGACCGGCAACGACCGGCCCCGCCCTTTCAACCCGATAGACTTCGCCTCAGTCGAAGACCTTCGCGATATCCTCGATCTCGATGCCTTCCTTGTCGGCACGGAGATAGTAATAGGCGACCGTGTTGGCGACCGCCGAGTAGGCGCTGATAAGGGCCGCTATGACAAAGAGACCAATTATCAGAACCGTCAGGCCACCCCAAGCGAGGATCAGCGCCGCAATGGCACCAAAAACTACTGAAGCCAGAATGACAGCCAGAAGCAGACCGAAGACATGCCAGCGTCGGCCCTTCGTCAATTCTGCTGAACGGCCCAGCGCCTTGAACGGACTAAGCTTCTCAACAACGATGGCCGGAGCGTAAAGCCAATAGACGACGAAAATGATGATGCCAGGTACAATTAGCAGCAAAGTGCCGAGCCCGACGATCAGACCGTAGACGATAGCGCCGATCGCGACCCATACAAAGACGGACAGCGCACGGCTCAAGCAATCGGCGAAGCCGGCCCGCTGACCGCGCAGATCCTGAAACGTGCCGAAGACGAGTGCACCGCTGACCAATCCACTACAGATAAGATTGACGATATTGGACGCCGCCGTGTAGCCGAGATTACTCGCCCCGGCATCTGCGCTGATTTGCGCCAAGTCTCCCGCGAAAACAGGATTGAAGAACCACTCCACGAGCAACGTCGGAAGCATAAATAGCGCCGCAATGGCAAAGAACGTGACGAAATTCCGCCCGAATATTTCGAGACTCTTCGAGAGTACCCTGCCGACGCTGAATTGCGGCTCCGTCGGAGCCGCCGTTTCGATGGACATGCCTTCCCCCAATATCTGCCTGTTGCAAGACGCGGGCATCCTCCGCGCTGGGTCACTGCCAGCCCGGCGCGAACGGAAGCGCGTTTGCAAGATTGCCGCATTGCGCGCAAGGGCGCAACGGATTGACAATCAGCAATTATGTCAAAATGGAGAAAGCGGGACGGCGCTCACGCGCCGCCGACGAAGTCCATCTTGCCGAGCTCGACACCCTTGTGGCGCAGGATGCCGTAGGCCGTCGTCATGTGGAAATAGAAGTTGGGCATCACGAAATTGAGGAGATAGTCGGCACCGGTGAACTGGAATTCGCCGGAGCGCAGCTTGATCGTAACCTGCCTCGCATCGGCGCCGGCAAACTGGGCTTCCTTGACGCTTTCGATGAAGGCCAGGGTCTTGTCGATGCGCGCATAGAGTTCGGGGAACGTCGTCTCGGTGTCGGCATAGCTCGGGATCTCGATGCCGGCGAGGCGGCCGGCACAGCCTTTCGCCATGTCGGTCGCGACCTGCACCTGGCGGGCGAGCGCATACATATCGGGCGCGAGACTGGCGCCGATGAGTTCCTTCGGGTCGATCCCCTTCGCGGCGGCAAAGGCCTCGCCCTTCTTCAGGATGTTCTTGAGGTTCCTCAGGTTGCGCAGGAGGACGGGAATGGAGGCGCGGTAGATCGAAAAGGTCATGGCGATATCCCTGGTCTGGTGTGCGGCCGGGATCATGCCAGACCTTCGGGGAAGGTCCAGTGCCGCCGGCAGGGAGTGGCCCTGCCGGCAGCGCAAGGCTTGAGCCTCACCAGCAGGTATAGCCACCGTCGGCGAGGACGATCGAGCCGGTCAGGAGGCTCGCCGCATCGGAGGCGAGGAAGAGGACGACGGAGGCGATCTCCTCCACCTCGCCCAGGCGCGCCATCGGCGTGCCGTCGATCCAGGCCTTGTACATGTCTGGCTTGGATTTCACGAAGGCGTTGAGGGGTGTCGCGATATAGGTGGGCGCGACCGCGTTGACGCGGACACCGCGCGCGCCCCATTCCGCCGCCAGCGACTTGGTCAGATGATGCACACCCGCTTTCGAGGCGTTGTAATAGGCCTGCTCCTGCGGCTTGTTGACGATGAAGCCGGACATGGAGCCGATATTGACGATCGCGCCTGACTTCGCCTTCAGCATGTGATTGCCGAAGGCGCGGCAGCACCAGAAGGTGCCATTGAGATTGACGTCGATGACGTTGAGCCAATGTTCGTCGGTGACCGTCTCGGCCGGCGTCTCGGAGCGGGCGATGCCGGCATTGTTCACCAGGATGTCGATCTTGCCGTAGCGCTTCACCACCTCGTCGGCGACCATGTTGACCTGATCGGTCTTGGTGACATCCATCTCGATCACGTCGACCGCATGACCCTTGGCCTTCATCGCCGCCTGGCCGTCGGCCGCCACCTTCAGATCATTGTCGGCGATGATGACCTTGGCGCCGGCCTCGGCGAGCGCTTCGACGCAGGCAAGGCCGATGGCGCGGCCACCGCCGGTCACCAGCGCCACGCGATTGTCGAGCTTGAACTTGTTGAGGTACATGCTGCTTCTCTCTGATGCTAACGGAGCGGAGCCATCTTCGGGCTCAGCTCATCCAATTGCCGCCATCGACATTGAGCGTCTGGGCGACGACATAATCCGCATCCGCACTGGCAAGAAACACGGCGGCACCGCTATGGTCCTCCGGTCTGCCCATGCGGCCGAACGGCACGGCTTCCCCGACCAGCCGTTTCTTTTCTCCCAACGGTCTCTTTTCATATTTTGCGAAGAGAGCATCGACCTCCGCCCACATTGGCGTGTCGACGACACCGGGCGCGATGCCGTTGACGTTGATCCGGTGCTTGATGAGGTCGAGCCCGGCCGATTGCGTGAGGCTGATGACGGCGGCCTTGGTGGCGCAATAGACCGAGACCAAAGCCTCTCCGCGCCGGCCGGCCTGGCTTGCCATGTTGATGATCTTGCCGCCCCGCCCTTGCGCGATCATCTGCCGCGCCACCGCCTGCAGTGTGAAGAAGAGCCCC
>CAZUAL010000288.1:0-5110 GCA_964618305.1 uncultured Dongia sp. | reverse complement strand
GGGCTGCGGTTCGGTATGGTAGTACCAATTGTAGCGGTCGTGGCAGAGGTTATACATCAGCGCCGCCGGCATATGGATCTGCCAGTTCCACCAATGATCCTTGGGTCCCGCTTCCAGCACGCAGACCTTGATGCTGCTGTCCTCGCTCAGCCGGTTCGTGAGGACGCATCCGGCCGAGCCGGCGCCGACGATGATGTAGTCGAAGGTGGCATCGAATTTCATGGAATGATCATCCGAGTTTCAAGTCGAGTTTCGCATTGAGATAGTCGAGCACCATGCGCCGCGCCTTGGCCGAATTGGGCCCTTCCTTGGAAAGGGCGGCGCGCAGCCACAGGCCGTCGATAAGCGCCGAGGTCACGCCGGCGATCTCATCGGCGTCCCGGCGCCCCATCAGTTTCAGCGGGTGGGCAAGATTGTCATGAAGGCGCGAGATGATGATGTGCTGCACCCGGGCCAGACGTTCGCTCTTCGGCACCTGTGCCCAGAAGGCGAGCCAGGCCGAGACGCCTTCCGGCGAGAATTGATCTGGGCCTATATTGCCGTCGATGACGGCGAGCAGGCGCTCGACGGGGGATTTCGCCCCCTCCAATCGGCTGACGACCGAGATGCGCAGTCGGTCGCCCAGCTGCCGCAGCGTCGCCTCGAGGAGGTCGGCCTTGTTGCTGAAATAATGGTGGACGATCCCGGTCGAGACGCCGGCCTTGGCCGAAATGCGGGACAGGCTTGAATAGGCAAAACCCACCTCGTGGATCGAGGCGATCGTGGCGTCGATCAGCTGACGCCGCCTGATTTCCTCCATGCCGACCTTGGGCATTGGCTGCCTTTCCTCGCGGAACTTTGAACACGTCCCCACTTGCCGCCGGCGACCGCGGGCCACACACTTCAGGCGTCCGCATCCGGTCGTGAAGGGGCGCTTTGGCGCCCCGAAAGTGATCCGGTTCGGGCAGATGGGCGAGGCATCCTGATTGTTTTATATTGGACGATCAATCAAAAAAACGATGGGATTTGCCGCCGCTCGACGATAATATGGCGTCCTGGCGAAACTTTTTTGCCAATTTGCCCCTAGCTTTGAAGTCGCCCAAAAGCAAACGACAAGAAGCGGGGCATTGTGGGATGGCAACGGAAACGGAAACGGGAGAGATTTCAATGATGATGCGTAAACTGCTCGCCGCTTCGGCGATGTCGCTGGTTCTGGGCGTCGCTGCCAATGCAGCCTCAGCGGCCGAGCCGGACGCTTGCAAGACGATCCGCATCGCGGATGTGGGCTGGACCGACAACACCGCGCAAAACGGCCTCTTCAAGAACATCGTGAAGCCGCTCGGCTACGAGATCAAGGAAGACGTCCTTGGCCTGCCGATCATCCTGGAAGGCCTGAAGAACAAGGATTTGGACCTGTTCCTCGACAATTGGATGCCCTCGAACGCCGCCAACGTGCAGCCCTATCTCGACGAGAAGTCGATCGACTCCCTCGATCCGAACCTGGTGGGTGCCGGCTATGGCCCGGTGGTGCCGCAATATGTGGCCGATGCCGGCGTGAAGGATCTCAAGGACCTCGCCGCCAATACTGAGAAGTTCGACGGAAAGTTCTACGGCATCGAGCCGGGCAATGACGGCAACAAGATCGTCCAGGCGAAGATCGACGATCCGGCCAACAAGCTCGAAGGCTGGGAACTTGTTGAATCCTCGGAACAGGGCATGCTGGTCCAGGCCGAAAAGGCCATCAAGAACAACGAATGGATCGTGTTCCTGGGCTGGGCGCCGCATCCGGTCATGGGCAAGATGCCGCTCGTCTATCTCACGGGCTTCGAGGCTGACGGCTTCGGCGAAGCCAAGATCAATGCGCTGACCCGTCCGGGCTACAGCGGTGAGTGCGCCAACGTCGGCAAGCTGCTTGCCAACCTGAAGTTCTCGCTCGATCAGGAAAGCGCCGTGATGGAAGCGATCCTGGCCGGCAAGGATGGCGAGGCCGCGGGCGCGGATTGGCTCAAGGCCAACCCGGCCGTGCTCGATAGCTGGCTTGCCGGTGTCACGACTTTCGACGGTGGCGATGCCGCCGCGGCCGTGAAGAAGAATCTCGGCCTCTAAGACCAAATGCAGTGATTGAAAGCGGCCTTGGCCAAGGTCATCCTTGCCAAGGCCGCTTTTATTCATGAAGCTCGAATATCTTCGCCGCACATCGCTGGGGGCAGGGCATGGACGCGCTAGAGAAACTCATCACCGACAATAAGATTCCGTTCGGCCTGTGGAGCAAGGCGATCGTCGACTGGATGAAGGACAACCTTGAGAAGTTGTTCGATTTCATCACGCTCGTCGTCAAGTTCCTGATCGACAGCACGAGCGACGCCTTCCTGGCCGTTCCGTCCCTGGTCTTCATCGTGGCCTTCGCCGCGATCGGCTTTGCCCTGCAGCGCAGCTGGAAGCTGGTGGCCTTCACGATCCTGGGCTTCCTGCTGGTGCTGAATTTCGGCCTGTGGAAAGAGACGGTCGAGACGCTGGTTCTGGTGCTCTATTCGACCTTCGCCTCCCTTCTTTTCGGCGTGCCCATCGGCATCCTGGTATCGCGGCGGCCGTGGATGTATCCGACGATCAGCCCGGTCCTTGATCTGATGCAGACGCTGCCGACCTTCGTCTACCTCGTCCCGGTGCTGTTCTTCTTCGGCCTCGGCTTCGTGCCCGGTCTGGTGGCGACCGTCATCTTCGTCGTTCCGGCGCCGATCCGCATGACCTATCTCGGCATTTCCCAGGTGCCCAAGGACCGCGTCGAAGCGGGCGAGTCATTCGGCTGCACACGCTGGCAGCTGCTTACCAAGGTGAAGATCCCCTCGGCCATGCCGACGATCATGGCCGGCGTCAACCAGACGATCATGCTCTCCTTGTCGATGGCCGTCATCGCAACCCTCGTCGGCGCGGGCGGCCTCGGCAAGCCGGTGGTGCGTGCGCTCGCCCAGGCCAACGTGCCGATGGGTGCCGAGTCCGGACTTGCCATCGTCATCTTGGCCATCATCCTCGACAGAATGCTGAAGTATCGCCAAGGCGTTCACTCCAGCAAGCGGCCCAGCCACTGATGTCCGGGGAGGGACTGGCAATGAACAAGGTCAATGCGGTTCGCTTCGAGAACGTGGACGTCATCTTCGGCCAGCACGTGCCTGAAGCACTGAAGATGCTGGACGAAGGTCTCGGTCGGGATGCCATCCTCGACAAGACCGGCTCGCTGGTCGGCGTCCATGATGCATCGCTCTTCGTCAATGAAGGCGAGATCCTCGTGCTGATGGGCCTCTCTGGTTCCGGCAAGTCTTCACTGCTGCGCTGCGTCAACGGGCTCAACAAGGTCTCGCGCGGCCATGTGATGGTGAAGAACGGCGACACGGAAACAGACGTGGCGAACTGCCCGGAGGAGACGCTGCGGCTGATCCGGCGCAACCGCATTTCCATGGTGTTCCAGCAATTCGCGCTGATGCCCTGGTTGACCGTGCGCGACAATGTCGGCTTCGGCCTCGAGATCCGCGGCATGTCCAAGGCAGAACGCGACCGGATCGTCGACGAAAAGATCGCACTCGTCCGCCTCGACAAGTTCGCCAACAAATATCCACATGAGCTTTCGGGCGGCATGCAGCAGCGCGTTGGCTTGGCGCGCGCCTTCGCGACCGAGGCGGATATTCTGCTGATGGACGAGCCCTTCTCGGCGCTCGACCCGCTCATCCGCGAGCATTTGCAGGACGAACTCATCGAACTGCAGCGGAAGCTCAAGAAGACCATTATCTTCGTCAGCCACGACCTCGACGAAGCGCTCAAGATCGGATCACGCATCGCGATCATGGAAGCGGGCAGGGTGGTCCAGTTTGCGGCACCGGAGGAAATCATCCTCAACCCGGTCAACGATTATGTCCGCCAGTTCGTCGCCTCGATGAACCCGCTCACCGTGCTGAAAGGCGGCACCTTGCTGCGGCCGGTCGACGAGCTTGTGCGCGAGCCCGGTTCGAGCTTCATCCAGCTCGACCGCGCCGGACGCTGCCGCTGCCAGATCGATGAGGCGGGGAAGCCCACCAATCTCATGGTCAACGGCCGGCCCGGGCAGTTCGTGACCTATTCGACCGAGCTCGATCTTGCCAGCATGGTGGACAGCAACATCATGGTGACGGGTTCGGACCGCACGCCGATGCGTGCCGCCGTCACCGTGCGTCAGCAGACCAAGCGGCCGATGGTTCTGCTGGGCGATGATGGCGCCCTGCTCGGTGTCGTCGGCGAGCACGAGATCTATCGCGGCATGCTGCGGCAGACCGAATATGCCAAGGTGAACGTAAGCGGCCCCAACAAAGCGATGGTGTGAGCGAAGTGCCGGAAATCTCAGACTCCATTCACGCCATCCTGTTCGACAAGGACGGCACGCTGTTCGACTTCTACAAGACCTGGGGTCCGGTCACGGAGGAGGCGGCCCTCCTCGTTGCCGGTGGTGACGCGGCGAAGGCGCGGCAGATTCTCAAAGGCAGCGGCAAGGATCTGGAGACGGGCAAGTATCTGCCGGGCTCACCCATCGCCTCAGGCAGCAACCGGGAGATCGCGCATCTCTGGGCGGAGCTTGCCGGGCGGACGGATTACGACGCGGTCTACGAGGCCGTGCATCAGCTGTTCCTGAAGCGCCAGGCAACGGCCGCGACGCCGGTGACCGATCTCGACGAGCTTTTCAACCGGCTGCGGTCGCGCGGGCTTTCGCTGGGTATCGCCACGATGGACAGCGAGGAATCGGCGCGCTCGTCGATGGCGCGCTTCGGCGTCCACGGCTCGCTCGATTTCATTTGCGGCTTCGACACCGGTCACGGGGTGAAGCCTGGCGGTGGCATGGTCGAGGCGTTCGCGCGCCACGTCAATCTGCGCCCGGCGATGATCGCCGTCGTCGGCGACAGTCCGCATGACATGGCGATGGCGCGGGCCGGCGGGGCCGGGAAGGCGATCGGCGTGCTGACCGGTGTCAGCCACCGCGAGCATCTGATGGATCACGGCGCCCATGTCGTGATCGAGAGCATCGCCGAACTCGATGGCGTTCTCTAGTCGAGGGTAATGACCTTGACCTTCTTGCCGGCGGTGGTGAGCGCCAGCTTGCCGTGCTTCAGCT
>CAZUAL010000287.1:0-5116 GCA_964618305.1 uncultured Dongia sp. | reverse complement strand
CGGCATGGTGCATCAGCATTTCACCCTGGCCGAGAATCTTTCCGCACTCGAGAACATCGTGCTGGGGACGGAGAGTCTCTTCGCGTGGCGCTCGGACACGAAGGCGGCGCGGGCGCGCGTGGCGCAACTGGCGCAAGATTTCGGTCTGGAGATCCGGGCCGACACGCGCATCGCCAATCTGTCCGTGGGTGAAAGGCAGCGCGTCGAAATCCTGAAGGCGCTCTACCGCAATGCCCGCATCCTTATCCTCGACGAACCGACGGCGGTCTTGACGCCGCAGGAAAGCGAGGCCTTGTTCGCGACCTTGAAGAAACTGGTGGCGCAAGGCTTGGCCATCATCTTCATCAGCCACAAGCTCCATGAAGTGCTGGCGGTGAGCGACCGCGTGCTGGTGCTGCGCCAGGGGAAACTGGTGGCGGGCTGCGAGACCCAGGGAGCGACGCGGGCCGAACTGGCCGAGATGATGGTGGGAAGGCCGGTGCCGGCCCCCAAGGTGGAGCCACAGGCGCCGGGCAACGAATTGCTGCGCCTGGCGCAGGTCACCCTCACCGGGGCGCACGGGCGCAACGAACTCGATGCGGTCGATCTCTCGCTCCATGAAGGCGAGATCGTGGGTTTGGCCGGTGTCAGCGGCAACGGGCAGGGGCCGCTGGCCGATCTTCTGAGCGGTCTTGCCGCGCCTACATCGGGCGACATCATCCTCTTCGGCGAAAAGCTCAGCGGCGCCGACGCGGCCGCCATGGTGAAGCGGGGTCTCGCGCGCATTCCGGAGGACCGGCATGCCGTGGGCCTTGTCGCGGACATGTCGATCACCGAGAACATGATCGCGGAACGCTACCGCGAGCAGCCTTTCTCGCGGCGCCATCTCATCGACTGGCAGGCGGCGCGTGCATTCGCCGAGGGCATCATCAAGGACTTCGACGTGCGCTGCCCGGGACCGCAGGCGATCGCGCGGCTTCTGTCCGGCGGCAACATGCAGAAGCTCATCCTGGGGCGCGAAATGGCGGGGGACCCCAAGCTCATCCTCGCCGCGCAGCCGACGCGCGGGCTCGATATCGGTGCCGTCGGCTATGTGCATGAACAGCTCCTGAAGGCGCGGGCGCGGGGGGCGGGCATCCTCCTCATCTCGGAAGATCTCGACGAACTGCTGGCCTTGAGCGACCGGCTGCATGTGATCTACAGGGGGCGGCTCTCGGCGCCGCTGGCGCGCGGGCAATTCTCGGTGCCGGAGATCGGCCTGATGATGGCCGGTCACGGCACGGGGGAAGCGCATGCGGCTTGAACCGCGCCTCTCGACGCCCTGGCAGGCCTGGCTCGGGGCACCTCTTGCCGCCGTGGCGGCGAGCCTCGTCATCGCAGCTCTATTGGTGCTGTGGAGCGGGGCGGAACCCTTCAGCGTTTTCGGCCTCGTCATCAAGGGCGCGCTGGGCTCGCAATTCGCGCTCTTCGAGACCTTGACCCGGGCGACACCGCTCATCTTCACCGGGCTCGCGGCGGCAATCGCGTTCCGGGCGCGGCTGTGGAACATCGGGGCTGAGGCACAGCTCTATGGCGGCGCCATCATGGCGGTGCTGCTCGGGACCGGCCTGCTGCCGCTCCCCGCACCGATCCTCATTCCCATCCTGCTCATCGCGGGCGCTGCCGCGGGTGCCTTGCTGTTGCTGGGGCCGACCTTGATGAAGACGCGCTTCGGCGTCGATGAAGTGGTGACGACGTTGCTCCTCAACTTCATCATCCTGCTCTTCGTCTCCTTCCTGCTCGAAGGGCCGCTGAAGGACCCGATGGGCCTGGGCTGGCCGCAATCGAAGAAGGTGATCGAGGCGGCACTCCTCCCCAAGCTCGTCCACGGCAAGCGGCTGCATCTGGGGTTCCTCATCGCCTGTGCGATGGCGTGCATCATCTGGTTCATCAACACCCGGACCATTCACGGCTATGAGATGAAGGCGGTGGGCTTCAACCCAAAAGCCGCGCGCTTTGCCGGCATGAAGGTCGATCTCGTGATGGTGAAGGTGGCGCTGCTCTCGGGCGGGCTCGCGGCGTTGGCCGGCGTTTCGGAAGTGATCGGCCTCAAGGGCAATCTCACACTCGATCTCAGCCCTGGCTTCGGCTATGCGGGAATCGTCGTCGCCATGCTTGCGATGTTGCATCCGCTGGGCGTCGTCGCCGCCTCGATCTTCGTCGCCGCCATGTTCGTCGGCGCCGATGCGATGAGCCGGCAGGCGGGTGTACCCAATTACATCGCCCATGTGATGGTGGCGACGGCGCTTCTCACCATGGTGGTCGCCATGCTGTTTACCCGTTTCCGTTTGAAGTGACGGTGAGCGGCATGGAAGCGGTCGAGATCCTCTTCACGGCAAGTCTCTGGGCGGCGGCGATCCGCATCGCCTCGCCGCTCATCTTCGCGACCCTTGGCGAGCTTATCTGCGAGCGCGCCGGCGTGCTCAATCTCGGCATCGAAGGCATCATGACCGTGGGTGCCTTCGCCGGCTGGTTCACCGTCTATGCCGGCGGCGATCTGTGGAGCGGGATCATCGTCGCAGCCTGCGCCGGGGCGATGTTCGGCCTGCTGCATGCGCTGCTCGTGGTGCCCTTGGGCCTTTCGCAGCATGTGACGGGGATCGGCATCACGCTGCTGGCGACCTCGCTCACCTCCTTCGTCTATCGTGTCTCGCTCCCCGAAGTGACGAGCCCGCCGAAGATCGAACCCTTCCAGCCCTTCGCCATTCCGGGCCTCGCTGATATTCCGTTCCTGGGCGAGG
The DNA here is from genome assembly GCA_964618305.1 of uncultured Dongia sp. GTDB lineage: Bacteria > Pseudomonadota > Alphaproteobacteria > Dongiales > Dongiaceae > Dongia. The sequence continues at coordinate 2,357 of CAZUAL010000287.1, read as the reverse complement.
CGTTCTTCAACCAGACGCCGCTCACCTATCTTGCCTTCGTGAGTGTCGCCCTCGTCGCCTATATCCTCTACCGCACGCCCTTGGGCCTCGCGGTCCGGATGGTGGGCGAGAATCCGGCGGCCGTCGAAGCGCAGGGGATCGACGTCACCATCCTGCGTATCGGCGCCGTGATGGCGGGGAGTGCCTTGATGGCGCTGGGCGGGGCTTTTCTGACCATGTCGGCTTTCAATTCCTTCTATTTCGACATGGTGAATGGCCGGGGCTGGATCGCCATCGCCCTCGTCGTCTTCGGTTCCTGGCGGCCGGGCAAGGCGCTCTTGGGCGCCATCCTCTTTGCCGCCTTCGACGCCTATCAGCTGCGGCTGCAGCAGATCGTGGCGGGTGTCCCCTACCAGTTCTTCCTGATGCTGCCCTACGTTCTCTCGATCCTGGCGCTCATCACCATGGCGCGGCGCGCGGGCTATCCGCGTGCCCTGATGATTCCCTACCGCAAGGGGGAAAGGTAATCCCATGTTCGATCTCATCATCCGCCACGCGACATTGCCCGACGGGCGCGCGAACATCGATATCGGTGTGAAGGACGGCAGGATCCTGGCCGTCGAGCACGGCCTGCCCGATGCGGGCGAGAGCACGATCAATGCCGGCGGCAATCTGGTCTCGCCCCCTTTCGTCGACGCGCATTTCCACATGGATGCGACGCTGAGCTTAGGCCTGCCGCGCCTCAACAAATCGGGGACGCTGCTCGAAGGCATCCAGCTCTGGGGCGAGTTGAAGCCGCACCTCACACAAGAAGCGATCATGGAGCGGGCGCTCCGCTATTGCGACTGGGCGGTGGCGCGGGGGCTCCTTGCCATCCGCTCCCATGTCGATATCTGCGATCCGAGATTGCTCGCGGTCGATGCGCTCCTCGAGGTGAAGAAGCGGGTCAAACCCTATCTCGACCTGCAATTGGTGGCTTTCCCGCAGGACGGTTATCTGCGCAGCGATGGTGCCGCCGCGCTGCTGAAGACAGCGCTTGACCGCAGCGTCGACGTGGTGGGCGGCATTCCGCATTTCGAACGCACCATGGCGGATGGCGCCACCTCAGTGCGGCTCCTCTGTGAACTGGCGGCGGAGCGCGGGCTTCTCGTCGACATGCATTGCGACGAGACGGACGACCCCATGTCGCGGCATATCGAGACGCTCGCCGCCGAGACGCACCGGCTGGGATTGCAGGGCCGCGTCACCGGCTCGCACCTCACCTCGATGCATTCGATGGACAATTACTATGTCTCGAAGCTCATCCCGCTGATGGCCGAGGCCGGTGTTGCCGCCATCGCCAACCCGCTCATCAACATCACCATCCAGGGGCGGCACGATACCTACCCCAAGCGGCGCGGCATGACGCGGGTTCCGGAACTGATGGCGGCCGGCATTCCAGTCGCCTTCGGCCATGATTGCGTGATGGACCCCTGGTATTCGATGGGCTCGGGCGACATGCTGGACGTGGCGGGGATGGCGCTCCATGTCGGGCAGATGACGAGCCTCGAGGCGATGCGCGCCTGCTATCGCTCGGTCACGGAAACGCCGGCCAAGATCCTCCACCTCGATGGCTACGGATTGGCGCCCGGCTGCCATGCCGATCTGGTCATCCTCGATGCCGGCGACCCGATCGAGGCCATCCGCCTCAAGGCCGCAAGGCTCAAGGTCTTGCGGCGCGGGAAAGTGGTGGCGGAAGGGCCGGGCGGGGCCATGCGTCTCGACCTCCCCCACCGCCCGCCGGAAGTCACTTTCCGCCATGCCCCACAGCAAGCTTGACCGACCAGTCAGGATTGGGCAGGATTTCCCGCAAGGCCGCAAAGGCCATCTAGAGAATCGTCCGCAAGGATAAACAGGGCTGGTTTGGGCTGCGATCATCAGGCGCCCCGTGCTAGATCACGCCAATGGCGTGCGGGCCGGGGGCGGCACTTGAGTCGCGAGCAATCTCCCCTGTTCGCAAGGCATATCCGGCGCGTCTTTCGGGGCGCTGCCGGGGGTACCCGGAGGGAGAGCATGGCGACCAATCTCAAGATCAACGGCGACCGGCTGTGGGACAGCCTGATGGAAATGGCGCAGATCGGCGCCACGGAAAAGGGCGGCGTCTGCCGCCTCGCCCTCACCGATCTCGACAGGCAGGCCCGCGATCTCTTCGTCCAATGGTGCAAGGAAGCGGGCTGCACCATCCGCATCGACAAGATGGGGAACGTCTTCGCGAGGCGCCCGGGCAAGGATAACAGCCTCGCCCCCGTCATGACGGGCAGCCATATCGACAGCCAGCCCACCGGCGGCAAATTCGACGGCGTCTATGGCGTGCTGTGCGGGCTCGAAGTCATCCGTTC
>CAZUAL010000286.1:0-5131 GCA_964618305.1 uncultured Dongia sp. | reverse complement strand
GTTCCAGCCATTCACCATCCGTAACTGCCAGATCAAGAACCGCATTTTCTCGACCGGGCACGACACGACGATGCCGACCGCCGGGGTCCCGAATGAGCGCCTTGTCGCTTATCACAAGGCCCGGGCCGAAGGCGGCGCCGGCCTCATCATCATGCAGGTGGCGGGCGTCCATGAGACAGCGCGCTACACGTCCCACCTCATCATGGCGACGACGGATGATTGCATTCCCGGCTACCGCGCCGTGGTGGATGCCTGCAAACCCCATGGCACGAAGATCTTCGGGCAGCTGTTCCATCCCGGACGCGAGATCATGGAGAGCCAGGACGGTACCGCGCCCGTCGCCTATGCCCCGTCCGCCGTCCCCAACGAGCGCTTCCATGTGATGCCGCGGCCGCTTTCAAGAGCCATGATCAAGGAGATCATCGCCGGCTACGCGGATGCGGCTCTGCGCCTCATGAAAGGCGGCCTGGACGGTGTGGAGATCGTTGCCAGCCACGGATATCTCCCCGCCCAGTTCCTCAACGAGCGCACCAATCTGCGCACCGACGAATATGGCGGCAGCTTCGAGAACCGCCTGCGCTTCACGCGCGAGATTGCCGAAGCGATCCGCGCCAAGGTCGGACCGGATCTGGTGATCGGCCTCAGGATCAGCGGTGATGACAAGGATTATAACGGCCTGCAGGAGCATGAGAGCCTCGCGGCGATCGAAGCCCTTGATGACGTGATGGACTATTTCAACGTCATCGCCGGATCATCCGCGAGCTTCGGCGGTGCCGTCCATATCGCGCCGCCGATGGCGTTTGCCAACGGCTACGTCGCGCCCTTCGCGGCGGCGGTGAAGGCAAAGGTCAAGGCCGCCGTTCTGGTGGCGGGGCGCATCAACCAGCCGCAGGATGCCGAAAAGATCCTCGGCAGCGGGTCCGCCGATCTCATCGGCATGACCCGCGCCATGATTTGCGACCCGGACATGCCGCGCAAGGCCGAAGCCGGGAAGCTGGACGACATACGTGCCTGCATCGGCTGCAACCAGGCCTGCATCGGGCACTTTCATCTCGGCTATCCCATTTCCTGCATCCAGCATCCGGAGACGGGACGCGAACTCGTCTACGGCGCGCGCAAGCCAATCGCGCGCAAGAAGAAGATCCTCATCGCCGGCGGTGGCCCAGGCGGCATGAAGGCGGCAGCCGTCGCTTCCGAGCGCGGGCATGAAGTCATCCTGTGCGAGGCCGGCGACAGGCTCGGCGGCCAGGCGCTCCTGGCCCAGATGCTCCCAACCCGTGCCGAATTCGGCGGCATCATCACCAATCTCACCCGTGAAGTGCAGATGGGTGGCGCCGAAATCCGCACGCGCACGAAGGTCACGCGCGCCCTGGTCGAAGCCGAGAGGCCGGACGCCCTCATCATCGCGACAGGGGCGAAGCCGCGCAATGCCCTGTCAGCCGGCATCGAGGGTGTCGAGGGCAGTCATATCGTCTCGGCCTGGGACGTGATCCGCGACCAAGGCAATATCGGCTCCTCGATCGTCATCGCCGACTGGCGCTGCGACTGGATCGGCATGGGGCTCGCCGAGAAACTGGCGCGGGCGGGTTGCCGCGTGCGTCTCTGTGTGGACGGCTATATGGCTGGGCAGCGCATTCACCAATATGTGCGCGATCACTGGGTGGGCGAGTTGCACAAGCTCAACGTCGAGATCATCCCCTATGCCCGCCTCTATGGTGCCGACGGCAATACGGCCTATTTCCAGCACGCCACCAGCGGTGAACCAATCATCTTCGATGAAGTGGACACGATCGTCGCCTCTTTGGGCCATGAAAGGTCGAGTGAGCTCGAGGATGAACTCGCCGGCTGGGGTGGAGAGATGCATATCATCGGCGACTGCCTGACGCCGCGCACGGCGGAAGAAGCTGTCTTCGAAGGTCTCAAGGCAACGGCGGAGATCTAACGGGTGGAGATCAGTCCGCAGCTCCGCGCCAGGACACTTTGCCTTATTCTTGGCGCTGCCGGCGGAACCATCTTCCATTTCCTGCACCTGCCGCTCCCCTGGATGATGGGGGCGATGACCTTTACGACCATTGCCGCCGTCTCACGCGTGCCGATTGCGATGATGCCGCGCTTGCGGATGGTCTTCGTCGCCATCCTCGGCATCATGCTGGGCAGCGCCTTCTCGCCGGACATGCTGGATCACCTTCTCCTTTGGTCGATCAGCTTTGTATGGCTCTCCGTCTACGTCGTCGTCACCACCTATCTGGTGCGGCTCTATTACATCCACTTTGCCGGCTATGACGAGGTCACAGCCTATTTCGCCGCGGCCCCCGGTGGCCTTTCGGAAATGATCCTGACAGGCAGCGCCTTCGGCGGCGACGAAGCCCGCATTTCGTTGGCGCATGGTGCCCGCATCCTGGTTGCCGTCTTCATTCTCTCGTTCGGCTACCGCTGGCTTGGTGGGTACACGCCTGCCAGCGCGACGCAGGCTGCCACCGCTCAGCACCTAGCGCCCCTGGACATTCTGTGGCTCGCCGGCGCCGGAATCGCCGGGTTCTTCGCCGCCCGCCAATTGCGACTGCCGGCCTACGCTTTGGTGGGACCGATGCTGGCCAGCGCATTCCTGCACATCGCCGGGATCACGACACCGCGCCCGCCGGCTGAACTGGTGGCGCTTGCTCAGATCGTTGTCGGCTCGATGATCGGCGCCCGGTTTACCGGGCTTCCCTTGCGGCTCGTGCTGCGGGGCATCATCCTTGCCATCGGCGCCACGCTGCTCCTGCTCTGCATCGCCGCCGCCTTCGGCTTCATTGTCAAAGCGACCACCAGCATCCCCTTCGCCTCGGCCCTGCTTGCCTTTTCACCCGGTGGGCTGGCCGAAATGAGCCTCATTGCCCTGGCCCTCGGGATCGACGCCGCCTATGTATCCAGCCACCATGTGGTCCGCATCTTCATGATCGTCGTCGCGGCTCCCCTGGCCTTCAGGCTATTGCGCCGCCAAGGTTAGAGCCATCGCCTTGAGGCGCTTCTGGTCCGTCTTGCCCGTGCCAAGAACCGGCAACTCATCGAGGCGGTGGAGGTCTGCCGATTTCGGCACCCAGATCTTCGGCAGGCCCGATTCATTGAGACCCTGCCAGACCAGTTCCGGCGCCATGGCCTCGTCGGCGACATAGAACCCGACCAGACGCTCGCCCTTGGCGGCATCTGGCACGGCCGTGACATTGGCGCCGTTGATGCCGGGAATGCGCAGCATGGCCTCCTCGACCTTCAGATGCGGCACCATCTCGCCACCGATCTTGGAGAAGCGTGACAAGCGGTCGGTGATGCGGATGAACCCGTCTTCATCCAGCACCGCGATATCGCCGGTCACATACCAGCCGTCGCGGATGACCTCGGCCGTCTTCTCCGGATTGTTGAGATAGCCGACCATGCGGCCTGGCCCTTTGAGGAGCAGAAGCCCCTCCTCCCCTTCCTTGCGATCCTCGAACGTATCGGGGTCGACCACGCGTGCGGCGACACCCGGCACCGGATGGCCGACGGTCCCGGGCTTATGGCCGGTTTGCGTCTCACCCACGCCCAGAACGTTGGGCACGTTCACGGATACGACCGGCCCCATTTCCGGCTCCCACCACGACGTGCCTCAGGCTCGCGAAATCCTCCTTCGGGCAGGTGCGGAGGTATGACTGACAGAAAGTGGGCGTTGAGATGAGAATCGTCGCCTTGTACTTTCTGATGAGGCCGCCGATGGTCTTCGCGTCCAGAGGATTGGCGTGATAGACGGCGCCGATCCCGATGACGAGCGGCAAGCACAGCGTCCCCGTAAAGCCGAAAGAATGGAAGAACGGCAGCACGCCCATGATGCGGTCGTCGCGCTGCACCCAGAGAATCTGCGCGATCGCCTCCAGATTCGAGATCACATTGTGCTGGGAGAGCATGACACCCTTAGGCTCTCCGGTTGAGCCGGAGCTGAACATCACCGTGCAGAGATCGTCGACCGATTGACCGCGCGGCGCGGCCGATCGCACCAGAAGCGAGGTCGGTGTCAACAAAGTCGTGAGATAGGTCCAGGCTTGGGTGACCTTGCTTTGCGCGGCCAGCAGCTCTTCGACGAAGATCATGTCCGGCCGCTCGGCAATCTTCGCCTTGGCAAGAAAGGGCTTCGCGGTGACGATCGTCTTGATGCCGCATTGCCGGACAGCTGATTCCAGGGCCTCCGCGCCGATCGTGAAGTTGAGATTGACGGGGATCTTTCCGGCCAGCATGAGCCCCAGATTGACCAGGGCCGCCCCGACGGAGCCCGGCAGCAGGACGCCGACCATCTTGTCCGCGGCCCGTTCCTTCGTGAACCAATTTGAGAGAATGCGAGCGCCGGTCAGCGCTTGACCGAAATTGAGTTCCCGGCCGAGTGAGTCCGCCATGGCGAGGCGGAACCAGCGCTTCTTCGCCGACTGGATGAAGCGAACGGCGACCAGATCATCCGACTTGCGCCGGACCCGGAAGGCATCGCCACCCATTTCCAGGAGCTTCTGCCGCACGTCCCAGGCCCGCGCCTTCGCCGGCAGTGGTTTTCCGAATGTGATCGTCACCGGATAGAAGAAGCGGCTAGGCCATTTCCAGAAGAACTTGCCGTCCTTGAAGCTGAAGATGGATCCCCACACCTGATCGAGATGGACCGGGATGACCGGCACATCGATGCCGTCGATGATCCGCTCGAATCCCCGCTTGAAGGGCAGCATGTTGCCGGTACGGCTGATGGACCCTTCCGCGAAGATGCAGACCACATGCCCTTCCTCCAGCTCCGTGCGCGCCTTTTTGATCGGCTCCAGCACCTTGCCGCCGCCTGTGGGGATGGCGCGCATCTTCTTCAGGAAATGCCCGAGACCGGGGATGCCAAAAAAGGGCGCATAGACCATGAAGCGCACGAAGCGCTGCACGCACGAGCCGACGAGCAGGCCGTCGACGAAGGAAAGGTGGTTGCACACCAGCAGAGCCGGACCATTGAGCGGCACGTTCTCGGCGCCGACGATCCTGATCCGATAGATCGAATGGGTCAGCAGCCATAGCGTGAAGCGGATGAAGAAGTCCGGCAACAGGAAGAAGATGTAGAAGGTCACAATGAAGCTGAGAGCACCGCCGACCAGGATGACCT
>CAZUAL010000285.1:0-5142 GCA_964618305.1 uncultured Dongia sp. | reverse complement strand
CGTCGACCACGTCGTCATGCAGCAGCGTGGCGGTGTGGATGAACTCGACGGCGGCGGCGAGGCCGATATGCCGGCGGCCCTGATAGCCGCACAGCCGCGCCGAGGCGAGCGTGAGCATCGGGCGCATGCGCTTGCCGCCGGCGGCGATGATGTGGCCGGCAAGCTGCGGGATGAGCTGCACATCGCTTTGCATGTGCTGCACGATGTGGTGGTTGACGCGCTCCAGCTCGGTCTTGACCAGATCGGTCAGCCGCTCCAGGGCATCGCCCTTGCCATCCTTGCGCCCGGTTTCCAGATTGACGATGACGGCCACGCCGAAAATCCTTACTTAAATTCTTGAGAAAAGCCTTATCTCGCGCGAGCATAGCCGCTCTCCCCGCTCGGTCAAGCCAAGCGAGGGGCGGCACCGCGACAATTCAGCGCGGGGCAAAGTCCAGTTGATGCAGGGCAGGGGGCAGAGATTGCAGGAACTCATCCGGTCCGGTGACCCCGTTAGGCTGTCCTTCCTGACAGCGCTTTTGGCCGATGCCGGTATCGACGCCCTGATCCTCGACACACATTCAAGCATCATGCAGGGCAGCCTCGATATCCTGCCGCAGCGCCTGATGGTGAACGACGATGATTATGCCCGCGCCCGCGCCATCCTCATCGAGGCGGAAGAACTGAGTCCGGACGGGACCGAATGACGGAAATGATGGAAACCAGCACGGACCGGGTGCTCGGCAACAAATTGCAACTGATGCAGCCCAAGGACGGCTATCGCGCAGCGATCGATCCCGTGCTGCTTGCCGCCGCCGTGCCGGCGCTCGCCGGTCAGCGCGTCCTCGATCTCGGCTGCGGCGTCGGCACGGCTTCTCTGTGTCTCGCCGCGCGCCTCGCGCAGGTCACGATCATCGGCATCGACCTGCAGCCGGGCCTTGTCGCGCTGGCAAGGAACAATGCGGCCGCGAACGCGCTTGGCGACCGCGTTCATTTCATGGCCGGCGATCTCCTCGCCTTCACCGAGAGCGGCTTCGATCATGTGATGGCGAACCCGCCTTATCTCGAACGCGACAAGGCCTCGGTCTCGCCCAATCCGATCAAGGCGATTGCGAATGTCGAAGGTGCGGCGAAGCTTGCCGACTGGGTGGCCTGCGCGGCACGGGCCGTGCGCCCGGGCGGCACCATCACCTTCATCCACCGCGCCGACCGCGCGGCGGAATTGCTGAGCCTCTTGGCAGCGCCCTGCGGCGAGATTCTAGAGCTGCCGCTGCTGCCGAAAGCGGGCGCGGCGCCGAAGCGCGTCCTCCTGCAGGGAACAAGAGGTGCCGGATCGGGCGCGCATCGCTTGGCACCCTGGGTACTGCACGGCGCGGACGGCGCCTTCACCGCGGCGACCGAGGCTGTCCTGCGTGACGCGGCGGCGCTGCCGATCGTCAAGCAAGCTTGACCACTGTGGCGCGGGACCGCTAAACCTCGTTCATGTTCGGTCTTCCCACTTTCCCGAAGCTTCTCGTCGTCGCGGCCATCATCGCGGCGGTCTGGTACTTCGTGCGCCGCGGTCAGGTCGCGCGGAAAAATGCCGAGGAGAAGGACGAACGGCCGGCGGGCGGTCGCAGCGGCAATGCCAGGCCCATCGAGGACATGGTGCAATGCAAGTCCTGCGGGGCCTATTACCCGGCTAAATCCACCTGTTCGTGCGGTCATTCGGCCGGCTGACAAAAACGGGACGTCTTTTTCCCGATGTCACACGATTTTGGCGGATTTCCACGCTTTTCGCGCGGTCGGGGACCAGCCTTTGCTTGATAAAGCATCGGCGGCTGAGTATGTTGCGCCGCACCAAGAAGCCGCTAACGGCCAGCCCGGATGAAATCGTGAAGGGGATCAACTCATTATGCCCGCCGAGGCGAAGCCTGCGCGCCGGAAACCGAACCCTGAGACCTGTTTCCAGGCTCTGATTCTGAAGCTGCAAGCCTATTGGGCGAGCCTTGGCTGTGTGATTCTGCAGCCCTACGACATGGAAGTCGGCGCCGGCACCTTCCACTGGGCGACGACCTTGCGGGCGCTCGGCCCCAAGCCCTGGCGCGCCGCCTACGTACAGGCCTCGCGCCGCCCGAAGGACGGGCGCTATGGCGAGAATCCCAACCGCCTGCAGCACTATTACCAGTTCCAGGTGATCCTGAAGCCATCGCCGGCCGACAGCCAGGATCTCTATCTGGGCTCCTTGAAGGCGATCGGCATCGATCCGCTGGCGCATGACATCCGCTTTGTCGAGGACGATTGGGAAAGCCCGACGCTCGGCGCCTGGGGCTTGGGCTGGGAAGTCTGGTGCGACGGCATGGAAGTCAGCCAGTTCACCTACTTTCAGCAGGTGGGCGGACTCGAATGCGATCCCGTCTCGACGGAACTCACCTACGGTCTCGAACGCCTCGCCATGTATGTGCAGGGCGTCGAGAGCATCTACGATCTCGACTACAACGGCCACGGGATGACCTATGGCGACGTCTTCCTGCAATCCGAGCAGGAGCACTCGGCCTTCAATTTCGAGCGCGCGAATACCGAAACGCTGTTCAAGCATTTTGAGGATGCCGAGAAGGAATGCGCGGCATTGCTCGGTGGCAACAAAGCACTCCCGCTGCCGGCCTATGACCAGGCGCTCAAGGCCAGCCACCTCTTCAACTTGCTCGATGCGCGCGGCGTCATCTCGGTGACCGAGCGCCAGGCCTATATCGGCCGCGTGCGCGCGCTCGCCAAGGGCTGCTGCGAAGCCTGGGAAGCAACACAGAAGCAAGATGCTTCGCAAGGGGAGGCATAAGCCATGGCCGAACTCCTCCTCGAACTCTTCTCCGAAGAAATCCCGGCGCGCATGCAGGCACGCGCGGCGGAAGATCTGCAGCGCCTCGTCACCGGCAAGCTGAAAGCACGCGGGGTAGTTTTTGATTCTGTAAAGAGCTACGTTACACCGCGACGGCTGACGCTGGCTATGACCGGGCTACCCAAAATGCAGCCCGACCAGAGATTTGAAGAAAAGGGACCGCGCGTAGACGCGCCATCGCAGGCTATTGAAGGCTTCCTTCGGAAGCATAACATTACGTTAGATCGTTGCGTTCAACGCGAGGTTGGTAAAGCTACTCACTGGTTCTATTCGGATATTGCTGCGGGTGGTCCGACAGCCCATGTGCTAGCCACCGAAATCGAAGCTACTCTTGAGCAGTTTCCTTGGCCAAAATCTATGCGCTGGGCCAACGGTAAGTCTCTGTGGGTGCGCCCGTTGCGGTCGATTGTTGCAGTATTCGATGGCGAGATCGTGCCGGTGGACTTCGATACTCGGTCGCCCGAGAAGACCGTAGTTGCAGCGGGTGCAACAACGTTAGGCCACCGCTTCCTCTCTTCCGGTGAAATCACTGTCGCGAACTTTGCCGACTACCAAGCCAAGCTGAAGGCAGCGAAGGTCATCCTTGATCAGGCCGAGCGCCGGGCGGAGATCAAGCGCCAGGCGGAAGCTGCTGCGGCCAAGGAAGGTCTCACCGTCAAACAGGATGAAGGCCTGCTCGATGAAGTGACGGGCCTCGTCGAATGGCCGAATGTGCTGGTCGGCAAGATCGACGACGAATTCATGTCGGTGCCGCACGAAGTGCTGACCACCTCGATGCGCGTCAATCAGAAGTATTTCGCGCTGCTCGACAAGAGCGGCAAGCTGGCGCCGCGTTTCCTCGTCACCGCCAATATCGAGGCGAATGACGGCGGCAAGGCGATCATCCACGGCAATGAGCGCGTGCTGCGCGCCCGTCTCTCGGATGCCAAGTTCTTCTGGGATCAGGATCTCAAAGTGAGCCTCGGCGAACGGACGCCGCAGCTCGACACCATCACCTATCACGCCAAATTGGGCTCGGTCGGGCAGAAGGTCAGCCGCGTCAAGGCGCTTTCCCGCGAACTTGCGAAGTTCATTCTCGGCTGCGATGCGGGCCTTGCCAATCAGGCGGCCTCGCTTGCCAAGGCGGACCTCGTTTCCGGCATGGTCGGCGAGTTTCCGGAACTCCAGGGCATCATGGGGCGTTACTATGCGCGCCATGAGAAGCTGCCGGATGAAGTTGCCGATGCCATCGCCGATCATTACAAGCCGCTCGGTCCGGGCGATTCCTGCCCGAGCGCGCCGGTGAGTGTCGCCGTGGCCCTCGCTGACAAGATCGATACGCTGACCGGCTTCTTCGCCATCGACGAGAAGCCGACCGGCTCGAAGGATCCCTTCGCGCTCCGCCGCGCGGCACTCGGCATCATCCGCCTCATTCTTGAGAACAAGCTGCGCATCCGCCTGCGCGAGGTGCTGGAAGCGTCCTACGCGATCCTTCACCAGAGCATCGGCAGCCTCAACGGCAAGACCGCCAAGGAAACCACCGACGAACTGATGGAGTTCTTCGCCGACCGCCTCAAGGTCGCGCTGAAGGAGCAGGGCACACGCCACGATCTCATCAGCGCCGTTTTCGCGCTGGGCGATGAAGACGATCTGACCCGCCTCCTGGCCCGGGTCGATGCGCTGAAGGCGTTGGTCGACAGCGCGGACGGCGCCAATCTGCTGGCCGGCTACAAGCGCGCGACCAACATTCTGCGCATCGAAGAGAAGAAGGACGGGCGAACTCACGACCTTCTTCCCGATCAGGCTTGGTTGCTCTCCGATGAAGAGAGATCACTCTATCAGGTTCTCGATGTCACTCGGCATTGGGTATCCGATGCCATATCGAAAGAAGACTTTGCCGCGGCGATGATCAAGCTGGGTACTCTAAGGGAGCCGGTCGACGCCTTCTTCGACAAGGTGACGGTCAATGCCGACGAGAAGGAATTGCGTGGCAACCGCCTGCGGTTGCTGAACTCGATCCGTGACACGTTCAATCTCGTGGCGGATTTTTCAAAGATCGAAGGGTGAGCACAGCCATGGCGAAGTGGGTCTATCATTTCGGTGGCGGTTCGGCGGAAGGCCGGGCCGATATGCGCAATCTGCTGGGTGGCAAGGGCGCCAACCTCGCTGAGATGTCGGCGCTGGGGCTGCCGGTTCCGCCGGGCTTCACGGCGACGACCGAGGTCTGCACCTATTTCTACGCCAATGGCCGCGCCTATCCGGCGGAACTCAAGGCGCAAGTCGAAGCAGGTGTTGCGCATATCGAGAAG
>CAZUAL010000284.1:0-5167 GCA_964618305.1 uncultured Dongia sp. | reverse complement strand
GATGCTCCCACTCCATGAAGGTCTTGTTGACCGTCTCGATGTCGAAGCTCGGATAATCGGTAAGGCCGATCAGTTCCTTCACGTAATCGCCCTGGAACCAGATCATCTGCTCGGCATCCTCGAGCTTTTCCTCGCGTGCGCGCCAGGCGGCGCTGTTCTTCTGCATCTCGGCCTTCGACGGCAATGGCTGGCGGCCAAGTATGACGTCGCGCGAATACCAGGCCTGGGCGTCGAACATGTTGAACGTATAGAACTGGTCCTGCATGCCGATATAGTGGAGCTTCGGGTTGTCCTCCCACACCACACCGCGATAGAGGCCCAAGGGCCACAGGCGGTTTTCCGTCTTCAGGCGCAGGCTGTCCTCGATGAAGGGGAAATAATGCTGATAGCCAGTGCAGAGGATGATCGCGTCGATCTCCCGCGACGTGCCGTCCTTGAAATAGGCCGTCTTGTTGTCGACGCGCTGCAACAGAGGTTTCTCCTCCCAGTTGCTCGGCCATTTAAAGCTCATGGGGCGCGAACGGTAAGTGGTGGTGATCGACTTGGCCCCGTACTTGTAGCATTGCGAGCCGATATCCTCGGCCGAGTAGGAGCGACCGACGATGAGAATATCCTTGCCCTTGAACTCCACCGCATCACGGAAATCGTGGGCATGGAGGACGCGGCCGTTGAAGGAGCTGAAGCCCGGGAATTCGGGCACGTTGGGCGTCGAGAAATGGCCCGAGCAGACGATCACATGATCGAAGAGTTCGGTCGTCTTAAAATCCTTCTTGAGATCGTGCGAGGTGACGCTGAATTTGCCGCTTGCCTCATCAAGGTGAATGTCGCGCACGGGGGTGCGGAAGCGGACCCAGCCGCGCACGCCGGCCTTTTCGACACGGCCCTTGATGTAATCCCACAGCACGGCGCGGGGCGGGTAGGAGGCGATGGGGCGCCCGAAATGCTCCTCGAACGTATAGTCGGCGAATTCGAGGCATTCCTTGGGGCCGTTCGACCAGAGATAGCGGTACATGGAGCAATGGACCGGCTCGCCGTATTCGTCGAGGCCGGTGCGCCAGGTGTAGTTCCACAGGCCACCCCAATCCTCCTGCTTCTCGAAGCAGACGATTTCCGGAATGTCGGCGCCTTTGGCGGCGGCGGATTGGAAGGCTCGAAGAACGGCGGTCCCCGATGGACCGGCACCGACAACAGCAACGCGCTTCTTCATGATCGGCTCCCTGCACCTGATTATTTGTGTGGACTAGTTCGTGCTCAAACCCTCGTTGAATGGCCGGCGGGCAACCAATGGAACATCGGTCAGGGCCGCGCGGAAATGCTGTGATGGTGAGGAAAACAATAGCCTAGCCCTTGCAGGGTTTTCAACAACTCACTCACCAAAGGCAGACAAGTGCAGACCAATTGAGGCCCAATAATGAGGCTCAAGCTCAAGCGGTAAGCCAAGGTGTGCGATAGCCGTCCGCACGCCAGAGAATGGGGAAGAAGCTTTCATCCATCTCCAGATCATCGTGCCGCCGGTAGCGCGAATAGATGTAGCTGACATTGGTGGGGTGGAAGCGGCATTCGGACGAAAGGCAATGCGAGACGAGGGAGCGGCGCGGAACCTGCGCCAGGTTGGGGCCGGAGCCGTGCCAGACATGGCCGTGATGGATGACGGCGTCGCCGGCCTTGACCTCGATCGGCACGATGTCGATGGTGCCGCCGGCTTCAGCCGCCGCCTCGCGCAAAGTGGCGTGATAATCCTCCGGCGCATGGAACTTGCCGCGCGGCGGCGTCAGGGGCCATAGATGGGAGCCCCGCGCATATTCGATGGTGCCGCCGGCCGCTGTTGTATCGTCGAGCGGCATCCAGCAGGTGATGTATCCGGCCGGCACGACCCAATGGCAATAGCTGTCATCCTGATGAAAGCCCAGAGACTTGGCGCCGGGCGGCTTCCACAGCACATTGTCCTGGCCGATGCGGGCGCCTTTCCAGCCGCCCATGCGCGCGCAATGCTCACCGACCTTCGCTGAAAGAACGATCCGGGCGACAACCTGGTCCGATTTCCAGCCGTTGCAGATCTGGCGCGTCCGGTCGGATGGGTCACGCCCTTCGACCCAGTTCCATTCGTCCGGATAGAGGCCGGTCTCGAACTTCCCCTGGAAGAGGGGCTCGAAACGAGCACGCGCCGCCTCGATATCGGCTTCATCCAGGAAATTGCGGACGATGACGAAGCCGTCGCGCTTGAACGTGTCAATGAGGCTCTGGTCAATCACGGATTGCACTCAACTGAACGCAAAGAAAATGGGCGGAGCCGCGATGGCTCCGCCCATTGGTGAGCGGCTCTATCAGCCGGTGAATATCCAGTTCGACACCAGGACCACGATGAACCCGGCAGCGAGTGTCAGGTAGGGCAGCATGCCTGCCTTCTTCTCGCCCAGATGGCCGGCATCCTTGATGCCGAGATCATCCAGCATGCGGTCGGGGAACTGCCCTTTGTCCTGGATATAGTGACGGAACCAGAAGACCGGGAAGATCACTGCCGCAGCAATGAAGCCATAGAGCAAGGCGTGAGGATTCCACACCTTGGCGCCGGCGCCCATGAAGATGGCATTGACGAAGGCGAGGATTGTGCCCGTCGCTAGAACGATGGTCGGTGCCTTGAACGGACGCTTGACGTGACCATTGTCGATGCGATGGATCCAGCCGGAGTTGAGGTTGAGGAAGTTGAAGATGATGTAGCCACAGTTCGAAATGGCCAGGATGGTGTAGTAGAAGGTCGCATCGACAGAGGCGATCGATAGCAGCACCAAATTGACGACGAGATCCGTCCACATGGCGCCGGTCGGGGCCCCGTTGTGGTTGACGTGGCTGAGAAACTTTGGCAACCAGCCATCCACCGACCCCTGATAAAGTGTACGAGACGACCCCGCCATCGCCGTGATGATGATCAGGATGAGCGAGGCGATCATCAGGAAGACGAAGATGACATTGATGGCACCTCCACCCCCCACCATCCTGGCCATCACGTCGGCGACGCCCGTACCGGCAACGACGCCGGCATCGAGCATGCCGTTGAGGCCGAGATAACCCTGGAAGGTGATCGGCACCAGGATGAAGAGCACGAGGCAGAGAAGGCCCGAATAGAAGATCGCCTTGAAGGTGTCGCTTTCCGGGTTCTTGAACTCGCTCGTGTAGCAGATCGCCGTCTCGAAACCGTAGGTCGACCAGGCGGCGATGAACATGCCACCCAGAATCAGCGTCCAGCCGGCGATGTTCCAACTTCCCGGCTCCGGTGCGTAAGGCACGGCCAGCGGCACGAAGGGCGAGAAGTTGGCACTGTCGAAATTGCCGTTGAGGAACGGCACCACGCCGATGATGAAGAGTGTCAGGACGATGATGAGGCCGACCACCGTCTGCACCTTGGCCGTGCCGAGGATGCCGCGATGCTGGATGGCGAAGGCCAGCAGCATCAGGATGGCGCCGATGACGAAGGTCCAGTTGAAGGACAGGCTGAAGAACCCGAGGCTCCAGGAATGACCCCAATTGTGGAGCGGCATCAGATTGATGGTGGCCTGTGCCTCGTCGATCGTCGTGCCCGCCGCAAGCGCGCGGGCGATTTCAGCGGCGATCGCTTCGGCAGCTGGTGCCGGCTCCATGATGCCGAGGATATAGCCCGCGGCGATCGCGGAACCCAGCGACAGGACGGGTGTCCAGGCAATCCAGTTGCACCAGACGGAGAGCGGTGCGATGAACTTGCCGTATTTCAGCCAGGCTGCCGCGCCGTAAACGGAGGCGCCACCCGATTTGTTGGGAAAGAGCCCGGCGATTTCGGCATAGGTGAAGGATTGGATGAAGCCCATCACCATCGAGACCGCCCAGATGGCGAAGGCCGGAATGCCGACCGTGCCGGCAATGCCGCCGATCGAGAAAAGGACGAGGGCGGGAACGCCGCTCGCCACCCAGAAGGCACCACGCCAGTCGATGGTGCGCAGAAGTTCGCCCTTTGCAGAGCCTGACATCGTTTCCGCAGACATCTCTCCAGATCCCCTCACTAGTTTGTTCACATTGGTGATGCGGGGTTTCGTCTCCTTGCTTCGTCATTTTTCGGCACGACCGTGCAGTCCCCGTTGCCGCCGGTCATTCGCCCATGCTTGAAACGCCACGCGTAAGCAGAAGCACTCGTAACCAAACGCAGTTGAGCAACACGCATTGACCGCAGGCGCAAATGCGCGTCAGCGGTTTTGGTCGAAATTGGTCTTCTGAAGCAGGCCAGCCTTAACCAGGGCAAGCAGTGCCGAACACACTGCCGCTTCACCTGCGGCCGCTGGCCGGCCCGCAGGGAGGTTCATGAATTCATTGGTCAAACGCTCAATTCCCAAGCGACTTTCCCCCTCGCTCGTGACGCGTTGATGCTGACTCATCTCCTAATATGATGCGACAAAGTGCCCACCCAATCCAGCACAATCTAAAGAAAGTTGGCCCAGGATTGGTTGCCGCGCGTGTGGCAAAGCGATATCGTTTCGGGTCAACGAAGAAGGCGGGCGCGGCATGGCGAAAGATGCGGATAAGGTTATCCTGATCGGCGAAGCGGCGGCGGCCCTGCGCGAGGAATTCCTGCACTGGCAATGCCAGCTGAGGCAGATGGCGATGCGCGAAGGCGGCGGCCGGCCCAGTGCCGGCATGCGGCCGCTGATCTTCTCGCGCGATGATGCGCAGCTGGCCGGCTCGACCGTTGTGCTGCTGCACAAGGCAGACACGTCGGATTCGACCGCCTTCTTCCGCCACCAGGTCCTGAAGACGCAGGACCCGGTCGAGCGCTGGGAGAAGGCGACCGAGCATATGGCGGCGGGCTACTTCCAGCGCTTCCGCGATTTCGACGACCAGCTGACGGCCCTCTTCGGCCCGGCATCGGCGCTGGTCGACAGGATGCTCGGCCTCGGCAAGGTCTATCTCGATTTTGCCGAACTCAACCAGCGCTTCCGCCTGCTGTGCCGGGTCGCGGAGCTTGCCGAGCATGACGCGCTCTTCCAGGCGACCTACTGGCACAACCGCATGTTCAATCCCAACATTCCGGCCGGCATCCGTATCGTCACCTTCACGCCGGATTGGGGGCGCAGCCAGGGCGAGAGCGGTTTCGAGGACGAGGCATAAAAAAGCCCCGCCGCTTTTCATCACGGCGGGGCAGACC
>CAZUAL010000283.1:0-5174 GCA_964618305.1 uncultured Dongia sp. | reverse complement strand
CACCAAGGCACTGGCCCAGGAAGGGGCGGCGAAGAACATCACGGTCAACGCCATCGCGCCGGGCTATATCGACACCGACATGGTGCGCGCCGTGCCGCCGCAGGTCCTCGAAAAGATCGTCGCCAAGATCCCCGTGGGCCGTCTCGGCAAGGCCGAGGAAATCGCCCGCGGCGTCCTCTTCCTGGTGGCGGACGATGCCGGCTTCATCACCGGCTCGACCCTCTCCATCAATGGCGGCCAGCATATGTATTGATCGGCTTTTTCATTAAGCCATTGATATAAAAACGAAAAATCAGCACACACCGCTTCTTAACCATCGCCGGCCCATGATCGGGCCGGTAATGGAAGCGGTGGATCATGGCCAAGGCAGCCAAGCAGGCGGAAACTGACGATACCGGCGCCGAGCCGATGGTGGTGGAACCGTCGGAGCTCGATGAGCTGACCCATGCCGAAATGCTGGAGCTCTACCGCGCCTCGGCCGACACGATCCGCTTCGCCAAGCACCAGCAATGGGGCACGCTCGGCGGCACGCTCGCCGTCTTCGTGCTGCTGGGTCTCACCGGGGATTATGCCGCCAAGACCGGCTTCCTCTTCAAGCTCTGCATCGCCATCAGCCTGGTCGTTTCCGTGGGCGCCATCTATTCGATGATCATCTATCAGTTCTGGCAGAATGCCGAGCGCGACAAGATGAACATCATCGTCGAACGCTTCTCCAACCTCACCCGCCTCATCCGCGGCTACGTCTCCGACCGCGAGCGGAACTTCCACCGCTATGTCCTGCTCTTCTTCATGATCGTCTCGATCATGCTGGGGAACTGGCTGCTCATCGTCTTCCTGGCGCCGCGCACTTAACCCCGCCGCGGCTTGACGATTCGCGCCGGCCTTGCGATAGCAGGCGGGCCATGACCGAAACCGCTCTTGCCGCCAAGGATCCATCCCACACGCGCCGCGCGACGCTGATCGGCGCGATCGCCGTCCTGCTCTGGGCGACGCTTGCCCTCTTCACCTCTTCGACCGGCGACGTGCCGCCCTTCCAACTGATGGCCATGACCTTCGGCATCGCCTTCCTGTTCTGCTGCCTCAAATGGGCGCGGGACGGATTGACGGCGGGCCGCGGCGCCTTCGCCTTCTTCCGCCAGCCCTGGCCGGTCTGGGCGATCGGCATCGGCGGGCTCTTCCTCTATCACCTCTTCTATTTCGTGGCGCTCGACCATGCCCCGGCGGTGGAGGCGAGCCTCATCGCCTATCTGTGGCCGCTCCTCATCGTGCTCTTCTCCGCCCTTCTCCCCGGCGAGAGGCTCTATTGGCAGCATGTGGCTGGCGCCGTCATCGGCATGGGTGGCGCCGTGACGCTGCTCATGGCCCGCGACAGCGGTGCCGCCGCCACCGACCAGCCGGCGGGCGATATGCTGGGCTATGGCGCGGCCTTCGCCTGCGCCTTCACCTGGTCGATCTATTCGGTGCTCTCGCGCCGCTTCGGCTCGGCACCGACCGATCTCGTCGGCGCCTTCTGCGGCGTCACGGCCTTCCTCGGCGCCATCAGCCATCTCCTCGTCGAGG
Organism: uncultured Dongia sp.; assembly: GCA_964618305.1. Taxonomy (GTDB): domain Bacteria; phylum Pseudomonadota; class Alphaproteobacteria; order Dongiales; family Dongiaceae; genus Dongia. The sequence goes on along the minus strand of CAZUAL010000283.1, from coordinate 3,614 downwards.
AAACCGTCTGGCCGTCAGGCACTTGGCAATGGGTCGCCATCGTCGCGCTGGGATTGGGCCCGGTCGGTGCCGCCTTCTTCGTCTGGGATTACGGCGTCAAGAAGGGCGACATCAAGGCACTCGGCGCCATCTCATACGCCTCGCCGCTCATCTCGACGCTGCTCCTCATCGCCACCGGCAAGGCGAGCGCGACGATGGCCGTACTGATCGGCTGCCTCGCCATCGTCGGCGGCGCGATCCTCGCCGCCCGCGATCTCTATTTGAAGAAATAAAGTTCTTCTGTCATCCCCGCGAAAGCGGGGATCCATCGTGCCGTTGCAGCCGTGGATGCCCGCTTTCGCGGGCATGACAATATGAGAAACCCGTTGGTTGCCGCTCACTCGACCGGGAGTGTCGCCTTAAGGCTCGGCCGCTCGGAAATCGCCGCGTGCCATTTGGTGAGGTTCGGCCGGCCTTTGCGCCACTCTTCCGCCTTGAAGCGGAAGTCGAAATAGTCGAGCATGATGGCGATGGTCATCAGGCCGATATCGAAGCCGCTGCCGAATTGCGGCGCTTCGCGCTCCAGCGCATCGAGACCCTGATCCATCTTGAGCTTCTGCCGCGCGACCCAGCCGGGCGATTGCTCGTTCGCCGGCCGCCGGCTTTCCATCATGCGCAGGACGCCCGCATCGGCCATGCCGTTGGCCAGCGCCTCGCGCCGCAGCGCCGTCCAGCGCGCGGGACCGGCGGCGGGGAAGAATTTGGGGCCCTGATGGCGGGCATCGAGGAACTCGCAGATCACATGCGAATCATAGAGCGACGCGCCATCCTCCAGCACCAAAGCCGGCACCTTGTTCAAGGGATTGTCCTTGCCGATATCGCTGTTGGGATCAATGGCGACCGTCGGAATGCGCTCGATCTCCTTATCCTGCCCGGTTTCGATGGCGAGCACGCTCACCTTGCGCACGAAGGGACTGGTCGACGAATAGCGCAGCTTGAACATGGATGAACTCCCTATTCAGGAAAGACGTGCGATGGCGCGGTGGGCGATGTCGCGGCGGCAGAAGCCGCCCGGCCAGTCGATCACATCGATGGCCTGATAGGCGAGCTTCTGCGCGGCCTTAACATCAGCGGCAACGGCGGAGATGGCGAGCACGCGGCCGCCGGCGGCGACGATCTCGTTCGCCTCATTGCGCTTGGTGCCGGCATGGAAGACGGCGACATCGGCGATGGCACTTGCCTTGTCGAGCCCCTTGATGAGCGTCCCCGTTTCCGGCTTTCCCGGATAGCCATTGGCCGCCATGATCACCGTCACCGCCGCCTTGTCGTGCCAGCGCAGATCGAAATTCTTCAAGGCGCCGTCGCGCGCCGCCATCAGTGCCGGCAGCAGATCGGATTTGAGGCGCAGCATCAGCACTTCGCATTCCGGATCGCCGAAGCGCACGTTGAACTCGATGAGCTTCGGCCCGTCCTTCGTCACCATGATGCCGGCGAAGAGCACGCCCTTGAAGGGCTTCCCTTCCGCCGCCATGCCGGCCACGGTCGGCCGCACGATCTCGTCCATGATGCGCCGCTCGATCTCGGGCGTCGCAACGGGTGCCGGCGAATAGGCGCCCATGCCGCCGGTGTTGGGGCCGGTATCGCCGTCGCCCACCCGCTTGTGGTCCTGGGCGGAGGCAAGCGGCAGCGCGTGCTGCCCGTCGCAGAGCGCAAAGAATGAAAGCTCCTCGCCATCGAGGAACTCCTCGACCACCAGTTCGAGACCCGCTGCGCCGAATTGCTTGTCGCGCATCATGGCGTCGATCGCCGCCTCCGCTTCCGCATGGCTCTCGGCGATGATGACGCCCTTGCCGGCGGCAAGACCGTCGGCCTTCACCACGACCGGGACGGGGAGTGTGCGCGCGAAGGCCTTGGCAGCGACCGGTTCCTTGAAGCGCTGGTAGCGCGCGGTCGGCACCTTGTACTTGGCGGCGATGTCCTTCATGAAGCCCTTGGAGCCTTCAAGCTCGGCCGCCGCCTTGCTCGGTCCGAAGGTCGCGATGCCGGCGGCTTCGAGCGCGTCGGCAAGGCCCGCCACCAGCGGTGCCTCCGGGCCGACGACGGCGAAATCGATGCCCTTCTCCTTTGCGAAACCGACCAGGCCGGAAATATCCTCGGCGGCGATGGGGGCACATTCGGCGACCCTGGCGATCCCGGCGTTCCCCGGCGCGCAGTAAATCTTGTCGCAAAGCGGCGAGGCCGCGATCTTCCAGCAAAGGGCATGTTCGCGCCCGCCCGAGCCAATTACCAATATCCGCATCGACTTCCGGTCCAATTTCAGGTTGCCCAGAAATGACATTTCCTGGCGGCGCCCCGGATACCATAGAATAGGGCGCCATGACAGATTTCGATTCGATTCCGCCCACCCCGCCGCAGCCCGGCCATAATGCCGGTGAATTGTCGGTTTCCGAACTTTCCCAGGCGATCAAGAAGACGCTGGAAGGCCGCTTCGACCGCGTCCGCGTCCGGGGTGAAATCTCCGGCTTCAAGCGCGCCGCATCCGGCCATCTTTACCTGATGCTGAAGGACGAGAACGCCGCCGTGAAAGCGGTCTGCTGGAAGGGCAATGCGGCGCGCCTCGGACTCAACCCGGAAGACGGGATGGAGGTGATCGCCACTGGGCGCATCACCACCTATGGCGAGCGCTCCGAATACCAGCTGGTGATCGAGCGCATCGAGCTCGCTGGCGTTGGCGCCCTCCTCAAGATGATCGAGGAGCGGAAGAAGAAGCTCGCCGCCGAAGGTCTCTTCGATCCGGAGCGCAAGCGGCCGCTGCCGATGCTCCCCAATGTCATCGGCATCGTGACCTCGCCCACGGGTGCCGTCATCCGCGACATTCTCCATCGCCTCGCCGACCGCTTTCCGCGCCATGTGCTGTTGTGGCCGGTGCTGGTACAGGGTGAAGGTGCTGCTGCGCAGGTCGCCGCCGCCATTCGCGGCTTCAATGCGCTGGCGGAAGACGGTCCGGTGCCGCGCCCCGATCTTCTCATCGTCGCGCGCGGCGGCGGGTCAATCGAGGATCTGATGGCCTTCAACGAGGAGATCGTGGTGCGCGCGGCGGCCGAAAGCGCCATCCCGCTCATCTCCGCCGTCGGCCACGAGACGGATACGACGCTCATCGACTTCGCGTCCGACCGGCGCGCGCCGACGCCGACCGCCGCCGCCGAGATGGCCGTGCCGGTGCGGAGCGAACTCATCGCGCAGCTCGGCGAGATCAGTCACCGCATGTCGATCGCGATGAACCGGCGCGTCGGCGAAGCGCGCCTTTCGGTCGAGGGCCTGGCGCGCGGCCTCCCGGAGCCGTCGCGCCTCATCCAGGAAAAGGCGCAGCAACTCGACGGCTGGCTGGAGCGCTGGCTGAACACGCGCCATTCTTTCTTCCAGCGCCGCGCCGACCGCCTCGCCCAATTGCGCGCCGAACTCAAGACGCCGCACCAGCAGATCGCGGAAGCGAAGAACAGCGTGGAGCTTGCCGGGAACCGGCTCGGCCACCTCTTCCACATGGCGCTTGAGCGGCAGCATCGCAGCTTCGAACGGGTGAGTGCCGGTCTCGCCCCGCGCCTGCTCAACGACCTTCTGCAGCGCAAGCAGACGGC
>CAZUAL010000282.1:0-5239 GCA_964618305.1 uncultured Dongia sp. | reverse complement strand
GCCCAATCGACCGGCTTCACGCCCGTGGTGACGCGGATGGGCGGCTGATTGTAGGAGGCGGCAAAGCGCCCGGGAGCCAATCCGGTGAGAACGCCCACGAAGCCGGGCCAGGTCGCTTGCCACCAGTCTCCCACAGCGGCCGCATGTCGCGTGACCGTCAAGGCAGGTCCCATCCCATGCAGGGGCCAATCAAGGGTCCGCATCAGGCGCGCCCCCTGCACCATGCTGGAACAGGCCCATTCGGTCGAAATATTGAGCGCATAGGCGCCGGATAGACCTGGCAGGGCCGCGACACGCTCGATTTCGGCCCGGTAAGGGGTGACATTCCGCTGCAACCATACCTTGGACCGCCGATCCATCCATGCCTGGACCGGTCCGGTCGTGAGCGCCCGCCCCGCAGCCGCCAACAGAAGCACTTTTTCGGGCCTGAGCTCGGCAAGGCGGTCAAAACCGGCGTCCGCTAAATCGATGACCTCGATTGCAGGCAAACCGGTCCCGGACAAGCTGCTCCCAGCCATCATTCTTTTCCTTCAAGATCAGTCTTGGCGGGAGAACTTCCCCATTAACCGAGGGGCCGGTCAAGCCGGGCTTGCACAGAGCGATTCACTTCGTTAGGTTCCGCGCCGTTCAACCGGCCCGGACCCCAGCATTGTTTCCGGGGATCCCCCTGCGGAGGGGTGCCAGAGTGGCCGATTGGGGCAGTCTCGAAAACTGTTGTACGTTCACGCGTACCGTGGGTTCGAATCCCACCCCCTCCGCCATTTCACTTCATGAAGCGATGACGTCGCCTCAGGCTTCGTTCCACGAGAGCGTATCGCTGCGGCCGACGACAACTTTCCTTGGCAGTGGCGGCGGAACGGTCGATGGCCAGCGGGCGCCGACGAGCCGGTCCTTGGCGATCCAGGCGAGCGAAACGCTGTCCGATTGATTGCCACCGAGGATCCGGTAGGCAGTCTCATCTTCTCCCGCATAGAAGCCGACATGGCCGAGGCCACTGGCCTTCGATTTTCGCCAGAAGACCATCACTGCACCCGGCGTCGGGTCCGTCTTGATGCCGAAACGCTCCCATGAACGGGCGCCGAGCAGACTGGCCGGAATCGGCTCGTCCGGCAAAGTCGCCGCGATGCAATGGCCGACGAACAGGCCGCACCATGGGATATCGTCGGCCTGATAGGGAATGCCTTGCGCCGACGCCCAGTCGAGAATGACCGGGTTCGACCCCTGCCCCGGTTTCTCACGCGTACCGATGAGGCGGCATGCCTCCTTGAACCAAAGGAGACTGGGATCGGCGAGATCGCTGGCAGGCGCAACCTCGGGCAGAAGCGCGGCCATGGTGAGCGGCCCAAGGATGCCGTCCGCCTTCAGCCCTTTGTCTGCCTGAAAGGCCCTGAGCGCCGCCGCCGTCTGGCGCCCCCAGATTCCGTCAAGAGGTCCGGGCCGGTAGCCTTTGGCCGCGAGTGCGCGCTGAACGTCGATGATCCTCATGGCTGCCATTCCCCCTTGCCGAAGCGATCGCGCTCATATGGGCACGTCTTTTGCTAACCGCAAGGCCTGGAATGGCAACCATGGCGCGCACGCCTTTCGGCGCTGCTCATTGCCAGAGGATCAATCAGTCAGCTTCTTCAATGCAGCATTGATCTCCGCCCGGCGCCCTTCATCCGCGTCCGCGCGCTCGGGACGAGGGGCCGCCGCCAGCGCCTTCTTCAGATAAATGATGGCCTTGTCCTTTTCGCCCTGGTCGGCCAGGAAATCGCCGTAGAAATAATTCTCGTCGATGCCGTCCGGATTGATGGCAACACCCATCGCCAGATATTTCGCGGCTTCGTCATCGTCGCCGAAGCCCAGCGGCCAGCCGGGCACGCGGTAGTAGAGCGCGCCGATCGACGTATCGATGCCACCGCCGATCGCCTTCTCATCGATCTTGCGGGCGGCTTCGAGCGATTTCAGCGCATCCTTGGCAAGGTCGATCGCGCCGAGCCCACCCTTGGCACCGGCATAGGTACTGAGGATGATGCCTCTCCAGGCAAGAATGGCCGCCGATTGCGGGTATTGCTTGGCCGCATCCTCGGCCTTCTTCGTCAGATCCTTCAATGCCGCTTCGCGCTGGTCATCCTTTAGACCGTAATTGGCTTTAGCCCATTCGTGCTGCAAGGTGGAAAGGGCCGCCGCGTCCTCACCGGTCGCCGCCAGTGCGGCACCAGACATGGCCATGGTCAGCAGTGCCGAGCCGAGCAACAGCGATTTGATATTCATTGTGCATTCTCCTTCTTCAACGAAAATTCGGGACGCGCGTTTGGCGCAAATGAAAGGACCCTGCGGCTGGTGCCGCCAAGACCGATATCGACCAGGCCCGGCAGAAGCGCGTTGAGCTTGGCGAAGAAGCGCTCCGGGAAGCCGATCGTAGTTTCGGCCCGACGGTCGCCGATAGCTGCGATGATTCGCGCAGCCACTTTCTCCGGCGCATCCATCGCCATGCCGGTCGCGCGCGCCATCAAGTCGACAGCCCCATTGTTGAAGGCTGTTCGCGTGTAGCGTGGCGCCACATAGACAACGTCGATATTGCTGCCCCGCAACTCCCGACGCAGGCCCTGCGAGAAGCCGCGCAGGGCGAACTTGCTGGCGCTGTAGACCGGGAAGCCCGCAAAGGCGATGCTGCCGAATACGGAACCGATGTTGACGATCGAGCCGCGGCCAGCCTGCTGCATGAAGGGCAGCACGGCGCGGCACATGTGGATCGGAACGCCGATATTGGTGTCGATGAGGGCATCAACGTCGCCCTGCGGCATCGACGAAAAGTGACCGAACCAATTGATGGCGGCGTTGTTCACAAGGATATCAACGGGACCACCGCCATCGATGATCCTCCTCATCAAGGCGGCATAATCCGTTTCGCGGCCGAGCGGCATGGCTATCTCAACCACCCCGGCGCCTTGGCGCCGCAGATCGTCGGATAGCGTAGCGAGACGGATCGGATCGCGGGCGATCAGCGTCAGCGCACAGCCATGATCCGCCATCTGCCGCGCCAGGGCTTCGCCGATGCCACCAGTGGCACCCGTAATCAGCACATGCGTCCGCTCGCTCATGCCGACGCCCCCTCGATTCCACGAAAGATATCGGCATAGAGCTTGTAGAACATCTTTGCCGCGTGAAGGATGTCCGCCTGGTCCTCCGGCGCGTCCAGCCGGTTGACCAGATTGGCGAACGTCTTCGTATGTTCGATATCGAGCGAACCGTGCGAGGTCAGATAGGTGAAAGCCTTGGCCGGGAGGTCCAGTGTCTTGCGCAGGATCTCAGCCGCGTGGCTTGCCAATTGCACGCTTGTGCCCTCCAGCACATGCGCCATGCCGAAGAAGACGACCGGGTTGCGCCTGGTGATGCCGTCATAGGCATAGGCCACCATCAATTCAGTCGGCTGGCTGGGCTTTCCGCGCCGCACCGCGTCGGCGTCACCGCCGGCCACCTTGATATCCGACAATATCCATTCATCGTGGCCAGCTTCCTCGTCGATGTATTCGACGATCGCCTCGCGCAGCCAGGAGAGGCGCTCCGGCATCCTAGCGCCGCAAGTCATCAGCAGCGGCACCGTATGCCGCACATGATGATAGGCTTGAGTTAGGAACTCGATATAGGCAGCCCTGCTCACCTTGCCCTGCAGCGCGCTTTGTATCAACGGTACGCTCAGAAGCGCGTTGCGCTCAGCGCTGGTGCCGGTAATCAAATCATCCATAAACATATGCACGTTCCTTTTCGTAAAGGCGATTCAGGCGATCCCGGTAAAGTGCCTCGATCTCGCCTCGGCGCAGGCGGCCGTTCCACGTCAGCAAATTGTTGGTTGTCAGGAAGGGCTGATCAGCCAAGATCCAACGCTGGACACGCGCGTAATCCGGCAGCTTCGCATTGACCTGCCCGACCGCCGTATCAATCACCGCTCTTGGGTCGACTTCGCTCTGCGCCAGGAGGGCCGGGCTCGGCACGATGATTGCCGAATTCCACGACCGAGCCTCGCCATGGACATAGGCTTGAAAGATCGCCGGGGACGTAGTCAGTTCGCTTTCCACCCAATCGGGCGCCACGTTGCGCCCGAAGGCTGTGATGAACATGTTCTTCTTGCGGCCGACGATGTGGAGAAATCCGTCCGTATCGAAACGGCCGATATCGCCGGTCGAAACCATTCCATCCGCCAGGACCGGCATCTGATCCTCCGATCCGAGATAGCCCAATGCGGCCGATCCCGAGACAAGAATCTCACCGTCGCCGGCAAGATGCACGCGGCAATGCGGGAGCGGCTTCCCGACACTGTCGGCACGGTCAGAAGACCGGGTATTGAGCGTCACCACGGAACAGCATTCGGAGAGGCCATAGCCTTCATAGACCGGAAGCCCAAGCGACCTTGCTGCATCGACAGTTCCTTTCGCCAGAACCGCCCCGCCGACAGCGACGTGCCGCAGATAGTCCGGCCGCCACGCAGTCCGCTCGGCCATCAGCATCAGGACCTGCAGGATCTGCGGTACGGTGACGATGCTGGTCGGGCGATATCGCTCCAAGGCAGAGACCAGTTGCGCCGGCTGCAAGCCGGACGAACCGGAGAAGCCAAGCTCCGCCAACGGCACCGGATGAAATTCGGCACCCGCAAGCATTCGGCACCCGCAAGCAAGGGAATATCGATCCCCGCGATGTTCTCCAGCAAGGCGGCGAACGGCAATATGCTGAGATGCCGGTCGGCATCATTGCCCTCAGTGGCGTCGCAAAGGGAGCGGGCCACCTGCTCGATGCCGTCTTTCGAAAGACAGACTCCCTTCGGCCGGCCGGTCGTTCCCGAGGTAAATGTCACCTTATGCGTACCGCCAGGGATTGCCGAGACTGGGCCTTCCATCCGCAGCAACCTTATGTCCGCAAGTTCCGGAGCATCGGACATCGCCACGCCGTCACCTGACGCGAACGACGCAGTGCTGCTTCTGTCCACAATGATGCTGTCGACGCCGGCCGAGCGCAGAGCATGATTGATCTGACTAGCTGCGAAGAAGATTGGAACCGGTACGATGACGGCACCGATCCGGCGCAATGCCAGATCACTCACCACCCATCCCGCTCCATTGTCGAGCAGAATGGCACAGCAATTGACGCCTCTCCCTTCAAGATCACCGGCGAGCTTGGAAACGAGAGTCTCCAGCCGGCGATAGGTCAGCGAGACCGTGCCGTTGCTCAGCGCAATATGATCCGGCCGCACCCTGGCCCAATG
>CAZUAL010000281.1:2450-5244 GCA_964618305.1 uncultured Dongia sp. | reverse complement strand
CAACGACCCGTGCCCCTGCGGCTCCGGCAAGAAATACAAGAAGTGCTGCGGCGCTGCCGCCTGACGGAGCGGTGAAGATGGGCAAAGTCGCGGACGGCATGACGGCAAAGCTCGCGGCGGCATTCCAGCCGTCGCATCTCAACGTCATTGACGAGACGAACCAGCATCACGGCCATGCCGCCTGGAAGGAAAGCGGCGAGACACATTTCAAGGTCGAGATCACGGCTTCCGCGTTCGCCGGCAAGAGCCGCGTCGAGCGACAGCGCATGGTCTATGCGGTTCTCAACGAGGATCTCAACGCCGGCGTCCATGCACTCGCTCTCGTGGTGAAGGCGCCGGGGGAGAACTAGTCCCCCAACAGGCTTTCGATTTTCTGCAAGGATTGCGTCAGGATATTCTCGCAATCGGACGCGCCGACCGTTTGTTCAACGAGTTGGTCCATACGTTGTTTGCTTTCTTCGCTCAGGACCCACCCCAAAGGAGGGTCCTGAGATGCTGCTTTTCCTGAAGCAACACTGCAAAGCGGCAACTGAAAGAAGCTGACTGTCGTTTTCGCCTCATTGCCGGACGACGCAGATTTCTTGGAAATCAGCTTGGCTTCGGTAACGCCGCGAGACTCTCGGGCGCCCATTAGAGCTGTCAATGGGGCAACCAGTTCGTTCGAGATTCCTCTGTTCAATAAGCTGTTTGGGTTGTGCAAATTCGGCGGATCCGTCCATTCATCCACTCTCTTCAGATCTTCTGCGCTGAGCTTCGTGTCATTGACAATCTCAATGACTATCAATTGGTGATTTGCAAAATGTGGATGCAGCCGAATAGCGGAGATCAGGTCATTGGCCGTCCTGGCTCCGTAATTTTCGAAGTATCCACCGTCGACAACATGACCTTGGTTGCATCCATTTCTGCTCGTGATCCTTCCGGCCGGTGACACATAGGTAAAGCGTGCACTGTTGAGTGTCGCCGTCGACAGTCGAATCTCCCGCTCGAACAGTTGGAAGAAATCGAGCGCATATGGGAATTCCTTGTCGTGTATGGGGAACGGAGCCGTAATGATCCGGCGTCCGGTCTCTTGGTGAGTCCCGTTGAGAAGGAGAAGCGGACGCCAAGTTCCCGGTGACCGGTTGGCCCAAAGGCTGTGAAAGCCCTGCGCCATAGAATTCACGCCCAGCGAATCTGCGTAGCTGGCCTCCAACGACCTTTCGAGTGCAACTGATCGGTCGCTGGTCGAGAGGGGAACGACCGCATGAAAAAGGTCACCATAGGTCATGGCGGCTACAACGGGAGCCAGATGGTCAATCCCCAGAGCCTCTCTGATGGCATCAGCTCGCTTGCCCGTTTTCCATTCATCCAAGACGCAGCATGCGCCGGAACTGTTCGTCTGCGCTGCGTTCCATATGCTTGCACCGACGCTGCCTCCTGAAACGCCGCTGACCGCGAAAACATATTCGGGGAACCTTGGTACGGCATTCTGCAGGCGCCCCAGAACCGCCGCCGTCCAATAGGCTGCGCGTATGCCGCCGCCGGCCGAATAGATGACTATCAGCGGAGCGTCAGGGTGAATTCTATCCCATTCGCTGAATGCGCCATCTAGACTTTGAAATCCATTGAGTGCGCTCCTTTCGGTCACATCCCCCAAGTCGCGGATCGCGTGGTGGTCGAACTGTGGAACCAAGCTAAAGCCAAGGTCAAAGAGCCAAATGATCGCCCCATGCTGACAGGGTTCAGAATTCCCCACGAGAACATCACAATCGTCACGGCAAACGACAACATCAGTATGATGCAGCCGGATCTGGTAAAGTTGCCGAAGAGCTTGATGTGCCGACTTGTCGTCGGACCGGCTACGTTGGTCAGCTGACTTACTTTTGTTTGCGGGTCAATAATTCCGCTTAGCCTTGAGAATTTGGAGCCCAAGGATTTGCGCTGCGAATAGAAGATTAAGACCACAATGCCAATCAGGCACAGCGATATAGCTGCATAAATTCTTCCAACATTGAACGCCGCTGCGGCAGCCATGAAGAACAGGGAGGCGCCGTAAAGGCGGGGAAGCCACGCAGCAACCCGTCTGTGAGTCCCACCTGTCTGTTCAGTGATGATGCGAGACCACCACCACGCTTGAATTGACGCCCACCCCAAAGTCACCAACAGCACGCCCCAATCTGGAATTGCTTTGAGGAGATTCCGGTCTTCCGGCAAAGAGTTGGCAAGTTCTTGACCTTGCTCGGTGGCGAACAGAAGCACGAACAAGATGAGCAAGGAGAAGAACACGGCGCGTGTCGGTCGGACTATATCAGCAACCGGAGTCCAGTAATGTTCAATGCAACGACCGATGGAGGCAATCGGATAGCATAGCCAGTAGATCAGGTTTGTGATTGCCGCAAAGAATGACTTTAGCATGGCGCCACCTAACATGAGCTTTGGAAGCCGCCGCTTGGTCCACCTGCCAAATCGCTGTCGATGCGGCGTTGCTGCGCTTTGCCTTGGTCGTGTGTCGCGAAACATCGCGGCGCAAGAAAACCCAATCGTCCATCACTCGACTGACAATTGGTCTTGGGCAACCAACCAATGACATATTGCCTGCAAAAAAAGTCTGCGCTCAGGCTTTTTTTGAGTCAACAATTAATAGATGTTAATTTTCTAGTCGAAACACGTCTCGCGTACAGGTGCTTCGGCGAAAGCGGATAACTCAAAGCGAGCGTCAGCGAATCGTCGTCGGAGAATAGAATTCCGGCCAATGGGTGCGCACGACTTCGCCGTCGCTGGCCTCGAAGGACTGGAACACCACCACCCGCGGGTT
>CAZUAL010000281.1:0-2440 GCA_964618305.1 uncultured Dongia sp. | reverse complement strand
GGCCAGCGCATGGCAGGTGTCGATGAAGCCGGGCTTTTTGCCGGGCTTCGCATCCGTGGGTGGGCCGTCCTGTTTGCTGAGGCCGGCGTCGCGTTTGGCCTTTTCGCGATAGCCGTAAATGGTCTGGAAGGCGACCGTGCCCATGGCGCGCAGCATTTCGACATGGTGGGTGCAGCCATGCGCGCCCGTGAAATGATCGCGCAAGGTGCGCGACCAGCCTTTGGCGACGGTGGTGCCTTTGAGAATTGCGAAGGCGGGTGTGATGTCGGGACAGACGGAGAAGGGCGAGGAAGCGGTCACCACGGCGATATCCTTGACCGTGAAGTGATCGTCGAGGGTGAGGCGGATGATCATGTCGTGGACCGGCTCGCCGGGCGCCACGATGCCGCGCCATTCGTTCGGAAAGGCGTAATCCTTCGTGTCGACCATGCGGCCTTCGATGTCGAAAAGGCCATCATCGCGCCTGTAGCCCCGGAAATCGTAGCGGCGGGTGTGCAGGGCTTCGCGCCGGGCAGGCGCCGGCAATGCAGTGAGTGGTTCAGGCATTGGCGCGGCCCTCGGCCTTCTCGCCGGCGCGCGCCGCCTTGGTGGGCATCAGTTCCTTGGGCGGCCGCACCTTGAGGCGCGTGATCTGGTTGCGCTGGCGCTCGAGGATTTCGAAGCGGAAGCCGTGGAACGAGAAGACCTGGCCCGGCGACGGGATCTGCTGCGCCTCATGCAGCACCAGGCCGGCGATGGTCGAGGCTTCCTCGTCCGGCAGACGCCAGCCATATTCGCGGTTGAGATCGCGGATGGTGACCGTGCCATCCATGTCGAGGCTGCCGTCGGTCTGCGGGGCGACGCCCTCGACCGTGACGTCATGTTCGTCCGAGATATCGCCGACGATCTCTTCGAGAATATCCTCAAGCGTCACGATGCCCATGAGGGCGCCATACTCGTCGACCACCATGGCGAAATGTTCGCGCCGGCTTCGGAATGCCTTGAGCTGGGCCAGAAGATCAGTCTGGTCAGGGATGAACCAGGGGGGCGAAGCCAGAGAGACGATGTCGATGCCGTCGAGCTTCCACTGATTGGCCTGCACGGCGCGGAGCAGCGCCTTGGCATGCAGCACGCCGATGATGTTATCGGGCTCGCCGCGATAGAGAGGCAGGCGGGTGTGCTGGCTCTGCAGCACCTCGGCGACCAGCTGCTCCAGTGGCTGCTCGACATCGATCATGGTCACGTTGCGCCGATGCGCCATGATGTCGGAAACCGGCACGTCCTCGAGATCGAGGATCGAATGCAGCATCCGTCCGGCTTCGCGAATCTCCTCATCGGCGCCGGCATGGAGCGCGATGGCACCACGCAGTTCCTCGATGCGTTCCTCGGCGCCCGGCTCGTTGATCACCTTGACGCCGAAGAGGCGCAAGATGCTGCTGCAGATGATCTGCGTCACATGCGTAATCGGATGTGTCAGGCGGACGAGAAACAGAACGAGCGGCGCCAGGGTGAGCGCGGAGCGGTCGGCATTGTTGATGGCAAAGGTCTTGGGCAGCACTTCGCCGAGCACAAAGATGACGATGGTCGCGGCGATGCCGGCGTAGACCGCGCCGACGTCGCCGAAATAGGCACCGAAAACCTGAGCCGACAGAATGGCGATGAATGAGTTCACGCAGGCATTGCCAAGGAGAATCGTGCCAATCACATGCTCCATGCGGCTCTGCAGCGTATTGACCACAACGGCGCGCCTGAAGCCCTCGTTCGCCAAGGTCAGCATGCGTGCTCGAGATGCCGCCGTCAGCGCCGTCTCCGAACTGGAGAAGAAGGCTGACCCGACGACAAGAAGTATGAGGACGCAGAGGTTCAGCAAAAGCCAATCCATCTTCACCACCGTCAATGCAAGGTACTGCCCGGCAAGGCTCAAGCCTTGATCGCGGACTCCAGAACAGCCGCCACTTGGGCGAGGTCGGCATGAGCCGGGTGGAAGGATTGACCGATGCCGCGCGCCAGCACGAAGCCGATGCGCCCGTCCTTCACCTTCTTGTCGCGGCCCATATGTTCAATCAGGCGCTCGGTCGACCAGAAGCGGCCCTGGAGCGAGGTCGGCGAGGTCGGCAAGCCGACGCTCGCCAGATGCCGCTGCACGCGCGCCGCGTCCTCGACCGGGCAGAGGCCGAGTGTGGCCGACAGGTCGAAAGCCAGCACCATGCCGATTGCCACAGCCTCGCCGTGCAGCAATTCATCCGAGAAGCCGCATTCGGCTTCCAGCGCGTGGCCGAATGTGTGCCCGAGATTGAGGAGGGCGCGCTGGCCGCTCTCGCGCTCATCGGCACCGACGATGCGCGCCTTGGCGGCGCAGGATACACCGATCGCGTGGCGCCGCGCGGCTTCGTCGCCTTCGACCACTTCCATGCCATTGGCTTCGAGCCAGCCGAAGAAGGCGGGTTCGTCGATGAGGCCG
>CAZUAL010000280.1:0-5254 GCA_964618305.1 uncultured Dongia sp. | reverse complement strand
CCGGCTTCGATCATTACTATGCGACGCTCGCGCATGAGCTCTCGCATAATGCCGCGATCCGGATTATGCCGCATGGTGCTGAAACGTGGCGGCTTTCCTTGTGAAAATCCCAATCGAGTTCGGCATAATCCTTGGCGCTCCAACAAGATGGAGCACCATGATCATGACCAACAGATTGCATTCGTGCGTCGATCCCTACCTCGACTCTTTCACGCAAAGCTTCACTGCCGCGAACTACGCCCGGGCGACCCTTGTCGGCTATATGCAGATCATCCGAAAGCTTGGCCGGATAATGGATGCCGAAGGCGTCGAGCCTTCCGCGTTGACGCCTGATCTGGCCGATCGCTTGGGCCGGATCGTGCCCTGCAAAAAGGTCGGGACGGTACGCCCCTACAAGCTTGCGCGGCGCTTTGCCGAGCATCTCATTGATATCGGCGTGGCGCAGCCGGTGCCACTGACCGAGGCGCAGGCTGCGCGGGCGGAGTTGCTGACGAACTTCGAGACCTATCTCGTCAAGCAGCGCGGCCTTAGTCCGCGCACCATCCCCCACACGGTGGGCTTTGCGCGCCGGTTCCTCGATTATCGGTTCGGCGAGGCAACGCCTGATGTGGGCCGCTTGCGGCCCGCCGACGCAATCGGCTTCATGGAACATGTGCTGGCCAGCGCGCGTCGCGACAAGACGGTGGCGACCCATGTCCGCATCTTCCTGCAATATCTGTTCGGCTGCGGGGCCACGGCGACCAATCTGGCATTGAGCGTGCCGAAAGCGGCAAAGGCCTGGGGCACGCGACTGCCGCGCCACCTGTCGCCCGATGGCGTCGAGGCGGTTCTTGCTTGCGTGCGCGACAATCCCCGGCACGGTGCGCGCGATTATGCGATGCTGTTGCTCATGGCCCGTCTTGGCCTGCGCGCAGCCGAGGTCATCGCGATCCAGTTGGATGACATCGACTGGCGGGTTGGCGAACTGCTGGTGCGCGGCAAGGGCAAACTCCACGACCGCGTGCCGATCACGGTGGAGGTTGGCGACGCGCTGAGCCGCTATCTTCGGGAGGAACGAAGGCCAACCAGTTATCGCTCGCTGTTCATCACCCATCGCGCGCCGCATCGACCGTTCAAGGACAGCCAGGTCGTCAACGAAATCCTCAAGGAAGCGTTGAAGGCGACCGGCCAGAAGCCGGTGACGCCTTATGTGGGATCGCACCTGCTGCGTCATAGCCTCGCGACCCAGCTGGTGAACACAGGCGCGTCGCTCGACGAAGTTGGCGATGTGCTCCGGCACCGCTCCCGGTCATCGACGATGATATATGCCCGGCTCGACATCGATGGCCTGCGTTCGGTTGCACAGCCCTGGCCGGTGGCGGGAGGTGTGCTATGAGCCTCGCATCCCAACTCGACCGCTATCTGACTGTCCGGCGTAGCCTCGGCTACGATCTTGGCACCAGCGAGCGCATCTTGCGTCGCTTCACCCGGTTCGCCGACGGCGAAGGCGTCGATCACATTGACACGGCGTTGTTCCTCCGCTGGCACGCAACGTTGGCTGATGCGTGCACATCGACCCGAGTGGCGAGGTTCACTGCCGTGCGCCTGTTCGCCCAGTGGCTGCGCAGCTTCGATCCGGCGCATGAAGTGCCGCCGCGAGGCCTGCTGTCCGGCTCTATCCAACGGTCGCGCCCGCACATCTACACCGATGCCGAAATCGGGGCGATCATGGTGGCGGCCACCGAGTTGCCGTCGATCTACGGCTTGCGGGGACTGACCTGCTCGACTTTGTTCGGGCTGATCGCAGTTACCGGCCTGAGAATCAGTGAAGCGCTCGGGCTCGATCGTGACGATATCGATGCCGTGCATGGCGTGCTGCGTGTTCGACAGGGAAAGCTCGGCAAAGAGCGGTTGCTGCCGCTTGACCCGAGCGTCGTGACACGGTTGATCGGCTATCTTGCCGAGCGCGACCGGTTGATCGGTCACCCCCCGAAGCCACTGTTCGTCACCGACAAGGCCACACGCCTCACCGACTGCTCGGCCCGCTACAACTTCGCGCGGGCCTGCCAGGAGATCGGGCTTCGGACACCTCAGCCATACTGCAAACATGGCCGGGGACCGCGCATCCATGATCTTCGCCACAGCTTTGCGGTGAAGACGATGATCAACTGGTATCGCACCGACAAAGACCCGGCACGCGAGATGATCCGGCTGACGACCTATCTGGGCCATAGTAATCCCTCCAACACATACTGGTATCTGGAAGCGGTTCCTGAACTCCTCGATCTGGCGATGGCGCGAGCGACCGCCGTTCGCGGGGAGGTTGTCCAATGAGCGACGCCGCCTTGCCTTCGCTGGTCCAGCGCTTCTTCACCGACCGGCTGTGCGTTCAGATGGAAGCGAGCCGACATACCGTCGCGAGCTATCGCGACACGTTCCGGCTGCTTCTCAGGTATGCGGGCGCTCGATACGGCAAGCCGCCGGTCAAGCTCACCGTCGAGGATATCGACGCCGAGCTGGTCGCCGACTTCCTCATCCATACCGAGACGGCGCGGGGCAATAGTGCGCGCAGCCGCAACACCCGGCTCGCCGCCATCCGATCGTTCTTCCGCTTCGTCGCAATGGCCGATCCAACGTGGCTGTTGCACTGCCAGCGCATCCTCGCCATGCCCAACAAGCGCTATGTGAAGCGGACGGTGACGTTCCTCGACGGCGACGAGATCGCGGCGTTGCTGGCGGCGCCGGACCGCACGACATGGGCAGGACGACGCGATCATGCGTTGCTCCTGCTCGCGGTTCAGACCGGCCTGCGGGCATCGGAACTGGTCGGCCTCAAGCGCGGCGACGTCGAACTCGGAACCGGCGCGCATATCCGTTGCATGGGGAAAGGCCGGAAAGAGCGCGCTACACCGCTTCGCCGCGAGACGGCAAAACTGCTGGCGGCGTGGATCGGCAACGACAAGGACAAGAGCAGCCCATTGTTCCCGTCGATCCGGGGCGAACGGCTGAGCCGCGATGCCCTTGAGCATCTGGTCCGCAAGCACTGCCTGACGGCATCGCGCGCGTGCCCGAGCATAGGCACCAAGCGGGTTACGCCGCATACGCTGCGCCACAGCACGGCGATGGACCTGCTCCACCACGGCGTCGATCCAGCAGTGATCGCGCTCTGGCTTGGTCACGAGAACGTCGAGACCACCCAGATCTACATCCACGCCGACATGCGGATGAAGGAAAAGGCGCTCGCTCGCGTCGCTGCTCCGCCCACCCCGTCAGGCCGGTTCCGGCCCGACGACCAACTCCTCGCGTTCTTGGAAGGGCTCTGATTATGCCGAACCGTCGCGCGGCCGATGGCCGGAAAACCAACCTCAACCAGAGACCGCGCGGCATAATCCGGATCGCGGCATTATGGGTCTTATGCCGATATCGGCATAAGACCCACTGGACTGGCCACCCCAACCGCCTTGACCGGGATTTGGCGCACCCGTTCGGTTCGGAAGGCTATGCCCGCGAAGAATTGCGGGCCGAGATTGCGAGCCTCATAACCGGGCAGGAATTGCAGATCGGCCACGACCCGGAGCAGCACGCGGCCTATGTCGGATCATGGATCAAAGTCCTTGAGGAAGACCCGCTTGAGATTGTCCGTGCCGCATCGGACGCCGAGAAGATTCACACCTATGTTCTGGCGCTGGAACAAAAACAGGTTCAGCAGGTCGAGCAGGCACACGACCATACGCAATATTTCGTCAGCAACGAAAATACGCTTTGCTATCAGCAGCCGGGCATGGCGATGTTGGGCGTTCTTGCCAGCAATATAGACGGGCGCAACCCGATTAACGGGCCATTCTATGCCAGTCCGCTAGATCAAATCCGGCCTGCCACGCGCGAGGATTTTGACAGGTTCCGCGTTACTCTACCGCCAGACTTCCAGCAGGCGCAGGAGTATCGCCAGAATGATCTTGATGAGGGCGATCGGCTTGCGGTCGCGGACATGGCCAAGACTGTTCAAGCCTATGAGGAGTGGCAGAACGGCCCCCATTTCGAGGGGAACGAGGAAGCGGACCTAGTAATATCCGACGACCTCAATATGGAGCTGGACGAGCGTATAAAGGCCGCCTTCGCCAGACCGGGGCTTGCGGCGGCGCTCAATGCCTCCGGGTTTACGGTCGAGCGGCTGACAGACCATAGCGGCGACAGATGGGCCGCCGCAGCCGGGGCCGTTGCCGCCATAGGCGATCCTATACCGGAGCCGCAGCAGCACTATTCCGACCGCACTTTGCGCGCGCTGATCGACAAGCACGGTTGGGAGCCGGTTGATAGTGGCGGGCCGATGCACACCGTTCGACGGCAATTTGAGGGCGTCGGGCCGATCGGCACGATGATAACCCCGAATGGCGAGCGAAACCTTATGGCGGGCTATTCCGCAGATAGCGAACGCCGCCGCTATATCGCCTTGTCGCTTGGGCCGAACCAGATCACCGATTTTGACGGCCGCGACCAGAACCCGGAGGACGTTGCCCGCCTTGTCAATTTGAAGGCCGAGCAATATGCCGATGAGCGCCGCGAGCGGCAGGGCTTGGCCCCTCTCTATGCGGTCAATTCGCCGCCCTTGGGCATCGCCGCGACCGACCAGCGGGACGCCGCGCCAGAGCCTTCCACCCGCACATATCTTGCGGTCCCCTATCGGGAAAAGGACGAGGCGAAAGCCTTGGGCGCGAAATGGGATAAGGCCGAAAAGTCGTGGTATGTTCCGGCAGGCGCTAATGTCGAGCCGTTCCAGAAATGGCTTTCAAGCGCCGTAGAGGCACCCGCAGGAGATCTAGGCCAATCGCTCCCCGGCGAGCGCGCGCAGCGCCCCACGGCCCCGGAGCAGCCGCAGGAAGGGCAAACGATGCAGGAAACCCCGCGACAGGCACGCGAATATCTGGCGGTGCCTTATGGCGAACGAACCCTTGCCAAAGCCAACGGCGCGAAATGGGATGCCGCTCGCAAGAGCTGGTATGCGCCGGAGGGCGCGGACCCGGAGAAGCTGGCGCGCTGGAAAATAGACAATCAGCCGCGCCAGAAGGAGGCGAAAAGCCCGGAGGTCGAATTTGCCGACGCGATGAAATCTCTTGGCCTTGAGGTTCCCGCAGGGCACCCGATGATGGACGGCAAGAAGGCCATCTTCGGCATCGACGTGTGGGAACACGCCTACTACCTGAAGTACCAGAACCGCCGCGCCGACTACCTGGCGGCGTGGTGGAACGTCATCAACTGGGACGCCGTCACCGCGCGG
>CAZUAL010000279.1:0-5263 GCA_964618305.1 uncultured Dongia sp. | reverse complement strand
CCGAGCGCGTCCTCGAAATCTTCATTGGGCGTTGGCAGGGGCGGATCGAACCGGTTAAAGTCGCCCAGTTTCGGGGCAGTGCCGTCGGCCAGGGCCGCGCCGCCCAGGAAAAGCGAACAGATGAAGCCCAAAAAGGCGGTCTTTTTCAATATCATGAGTACCAAGAGCCAAACTTCGCCGAAACCGGATACCGCCAACGAAATGTGGGGCGGCCGCTTTGCCGCCGGTCCCGCAGCGATCATGCAGCAGATTAATGCCTCCATCGGCGTCGACAAGCGCCTTTATGCCGAGGATATCGCAGGATCGCTGGCCCATGCCGCCATGCTGGCGAAACAAGGCATCATCACCGAGACCGACGGCGCCGCCATCGCCAAGGGGCTCGCTCAGGTGAAGGCCGAGATCGAGGCGGGTTCGTTCGAATTCAAGGTGGCCCTGGAAGACATTCACATGAATGTCGAGCAGCGCCTGAAGGAACTGATCGGGGAGCCGGCCGGGCGCCTCCATACCGCGCGCTCGCGCAACGATCAGGTGGCGACCGATTTCAAGCTCTGGGTCCGGCGCGCCTGCGACGAGGTGGCGGCGGAGACGAAGGCTCTTATCGCCGCGCTCGTCGACCGGGCGGAGGAAGAGGCGGCGACCGTGATGCCGGGCTACACGCATCTGCAGCCGGCCCAGCCGGTGACCTTCGGGCACCATCTCCTCGCCTATGCCGAGATGTTCGGCCGCGACATGGGGCGCCTCGCGGACGCGCGGAAGCGGCTCAACGAATGCCCGCTCGGTGCCGCGGCTCTCGCTGGCACGACCTTCTCGATCGACCGGCAAATGACGGCGAAGGCGCTGGGCTTCGACCGGCCGAGCGCCAATTCGCTTGATGCCGTTTCGGACCGCGACTTCGCGCTTGAGTATCTCTCGGCCCTTTCCATCCTGTCGGTGCATCTCTCGCGTCTGGCTGAAGAGATCGTCATCTGGATGAGCGAGGGCTTCCGCTTCATCACGCTTTCGGATGCCTTCACCACCGGCTCATCCATCATGCCGCAGAAGAAGAATCCGGACGCGGCGGAATTGGTGCGCGCCAAGGCCGGCGAGGTGATCGGCCTCATGGTGCAGCTCCTCATCATCCTCAAGGGCCTCGCGCTCACCTACGGCAAGGACATGCAGGACGACAAGGCGCCGACTTTCGCCGCCACCGACACGGTGCTGCTCTCGCTTGCCGCCATGACCGGCATGATCCGCGACCTGAAGGCCAATCGCGAGAAGATGCGCGCCGCTTGCGAGCGCGGCTTCCTCACCGCGACCGATCTTGCCGACTGGCTGGTCCGTGAATTGGGCCTGCCCTTCCGCGAGGCGCATCATGTGACCGGTACGCTGGTGAAGCGCGCCGAGGATCAGGGGAAGGGATTGAGCGATTTGAGCCTTGCGGAGATGCAGGCAGTGGAGCCGCGCATCAGCGACAAGGTCTATCCCGTTCTGAAGGTCGAGAATTCCGTGGCGGCGCGCAGGAGCGAGGGCGGCACCGCCCCCGACAATGTCGCCAAGGCCGCCAAGCTTGCCAGGGAGCGTTTTCTATGAAGATCAGCAAATTGTCCGTGGCGCTGGTGGGCGCCCTCATCGTCCTTGGCGCGGTCAGCGCCTGCGGCCGCAACGGCGTGCCGGAACTGCCTAAGGAAGTGCACAAGGACAAGTATCCGGCCCAGTACCCGCAGACGCCGAAGCCCCAGACGGGCGTCTTCAGCGGCTGACGCACCGCCCCGGCACGACGCGATCCACACGAAAGCCATCCATGAGCCATTTCCATTACGAGAACGGCGAGTTCCATGCCGAAGGCGTGCCGCTGTCGCGCATTGCCGCCGCCGTGGGCACTCCCTTCTATTGCTATTCGACGGCCAAGCTCACCGACAATTTCCGCGCCTTCGAGGCGGCCTTGGGCGGGCTCAACGCCAAGCTCTATTATTCCTGCAAGGCCAATTCGAACCAGGCGGTGATCAAGACGCTGGCCGACCTCGGTGCCGGCGCCGACGTCGTCTCGGTCGGTGAGATGTACCGGGCGCTCAGGGCCGGCGTTCCCGCAGGCGATATCGTCTTCGCCGGCGTCGGCAAGACGCGCGAGGAAATGGCCGAGGCGCTCAAGGCCGGGATCTACCAGTTCAATGTCGAATCCCTGGGTGAGTTGCGCGCTCTCAACGAGGTGGCGCTATCTCTGGGCAAGCGCGCCCCCGTGGCGCTCCGCATCAACCCCGACGTCGATGCCAAGACCCATGCCAAGATCTCGACGGGGAAGTCGGAGAACAAGTTCGGCATCGATATCGACCATGCACCCGAAGTCTATGCCGAGGCGGCGTCGCTGCCCGGCATCGCGATCAAGGGCCTTGCTTGCCATATCGGCTCGCAGCTTACCGACATCGCGCCCTTCAAGCACGCCTTCCAGAAGATGTCGGATCTGGTGAAGGCGCTGCGCCGGCAGGGCCACAATGTCGAGCGCGTCGACATGGGTGGCGGTGTCGGCATCACCTACCGCGAGGAACAGACGATCGGCCTCGTCGACTACACCAATGCGGTCGCCGAGAATTTCGGCAATCTGGGCCTGAAGCTCGAAGCCGAGCCGGGCCGGGCCATCGTCGGCAATGCCGGCATCCTCGTCGCCCAGGTCATCAACGTGAAGGAAGGCGTGAGCCGCGACTTCGTCATCGTCGACGCGGCGATGAACGACCTCATCCGGCCGACGCTCTATGACGCCTATCACCAGATCCAGCCGGTGCGTCAGCCGGCGGACGATGCGCCGGTGACGCGGGTCGACGTCGTGGGGCCGATTTGCGAGACCGGCGACCAGTTCGCCGAGCAGCGGCCGCTGCCGCCGCTCGAACCCGGCGACCTCGTCGTCTTTCGCGAGGCGGGGGCTTATGGCGCCGTCATGTCCTCGACCTACAACACCCGGCCGCTGCTCCCTGAAGTGCTGGTAAAAGGCGATAAATTCGAGGTGGTTAGGGAGCGTCAAACTTATGACGCAATCATCGGCCAAGACAGGATCCCAAGCTGGCTGTAGACTGAAAGAAGCTGTGACGGAGGATTGATGGCGCAAGGGCCGGACCGCGCAACTGGCAAGGTCCCGGCGGCAGGGCTGCCGACCGGTCTGCCGTTCCGCGTGCGGGTCATGACCGCCGCCGCCTGGATCATCCTCCTTGCCGAGCGCATCTGGGCATCGCTCACGCCGTCGCTCGTCGTCTTCGCCCTTTCCCTGGCGCTCGCCTGGTCGGGCTTTCCGCGGCTGGCCGGACCTTGGGCTCATGTCGCGCTGCTGATCCTTGCCGCCTTTTCCTTCGTCTATGTGCTATGGCGCGGCTGGCGCGGCTTCCGCCTTCCCGGTTGGCGCGAAGGGTTGCGCCGGCTGGAGCAGGATAGCGGCCTTGCGCATCGGCCCCTCAGCCATATCGGCGACGCGCAGGCCAGCAACCTCATCGACCCGGCGGCGGTCAGCCTGTGGCAACGCCACCGCGCGCGGCTCCTCGGCTCGATCGGCGCACTCGATCTCAAGCTGCCGGACAGCGGCCTCACGGCGCGTGATCCGTTTGCGCTCCGCCAGCTGGCGCTGCTGCTGGCAGTGGTCGCCTTCTTCAGCGCCGATGAGGCGTGGCTGCCGCGGCTCGACCAGGCGCTGCTGCCGAATTTCAGCGGGGTGAGCGACACGGATCTGGTCCGTGTCGAAGCCTGGATCACGCCGCCGGACTATACCGGCCTGCCGCCAATCAGCCTCAATTCCGCCGCGGCGCCGGCCGACGCCGGCGCGATCAGGGTACCGCGCGGCTCACGTCTCCTCATGCAGGCGCAAGGGTTGCCGACCAGCGGCCTGGGCGGTCCGGCAAGCCTTGTCGCCAATGACGAGGCACAGGATTTCGAGGTGCTGGACGCCACCACCCAGCGTGCCGAAGCGGTGCTGAATCTCGGCGACACGATCGGCGTCAAATCCGGCCTCTCCCTGGTCGCGGAATGGCCGGTCGAGATCGTGCCGGACATGCCGCCGGTGGCCGGCTTCGGTGGCGATCCAGGTGTGACAGAGCGCGGCGTGCTGCGCCTCGGCTACAGCGTGGCCGATGACTATGGAGTGACCGATTTGCGCCTCGTCATGAGCCGCGACGGGCAGGATTTCGAGTTTAAGCTGCCGCTTGCCCAGACCGGGATCGACGACAGCGGCCAGCACATCGCCCATGGCGGCGCCTTCGAGGATTTCACCGCCCATGCCTGGGCTGGGCTTGATGTGGAATTGCGGCTGGTGGCGCGCGACGCCATGGGGCAGATCGGCGCCTCGGCGCCGCTGGCGCTCACCTTGCCGGAGCGGAAATTCTATCATCCCGTGGCGCGGGCGATCATCGAACAGCGCAAGCGTGTCGCCGGCGACTGGCGCCTCCATGATTCCGCCGCGCGCGAGCTGATGGTCCTCAAGGCGCAGCCTGAAACCTATGAGGACAGGATCACTGCCTTCATGGGCATGGATTTCGCCGCCCGCCGGCTGATGGCCGACGGCATCGCGCCTTCCGATATTTCACCCATCCTGCAACTGATGTGGGATACGGCAGTCGATCTCGAGGACGGCGGCACGTCGCTTGCCTTGAGCGAATTCCGCCGCCTGCAGCAGGAGCTGCTCGACGCGCTGGAGCGCGGCGCGCCGGAGGAGGAAATTGAACGGCTGATGAACCAGCTGCAGGAAGCGATGAACCGTTACATGCAGGATCTGCAGCAGCAAGTGCAGCGGGCGATGGAAAGCGGCCAGCCCATGCGCCAGCTGTCGCCGAACGGGCTCAAGCTCTCGCAGCGCGATCTCAACCAGATGCTGGAAGACGCGCGCAACATGATGCGCTCCGGTGCCAAGGATTCCGCCAAGCAGCTCCTCAGTCAGCTCCAGCACATGATGGAGAGCCTGCAGGCGGGCGTCATGCCGCCAATGAGCCAGGAAGGGCGTGCCCAGCAGGCTCTCAGCAACGAACTCGGACGGCTGATGCAGCGCCAGCAGAAGTTGCTCGAGGAAAGCTACAACGCCCAGCGCGGCCAGCAGCCCGGCGAAGAGGGTATGGGCGAAGGCGAGATGGGCGAGGGTCAGCAGGGCCAACAGGGCGACGGCATGCCGGGTGCGGATGGCAATGGCCCGACAGTGGGCTCCGGCGCCATGGGCCAGGAACAGCTGCGGCGCGATCTCGGCAAGCTCATGCAGAGCTTCGGCAACATGCTGGGCGATCTGCCGCAGGGCCTTGGCGAGGCGGAGCAATCGATGCGC
>CAZUAL010000278.1:0-5266 GCA_964618305.1 uncultured Dongia sp. | reverse complement strand
GAAAGGACTGCCCCCTCACCCCAACCCCTCTCCCGCGAGGGGAGAGGGGCTTCTTGTGCGAGTTCGGTGGAACCTCCCTCTCCCCTCGCGGGAGAGGGCCGGGGTGAGGGGGCTTGGGAATTCCCTCCAGCTACGCGGCACCTTTGTGCGGCACCGCCTGACGCTGCTCGATCACCTTGTCGGCAAGTCGACCGGAAAGCTCCTGCAGATGATCGAAGCGGCAGGCGAAGTTGCCAACGCCGAGTGTGAGTGAGCGGAGCTCGATGATCATGTCGTGAAGCTCCGATTGCGGCACCAAAGCCTCGACCACTTCCCAGCCCGCCCAATCCTCCTTGGCCTGGAAGTTGAGGATCTGGCCGCGCCGTCCGGTGACGAGATTGTGGACGCGCGCCGTGAATTCGGCCGGCGCCGAGACTTCGACCATGAAAATGGGCTCAAGCAGGACCGGCCCGCATTGCGGCAGCGCTTCCTGCATCGCCTGCCGCGCCACCGTCTTGAAGGCCATGTCGGATGAATCGACGGAATGAAATTGGCCGTCGAACAGCGCCACGGCAGCGTCGACCACCGGGAAGCCCAGGGGCCCACGCACCAGAGCTTCCTTCGCCCCTTCCTCGACCGAGCCGATGAACTGGCGCGGCACGGCGCCGCCGACGACGCGGTCATGGAACTCGAAACCCTTGCCGCGCTCGAGCGGCCAGACCTCGACATGGATGTCGGCGAACTGGCCGTGGCCGCCGGATTGGCGTTTGAAGCGGCTATGCTGCTTCACGCCGTGGCGGATCGTCTCTTTGTAGGCGACCTGCGGGCGGCGATGCCTGAGCGGCAGGCCAAAGCGATTCTTCAGCCGGTCGAAGGCGATGGCCAGATGAATCTCGCCCTGGCCGGAGAGCAGCAATTCGTGCGTGTCGGGATCGTGCGTGAAGGCGAGCGACGGGTCCTCCTCGACCAACTTGGCCAAGGCCGCTGTCAGCTTCACTTCATCGGCGCGGTTTTCGACATCAACCGCCAGGGCAAAGAGCGGTTCGAGCGACGCCGGCCAGCTGAAATCCGGATTCTTCTTGCCTGAGGCCGTGAGCAATTCGCCGGTCTTCACCTCCTCCATCCGCGCCAGTGCCACGACTTCACCGGTCCTGGCTTCCGCGACCTTGTCGAAGCCGTTGCCTTTTGGCTTCAATACACCGGCAACACGGATGCCGTTGAGGACGGCACCTTCATTGATCTTGCCGCCGAAGACACGGGCCAGGGAAAGCTTGCCGGAATGCGGCTGATGGTAGGTCTTGAAGACAAGGGTGGAGGCATCGAAGCTCGATATGCCGAGCCGATGCGCGGTTGCCTCCGGTCCCGGCACTTCGTGCCGCAGCGCCTTCAATAGGCGCCGCACGCCACCGTCACGCTCCGCTTCGCCGAGCAGCACCGGCACGATGAGATCGGCGGCGAGATCCTTGGCGAACTGCTGATAGATTTCGTGCTTGGGCGGTACCACGTCGCTCAGGATTTCTTCCATCAGATGGTCATCGAAATCAGCGAGCGATTCCAGCATGCGCGTGCGTGCTTCCTGTTCGCGCGGCAGGATTTCCTGCGGCATCTGGATGAGATCCGACGCCTGGCCTTGGTGGTATTTATAGGCCCGCTCACTCACCAGATCGACATAGCCGGTCACTTCATCGCCGTCGGCGCCGGCACCGCGTATCGGCACCTGGCGCAGGACGAGCGGACGGCTGGAAACGGCCTGCAGCGCCTCCAGCAATTCGCGCACGCGATGCGTCCCCACATCCATCTTGTTGATGAACAGCATGTGCGGGATCTGGTGGTCGTCGAGGAATTTCAAGGTGGGCGCCAGCATCAGCGCCTTGTCGATGAGCGGCTCGGCGACCACGATGGCGACATCCGCCGCCATCAGCGCGCTGCGCGTCTCCTGCGCGAGTTCAACGGAGCCCGGACAATCGAGGAAGCACCAGCGTTCGCCCAGGAAATCCGTTGTCGCGGCCGTCACTTCGACCGACATTTTCCGGGCGCGTGCCTCGGCGGAACTGTCGGAAATTGTATTGCCTTCCTTGGCGGTACCTTTGCGCGAAATGGCGCCGGTGACGAAGAGGAGACTTTCGAGAAGAGCGGTCTTGCCGCTTAAGTAAGGACCAACGATTGCGGCGCAGCGGGGCGCCATCGGTTCTCTGCCGTTCAAGGTTCCAGCATTTTGCGAGCTTGTCGCCATCATGACCTCCTATGTGCGGGTGAATCGCGGAAGAGAGGTCCGGTCTTCTAAGGCGGGCCGGTAATTGAAAGTCTTTGCCTGCTGGGCGCCACTTGCAAGGATAAAAGCTGCGGCAAAACCGCCTCAATTTCATTGCATCGCAAAATGAAGGTGAGGCTTGCTGACGCTTGGCAAGCTGGCGCCGATCAGGCATCCTGTGAACAATCGTTCACGACCGCCAGCAGAGGATGGCATGCCGCGCGGACTGGCCACGCGTAACCGCATCAAGGACGCCGCTCTCGAACTCTTCGTGACCAAGGGAATCATCGGCACGTCGGTGCGTGACATCGCGAACCTTGCCGAAATTGCCGAAGGCGGCCTCTATCGGCACTACGCCTCCAAGGAAGATCTGGCCTGGAAGCTGTTTTCCGAGAATTACGCCGGGCTTGCCAAGGAACTGACCGACCTTGCCAAGGCGAAAGGAGATTTCGCCAGCCGCCTTGGCGCGATGATCCATCGCTTCTGCCGCTTCTTCGACGAGGAGCCGCTGCTCTTCCGTTTCCTGCTGCTGACCCAGCACCAGGAATTGCCGAAGCTTAAATCGAAGGCACAATCCCCGGTTCAGGTTCTGCACCGGCTGGTGGGTGATGCCGCGAAGAGCGGCGAAATCGACATCAAGGATACGGATCTCGTTACCGCGCAGCTTCTGGGCCTCATCCTGCAGCCGGCGACCTTCATGGTCTATGGCTTGCTCACCCCCGGCATGCAGCGTCTGGAGGCGGAAACGCTGAACGCATGTTTGAAGGTGGTCGGATTGCAGGCAAGAGAGGCCCTTTCCCTTCCCGCCAAGAGGCGTTCGGCATGAGCTGCGAACTCACCATCCTGATGCCGTGCCTCAACGAGGCGGAGACATTGGCCGTCTGCATCCGGAAGGCGCGGAAATTCCTGGCCGATAACGGCGTTTCCGGCGAGATCCTCATCGCCGACAATGGCAGCACCGACGGCTCGCAGGAGATTGCGCGGAACGAAGGCGCCCGCGTTGCCGACATTCCGGTTAAGGGCTATGGCGCGGCCCTCATCGGCGGCATCGAAGCGGCGGAAGGTCGCTTCGTCATCATGGGCGATTCCGACGATTCCTACGATTTCTCCAATTTGATGCCGTTCGTCGAACGTCTGCGGGCAGGCTTCGATCTGGTCATGGGCAACCGCTTCAAGGGCGGGATCAAGCCGGGTGCGATGCCGCCCTTGCACCGCTATCTCGGCAACCCGGTTCTGACCGGTATCGGCAAGATCCTCTTCAAGAGTCCTTTGGGCGATTTCCATTGCGGCCTGCGCGGTTTTTCGCGCGATGCCATGCGGGCGCTTGATCTGCGCACCACGG
The DNA here is from genome assembly GCA_964618305.1 of uncultured Dongia sp. Taxonomy (GTDB): domain Bacteria; phylum Pseudomonadota; class Alphaproteobacteria; order Dongiales; family Dongiaceae; genus Dongia. Next base: position 1,694 of record CAZUAL010000278.1, on the reverse strand, counting down.
GCATGGAGTTCGCGAGCGAGATGATCGTCAAGGCGACGCTCAACGGCCTCAAGATCACGGAAGTGCCGACGACCTTGTCGCCCGACGGGCGCTCGCGGCCGCCGCATCTGCGCAGCTGGCGCGACGGCTGGCGGCATTTGCGATTCCTGCTGATGCTGAGCCCGGAATGGCTCTTCTTCTATCCGGGCCTGCTGCTGGGCTTCGGTGGATTGTTCATGCTGGTGGCGCTGACCCTGGGGCCGGTGCGTATCGCCAACATCACGTTCGACATCAATACGCTGCTGCTCTCCGGGATCGCCGTCATCGTCGGCACGCAGGCGGTGGGCCTGGCGGTTCTGGCTAAGCAATTCTGCATCGCCAACCGGCTGTTGCCACCGAGCGCCCGCTTCCGGTCCCTGGCCGACCGGCTGTCGCTCGAATTCCTGCTCATCATCGGCGGCCTGCTCACCGTCGCCGGCCTTATCGGCATCGCCATCGCCGTGCTGACCTGGAAGGCGGCAGGCTTCGGCAATCTCGACACGGGCAGCATGATGCGTCTGCTGGTGCCGGCCTCGACCTCGCTCTGCGTCGGGTTGCAGCTCGCTTTCACCGCCTTCTTCAAGGGCGTTCTGGGCCTCGCCCGCCGTTGACGCTTTTGGTCAGGGCAGCGGGCAGACGAGGTTCTGCTTTGCCTGGTCGACGTCGTAGGCGTAGCGCGGCCGGTTGACACAGATCTCGGTGTAGCTCGCGGCAAGGTTATTGTATTCCGCCACCGACTGGTTGAGCGCCGGCCGGGTGTCGGACTGGATGAGATCGCGCAAGGCGGCAGCCTGCGCCATGCTGTTCTTCAAGAGCTCCTGGCCGATCACGTCATTGGGGTCGAGCGTCTTGCGGCGCTCGATGATCTGCGATTCCAGCATGCCGAGCTGCGCCTGGCGTTCATCTAGCATGGCGCGGCGCGTCGCCACTTCCTTGCGCATCGCCTCGAGTTGCGGCTCCTGGCACAGGCAGGTCTTCAGTTCCTCGACCGTCAGGGCCGGGCCACTCGTGCTGCTGCTCTGTGCCGAGGCAGCACCCGCCGCCATGACCAGCACGGTGAGGAGGGATGCCGTAAAACGATAGATCATGCCGATAGTTCCATCTTTTATTCCTGCCGCCAGACCTTATGCTCTAGCGCCGCTTTGTGGCAATGTTGCGGCCATAAGAAAAATAGACGGACAGACTATTCCAGGGACAGGGTGGGTTTGAATTGCGGATTGTCGTGCTGGGTGCCGGGCTGCTGGGTGTCACCGCTGCCTATTATTTGGCCAAGGAAGGTCACGAAGTCACGGTGATCGAGCGCCGGCCGGAACCCGCGCGCGAAACCAGCTTCGCCAATGCCGGTCTCGTGACGCCGGGCCATGCGAGTTCCTGGGCAAGCCCCAAAGCGCCGCTCATCCTGCTCAAGTCGCTGTGGCGGAATGACACATCTTTGCGCTATCGCCTGCGCCTCGATCCCAGGATGTGGCTGTGGAGTCTGCAGTTCCTGCGGAACTGCACCCTGGCGCGGAACCGGCACGCGACCAAGGTGAAGATGAAGCTCTGCGTCTACAGCCAGGCGGAGACGCTGCGCGTGGGGCGTGAGGAAGGGCTCGAATGGGACCGCACCGCCAAGGGTGCGATCTATCTCTACAGCGATCCTGCGGCCTATCGCGCCGGCAAGGAGAGCATGCGCT
>CAZUAL010000277.1:0-5273 GCA_964618305.1 uncultured Dongia sp. | reverse complement strand
TTCCTCGATCTCCTTGCTGATCTTGTCGCCGATCCGGCCGTTCAGCATGGCGTAGGCGGAGGTGTAGTCCTTCACGAGGTAGGGGACGAGCAGGGCGCCCATCTCGGGGAACACCGTGGCGGCTGCGCCGGCCGGGCTGCCCATGGCGATGCTGCCGGACTTGACGGCATTCATGATCTCCAGTTCCTGCGGGATCAGCGTCTTGCCGAAAAACTGCATGTCGAGCGCGCCGTTCGAGCGCGCGTTGACTTCCTTGGCCATCCAGTCGAAGGCGACGGCCGCGGATTCCGGGATGGCGTTGATGTGGGCGAACACCAGCTTCTTCGGCTGGGTTTGGGCAAAGGCCGGGGCGCGTCCGGTGGCGAGAATGCCGGCCATGCCTGCGCCTGCCCGCAATAATGTTCGACGGCTAAGCGGGAGGCGGCGTGCGGGAGCGGGCATGGGAATTCCTCCGGGATGATTTTTCTTTTTTGCAGCGCGGTAGCCGAACGCGATGCCGGCCGGCCGATGGCGAGCTTACAGCATCGCTGACGTGTTGCCAGCGGGATGTTGCAGGGGATGTTGCCTGCGCGACGTGGGCCTCGGCCCAAAGCGCGACGGAGCCGAATGCGCGCGATCGATGGGAATGCGGCGGGTGCCGGGCTCAGCCTTCGCCGAGCAACTCCTCGATGCGGCGCTTGAGCTGGCGCTGCTTGATCTGGCTGCGGCGCAGCCGTTCATCGAGGTCGTTGGCGTGCGGGTCGGTGACCATGGCGCGGAAAGCAAGGCCGATGCGGCCAGCGTGGCGCCAGACGAGGTCGGCGAGGAAGGAGCGGCCCTTGCGCGGAATGACCGGGTTGATCCTCGCCGGCGGCATGGCGGTCTCGTCGGCATCCACGCCGGTGCCGCGTTCGCTCGCGTCGGCGATGCCGCGGAGAAGGACCTTCTCGCGCTCGCCCTGGCGTCGATCCCGCATGTTCACGTCTCCCATAATCGAAATGTGACACTACGCCAGTTGGAGTTGCGGGCGCGACGGGAGCTGCGCGATTTGTGGCGTTAACGTAAACTCTTTGGCCGCCGAATTCGGTATGGAGAGAGCCGCAAGCCAGCCCTGTGGCCGCGGACGAGCCGCGGGCATGTCCCAGGCGAGCATCGAGCCTTTTCGATGCTCGCCTATCGGACCGCACCTTGCACCGAGAAGCGCCCGGCCTGGGAGGTTGCATGACTGCCCTGAGCGGGCCTTCGCTTGACGCCGCTTCGTCCATCGGCGTTAAGCGTCTCATGCGGTTGCCGCCTTCCGACTCGCCTCGCTGGAACAGCACCTTCCGGGCGTTTGCCTGGGGGATGAGCGCGGTCACCTCGACGGTGCTGGCCCTGGTGCTGTTTGCGACCTATCTCGGCATCGGTGCGCTGGCCCATGATAGCCAATTCAGCCTGCTCTGGGTGCTGGCGAGTACGTTGCTGGTGTGGGCGGGGCCGGCGCAGATCATCCTGATTTCGACGCTCGGTTCGGGCGCGACCGCCGTGCAGGCGGCGATTGCGGTGACCTTGAGCGCAATCCGCCTGTTTCCGATGGTGGTGTCGGTGCTGCCGATGCTGCGCACCCCGCAGACGAAACGGCGCCAACTCGTTTTGTCGACGCATTTCATCGCCATCACCTTGTGGGTCGAATGCTTTCGCCTGCTGCCGCTGGTGCCGCGCGAGCGCCGGATCGTTTTTACCAACGGGCTCGGCTGTGGCCTTCTCATCGTATGCCTGATTGCGACGGCGCTCGGCTATGAGATGGCGGCCAAGCTGCCGCCGCTCTTTGCGGCCGCAATCCTGCTGTTGACGCCGCTGGCCTTCCTGCTCTCGACCGCTCGCAACTGCAGGCAGATATCGGACGTCCTGGCACTGGTGCTCGGCATTGCGCTGTATCCGCTGGTCGCCCGGCTCGATACCGGTGTTGACGTTCTGATCTCCGGCGTCGTCGCCGGCAGCATCGCCTATGGCGTGCATTGGTGGCGGGAGCGGGCATGAGCGGATTCGTCGGCGACTGGCAGGCGCTGCTCGTCCTCTTCCTCGCAGGTTTTCTGCCCAACGAGGTCTGGCGCATGGTCGGGCTCTGGTTCGGCGGCGGGGTCGACGAGAGCTCCGAAGTGCTGGTGTGGGTCAGGGCGATTGCCACCGCCATCCTCGCCGGCGTGATCGCGCAGATCCTGGTGCAGCCGCCCGGCGCGCTCGCCAGCGTGCCGGATGCGCTTCGCTATGGCGCCGTGGTCGCGGGATTTGCCGCCTTTCTCGTCACAAGACGCTCGATCTTTGCCGGCGTCGCCTTCGGCGAAATCGTGATGGTCGCCGGCAAATGGTGGTTCGGCTGATTGCGGCGGCCGTGCAATCCGGTAGTGTCGGCGGCGAAAGAACAAGAGGAAACGGCAAATGGGATGGCGAGCAGCCTTGTTCGGCCTCGTGACGGCGCTGGCGATCGCGCCGCAGGCAGAGGCCGCTGAATATCCGACACGCTCCATCAAGCTGGTCGTGCCCTATGCTGCCGGCGGCCCCACCGATGTGCTTGCGCGCATGATCGGCGAATATCTCGGCCGCGATCTCAAGCAGCCGGTCGTGGTGGAAAACAAGGCCGGCGCCCAGGGCGCGATCGCCGCGGAAGTCGTCGCGCGCGCAGAGCCCGACGGCTACACGCTGTTCGTGACGGCGGCCTCGATCTTCGTGTTGAACCCGATGCTCTACAAGAAGCTGCCCTACGATCCGGTGAAGGACTTCCGGATGCTGGCGCTGATCACAGACTTGCCGGTAGTGATGGAAGTGCATCCCTCGGTGCCCGCGAAGACCGTCGCTGAGTTCGTGGCCTACGCCAAGCAGAATCCCGGCAAGCTGAACTTCGGTTCAGCCGGCACCGGCGGCACCACGCATCTCGCCGGCGAGATGTTCCGGCAGATGGCCGGAATCGATATCGTACATGTGCCCTATAAAGGGGCGGGTCCGGCGCTGACGGATCTGTTGTCAGGCAATATCCAGTTGATGTTCGACAGCCTCGGCACCGCGCTGCCTCCCGTCAAATCAGGCATGCTGCGCCCGCTCGGCGTAAGTTCGTCGCAACGGATTGCCGATCTCCCCGATGTGCCGACCATCGCGGAAAGTGGCTACCCCGACTACGCGGTCAGCGTCTGGTACGGTGTTGCGGCACCAGCCAAGCTGCCCGAGGAGGTCGCGCAGACGATTGCCGCGAGCCTGAATCGTGCCCTGACCGACGAAGCCTTCAGGGCCTCGCTCGAAAAGATCGGCTTTCCGCCCTTGCGTCCGCGCAATCAGGCTGACATCAACAAGTTCATCGACGAAGATCGCGCGCGCTGGAGCGGCGTGATCAAGTCGCTCAACATATCCCTGGACTGACGCATGACTGCAGAGACCGAACTGCGCGAAGGCGAAGTCGCCATCGACCTGCCGCCGCCCAAAGATGCCGCACTGGTCTTCATCGGCCGCATCCGCACGCCCTGGACTTCGAGGCTGGAGACTCCGCGGCAGGGGCGGCATGACGGTCCGATCTGCCGGCTGGAGATCTTCGAGCCGTTCGTACCAGCTATCAAGGGCGTCGAATTCTACGAGAATCTCGAGGTGATCTACTGGCTGCACCAGTCGCGCCGCGATCTCGTGCTGCAGAGTCCGAAGAAGAACGGCAAGACCCGGGGCACTTTCTCGTTGCGTTCGCCCGTGCGGCCCAATCCGATCGGTACCTCGGTCGTGAAATTCGTGGGCGTCGAAGGCAATTCCATCCTCGTGCGCGGGCTCGATTGCCTGGACGGCACGCCGCTGATCGACGTCAAGCCCGATCGCTGCGAGTTCTCGCCGCTGGCGGCGCAGCGGGCAGGGGAAGTGCAGGCGGAATAGCGGCTACCCCAACGCCGCGATCAGTTTGGTCGCGTTGTCCTCCAGCACCTTTGCATCCTCTTTCCGGCTTGCCGGGGGCAACAGAGACACGCCGTTGTGGCGCGGCATCACGTGCATGTGCAGATGGAAGACGACCTGCCCGCCGGCAGGCTCGGAAAACTGCTGCACGGTGATGCCGTCGGCCTGGTAGGCCTTCATCGCTGCCGACGCGATCTTGTGGGCGGCGCGGGCGACATGGGCGTAGTCGTCGGCGGTGATGTCGAGGATGTTGCGGGCGGGCGCCTTCGGAATCACCAGCGTGTGGCCGGGCGCGCGGGGCATGATGTCGAGAAACGCCAGTACATGGTCATTCTCATAGACCTTGTAGCAGGGAAATTCGCCGCGCAGGATCTTTGCGAAGGGGTTTTGCGGGTCGTAGGCGGGCATGGCGGCGGCTCCTCGAAAACAGGCGTTGACCGGGGCTTCTTAGCCGAAACTCTCAAGGGACGTCATCAGCGCTTTTGCGGAAAGGACCGGCGGCGGCCAATTCGCGGCCGACCTCCGCGACATAGTCGCGCTCGCGCTTGAGGTAATCGGCAATCGCCCGGCGGAAGCCGGGATCGGCAATGTAATGCGCCGACCACGTTGTCTCCGGCAGATAGCCTCGCGCCAGCTTGTGCTCGCCCTGGGCGCCGGCTTCGACCGTGGCAAGCCCACGCTGGATCGCGAAGTCGATCGCCTGATAGTAGCAGACCTCGAAATGCAGGAAGGGGTGATGCTCGACGGCGCCCCAGTTGCGGCCGAACAGCGTGTCGGAGCCGATGAAATTGATGGCGCCCGCAATCCAGCGGCCGTCGCGTTTGGCCATGACGAGCAGCACATCCTTGCTCATGGTCTCGCCAATCTGCGAGAAGAAGGCGCGCGTCAGGTACGGTCGGCCCCATTTGCGCGAACCGGTCTCCATGTAGAACGCGAAGAACGCGTCCCAGGCTGCTTCGTCGATGTCATCGCCGGTCAGCCAGTGGATGGTGATCCCGGCCGCCAATGCCTCTCGCCGCTCACGCTTGATCGCCTTGCGGTGGCGGGAATTCAGCGTGGCCAGGAAATCGTCGAAGGTCCTGTAACCCTGATTGCGCCAGTGGAACTGCTGGTCGTTGCGGATCAGGAAGCCGTGCTCGGCGAGGCTCTTTGCCTCCGTTTCCCGCATGAAAGTGGCATGCACCGACGATGCCTCGGTCGCGTTGCAGAGCGCCTTGAGCCCAGCGGCGAGGACTTCGGCAATGCGCGCGCGGTCGACGCCATCGCGGATCAGCAGGCGAGGGCCGGTCGCCGGCGTGAACGGCACGGAGACCTGCAGTTTCGGATAGTAGCGTCCGCCGGCGCGCTCATAGGCATCGGCCCAGCCGCGATCGAAGACATATTCTCCCTGG
>CAZUAL010000276.1:0-5302 GCA_964618305.1 uncultured Dongia sp. | reverse complement strand
GGTCGAACAAGCTCGCTCTAAACTCCTCCCACCTTCAGGGGGGAGGTCGGGAGGGGGGCCATCGGCGATTGATCTCTCCATCCTCGCTCAATCATTCTTCCGTCGCTCTCTCACTCTCTCCTTCAAACGATCGAAAACCGGCACGCACCAGGAATTGCTCGGGCAGTTCAGGCCGGCCGTTCGTTTCGGCCGCGACGGGCGCCGGCTTCCTGCCGGGCCGAAGGGGAACCCGGTCACCGCGTCGGGTCCGGCGGGGGCCGCATATCCGCTGCGGCCCTGGGGTGGCCGGGGTATCCCTGTGGCCAAAGGGGGATCGCTCATCCATCCGATCCGGGAGGCTGGGCTTCAGGCCGCCAGCCGAGGCTGCTCCGATGCAACACGGGAGCTATGGGTTCGGCCTGCGCTCCCGCGTCGAAGTGGAGCTTGTGCCGATGACAACCGAGCAATTCCGGCTGCGTGCCGGGGAAAATCAGGTGTTCGTGGGTGATGCGCGCGCAAAAATGATAGTATCAAATTCCTAGAGCCTTGTCAAGAACAATCAGCGAACATAGGGCGCCGACGGGCCGGGATGTCTGGCGCCGCCCCGAACCTTACCGAACCGGACCGGCCCCCGGCGCGACCTACCCGCCGATGACCCGCCGCCAATTCCTGATTGCGATCACCGCCACCATGACGCTTCCGCTCTTCGGCGCCTTACCCCGCGCGCACGCTCAATCCACCCAGGCTGAATTTTTGCCGGCTCCGTTTGTCGACTGGGTCGAACGCTTCTACCGCGCGCAGCTCGCGGCAAGGCTCGTGCGCGAGGGGCGCGCCGGCACGGACAATCAGCAAGGCGCCGACCCGCTGCTGAGCTTCCCTTTACGCGACTACCTGACCGACGCGATGCGTGCCCGCTTCGATACGGCACTGACGAAACCGCTGCCCGCCGACACGCCGGAGGGCCCGATCCTCGATTTCATCTTCGGCTGGGGCGCACTGCCCAATCGCGAGATCAAGCTCATCGCCTTCCGCGAGGCACCCTGGTGGCAGGGCTTGGTCACCAAGAAACTCGCCACTGGGAATCTCGTTCTCGTCACCTTGAGCATCAACGGCTACGAGCGCGAACTGACCTTGCAGGGCGAATACGTCCCTGAAATCTTCACCTGGCGTATCGCCGACATCGATTACGGCGAGGGGAGCTTGAGGGAGTGGCTGGCAAAACGCGGCGGTTGAGCAAGCCGCGCCGCCTTACTTCATCAAGTTCGCGAACTGCGGGCAGATCGCCTTGGCGCGGTCGCTCACCTGCGCGTGGCGGGCGGGGTTCTCGGCCGCGGAGAGCTGGAACCATTTGGCGAGCGCCGGATCGGTGGGCGCGCGGCCTTCCATCATCTCGATGAGGCGGGCAACCTCGCCTTCAGGAATGTCGGCCAGCACCGCCTTCATGCCGCATTCGAACACGCCCTGACGGTCGGCCGGATTGACGCGCGAGGTCTTGAACATCGCGTCCGGGTCCTTGTTGAACTTCTCCTGCGCCATTTCCATGAAGCGCGCCTTGGCCGGGTTCTTCGCCGGATCGATGACCGAATAATCCTGCGCCACCGCCGCGCCCACGCCGAACGTGGCCGCCAGGACGAAGGCCGCCATTGCTAGCCTGCTTGTCATCGATTATTCCGATCCAATGATCTGGTTTGTGCAGTGCACATTATAGGCTGATGAGGGGGCGGTTCAATGGGATTGGGGTGGCGCCAAAACCGTCATGGTGGCGAATAATCGCACGCGCCTCGCCGTGTGATGCTCATTACTGCCGGAACCTCGATCTTGCGGCCTGTCGACATCGCTGAGGACGAAGAAGGGGCAAAGGAAGATTGCAGCAGTCAATGGGGTGGTAATTGAAACTCCTCGATCCGGAGCCAAAAAATCGCAGCTAAAAAGGTTAATTCCCCCGTTCGGGTCTTGCGAGTGCCGCTTCCGATTACTATACCTTAAAGGTCTCCTCGCCTTGTCCAACTGCGGGTCTTTGGATGCCGGAGGTTGGTCGGGTGGACGGCGCGACGGCCTAGCCGCCGTGTCGGGGATCGTTGCGGCGCGCGAAAGTGATTGTGCGTCGTGCTCCGAGAGACGCCGAGACGTTGTGGGTCGGGAAGTGCGCGGCGATTGATGATCCTAACCCGGAAGACCGAAAGCCCGCTGTTCATGGCGGCAACTTCCAAGTCTCAGTTGATGAGGGCGTGGCTGAATGTAAAGCCGCGTGTCGAGAGTTCTTCCGACGAAACAGTGCGGAAGTCAGCCGCCAGCTTCGCCGCCAATCCCGATTTGGAAATTGCACGACTGCAGAGAAGGCTCAGATCGGGAACCTTTGTCTTTGAACCTCAGAAGGCAGTACTTAAGAGGAAGAAGGTGCCTGCTGGTGCTAAACCTAAGCCGCCAAGGCCGATCGTTGTTGCACCGGTCCTAAGTCGAATTGTGCAACGCTCAATACTAGATGTTTGCCAGACTCAGGACCCCCAGGTGACGCGTAGGCTGGGGGAGATTCCAAAGATGCTAGCGACCCCCACGAGTGTGGGGGGATTGCCTCGAAAGGGTGTTCCGGAGGGTATTGAGCTAATTGCAGGTGCGATAGCATCTGGTGCGAAGTGGTTTGTGAGATCAGATCTAGTTGGTTTCTTTCAAAACATCCCCAAGCCTCTCGTCAGGGCTTTCCTCGAAATGAGTATCAAAGATAAGTTGTTTGTAGATTTGTTTATGAATGCACTGAGTACCGAACTTGAGAATGAAGAAGAGGTTCGTGCCTCAATCGGTTTGTTTCCACTCGGTGACATTGGCGTACCCCAAGGCTCTGCTCTCTCAGCGTTGTGCGGCAATATCGTGCTGAGTCAGTTTGATACTGAGATGAATGCGCGCGGAATAGTTACTGTGCGATACCTTGATGACTTCGTGATACTTGGATCTAACAAGAAGAAGGTTGATGCAGCATGGCAGAGTGCCGTCTCTCTTCTGAGTGTGGCCGGTCTACAGTGTCACGACCCGAGGACAAGAAATGGGAAAGCATCGCGAGGTGAGATCAGTAGTGGCTTTGAGTTCCTCGGCTATTCGATCGCAGGCAGCGCTTTCAGGCCAACGCGCGATGCCTGTGTGAAGCTAATTGAGGAGATGAATCGCTTAGTGTCGGATGCGAAGCGTGGCATTGCGACTTCACGAGATACTGGGCGTCGCGCCGAGCGACGTTACATTCAATTTTTAGATCTACTGGACCGTAAGATTAGGGGTTGGGGTCACGCATACAGCAAGGTGAATGACCGATTGATATTTGCGCAGTTGGATACGCAGATCGACAAGGTACTGAAGGACTTCGCAAGCTGGTTTAATCGACACAAAAGGACACTTGATGCTCGCCAATACCGCCGCGCACTCGGCATCGCCTTGCTTTCAGATACTCCTTTACCTGTTCCAATCTTGTAGCAATCTATTCACCCCACCACCCTCGGCATCAGTTCCGGGAAGTCGCGTTGGTGCCAGTAGGGGTAGACGGGGATTTTCTCGCTCGCCGTGTCGAGGCGTTTGATTTGGTCCGTTGAGAGTTTCCAGCCGACGGCGCCGAGATTCTGTTTGAGCTGTTCCTCGGTGCGGGCGCCGAGGATTAGGTTGCAGACGGTCGGGCGGCTGAGCAGCCAGTTGAGCGCCACTTGGGCGACACTCTTGCCCGTTTCCTTGGCGACCGCATCCAGCACATCGACGATGGAGAAGAGGAATTCATCGGCGACCGGCGGGCCGCCCACGGCGCCACCCTTGGCGATGCGGCCGGACTGGTCCTGCGCGCCGCGCCGGATCTTGCCGGTGAGGCGGCCCCAGCCAAGCGGGCTCCACACCATCGTGCCCAAGCCCTGGTCGAGGCAGAGCGGCATGATCTCCTCCTCGTAATCGCGGCCGATCAGCGAGTAATAGCCCTGATAGACGACATAGCGGGCGAGGCCGTTTTTCTCGGAAAGGCTCAGCGACTTCATCACATGCCAGCCGCTGAAATTCGAGCAGCCGATGTAACGCACCTTGCCGCTGGTCACGAGAGTGTCGAGCGCCGAGAGCGTTTCCTCGACCGGCGTCGTCGCATCGAAGCCGTGCATGAAATAGACGTCGATATAATCGGTGCCGAGGCGCTTGAGGCTCGCCTCCGCCGCGCGGACGAGGTGATGGCGCGAGGAGCCGCGATCGTTCGGCCCATCGCCCATCGCGAACGTCGCCTTGGTGGAGATGAGCGCCTGGTCGCGCTTGCCCTTCAAGGCGGCGCCCAAAATCGTTTCCGCGCGGCCCGAGGAATAGACATCCGCCGTGTCGAAGAAGGTGAGGCCGTGATCGAGGCACATATCGACCTGGCGGTTCGCCGCCTGCTGATCGACGGCACCCCATTTGTCGAAGAATTCGTCGCCGCCGCCGAACGTGGCGGTGCCGAAGGAGAGAACAGGGACCTTGAGGCCGGAGCGGCCGAGCGAACGATATTCCATGTGGGCTATTCCTTCTTGATGCGCGGCAGGCCGCTCTGGCGCCGACCATAGACCGACCGCGCGCTGGCTTTCCACCCCGGGCGCATCAGGGTCTTACGATGACATTGGTGGGAGAGGGGGCTTATTTCCCCTTGGCGGCCGCGTCTTTTACGGCTGAATCCTTGGTCTCGCCGTTTTTCGGCGCGCCGTTTTTGGGCGGGAGGCCCTTGGAAGCGTCGATCGCTTCCTGGATGCGGTCCATGAAATCCATGTCGGCGATGATGCCGGAGAGCTTGAAATTCTCCACCTTGATGCCGTCGGCCTTGGCATTGGTGAAGTCGGTTTTGCCGAAGCGGCAATCGGCGATGACGGTGTGATAGACCGTATCCTCGTGGCCCTTGATCTTGATCGTCTCGGGCGAGAGGTCGGCCTCGCGGAAGAAGGCGCCTTCGAGGATGCTCTCGTTGAACTTGGCGCCGCGCAGTTCCGCGCCGGTGAAATCGGCGCGCGTCAGATCGGTGCTGGTGAAGTTCGCAAGGTTCGCGTTGGCGCCCTTCAAGTTGGTGCCGCGCAGCTTGGCGTTGGTGAAGTTGGCGCCGGTGAGCTTGCTCCCGGCCAGATCGAGGCCGGAAAGATCGGCGCCGCTGAAATTGGCGCGCTGGCCCTTGGCACCGCCGGTCGCCACCCATTCGCCATGGAGCACGATGAGGGCCTTGAGCCGCTCCAGCGCGCCGGGCGAATCGTCGACCTGCAGCGCGTGCGAGGTATCGACATAGCCCTCAAGAGCGGAGGTGAGATCGACGCCGAAGAGGTTGGTGTCCTTCAGCGTCACATGGTCGAGCTTGGCG
>CAZUAL010000275.1:0-5312 GCA_964618305.1 uncultured Dongia sp. | reverse complement strand
GCGCTATCCCGCGTATGAAGACCTTTACCGTGGTCGGCATCTTCAATGTCGGCATGTACCAGTACGACAACACCATTGCCTTCGCCAATCTGAAGATGGGTCAGATCTACTTCAAGGTGAAGGACGGAGCGACCAACATCGAGGTCATGGCCAAGAACATCAACAATCTGCCGACGGCCAAGGCCGAAATTATTGCCTCGATCGGTGAGGGCTACCATATCGGCGACTGGCAGGAAGCGAACCGCGACTTCTTCACGGCGGTCGAAGTCGAGCGCAATGTGATGTTCCTGATCCTGACGCTGATCATCGTTGTCGCCGCCTTCAACATCATCAGCGGCCAGATCATGATGGTGAAGGACAAGGCGCGGAACATCGCCATCATGCGTACCATGGGGGCGACGCAAGGCATGGTCCTGCGCATCTTCCTGCTCTCCGGTGCCAGTATCGGCATCGTCGGAACCGTCTTTGGCTGCCTGCTCGGTGTCGCTTTCGCGGCCAATATCGAAACCATCCGGCGCGGGCTGGAGAGCATCACCGGCACGGATCTCTTCAACGAGACAATCTATTTCCTCTCGAAACTTCCGGCGATCGTCGATCCGCTTGAAGTGGCGCTGATCTCGGCCATGTCGCTCGTTCTGACGCTTCTGGCCTCGATCTACCCAGCTTGGCGCGCGGCGCGCCTCGATCCGGTGGAGGCCCTCCGCTATGAATAATGGCGCCATGGGCAAGGGGCATGCCAATAACGGCGACGTGGTGCTGGAGCTCAAGGGCATCCGGCAGAGCTTTGCGCAAGCTGAAGGTCGCCTCGAGGTCATCCGCAATGCGGACCTAGTCCTGCGGCGCGGGGAGATGGTGGCGCTCATCGGCCCGTCCGGGTCCGGCAAGTCGACGCTGCTCCATATCACCGGCATGCTGGAAAAGGCCGTGGCCGGCGAGATCCTCATCAATGGCAAAGCGATGACGGGCCTCAGTGACGATGCCCGCACCGCCATGCGCCGCGAAACAATGGGCTTCGTCTATCAGTACCATCATCTGCTGCCCGAATTCTCGGCACTGGAGAATGTCATCATTCCACAGATGATCGCCGGGAAGTCGCGCAAAGAGGCGACGCCGCGTGCGACGGATCTGCTGACCCGCGTCGGCTTGGCCAAGCGCCTTGATCATCGGCCGGGGAAGCTCTCGGGTGGCGAGCAGCAGCGCGTGGCGATTGCCCGTGCGCTCGCCAACGAACCGAAAATCCTGCTCGCCGACGAACCGACCGGAAATCTCGATCACCATACGTCGGAAGAGGTTTTCGCGATGCTGGGCCGGCTGGTGCATGATTTCGGCGTCGCCGCCCTCATCGCCACGCACAATATAGAAATCGCCCAGCGCATGGACCGGGTCGTGACCTTGCGCGACGGGGAACTGGTCTCTGTCTGACGCTGCCCGCCGCGGTCTGTCACTGATCCTTCATAATCCGAGCGGGGTGGTCGTCATCTCTGCGCGATAGAGGGTAGGGCTCACCCCATACCTTGACAGGAGGCAACGATGGCGGACAGCCCGCGCAACACATCGACACCCACTTACGCCCAATTGGTTTCTGCCCGATTCTCGCGCCGGACGATGCTGCTTGGCGCCGCAGGCGCTGCGGCCGCGTCGGCACTCTCGCTGCGCATGCCGGTGGCACAGGCTGCCGCCAGTTCGTCGACGCTGACCTTCCCCGAATTGAAGAAGGTCTATGACGAGACACATCACGTTGCCGAAGGTTATAACGCCGACATTCTGGTGCGCTGGGGCGAAGCGATCCTCGGCGGGGCTGATCTCGACGCGGCAAACCAGTCGGCTGATTCGCAGGCCAGGCAGTTCGGCTACAATTGCGACTTCATCGGCTTCATGCCGCTGCCCGTCGGTTCCGGCAACAGCGATCACGGGCTGCTTTGCGTGAACAACGAATATCCGGACCCGCACATCATGTTCCCCGGCCTCACCGAGGATGATGCGGCGAAGAAGATGAATCCGGAGCAGATCAAGACGATCCAGCAGGCCTGGGGCCATTCCATCGTCGAGATCAAGAAGGAAGGCGGCAAGTGGCTGGTGGTGAAGGACAGCAAGTTCAACCGCCGCATCACGGGCACGACCGAAATCGCGATTTCGGGCCCGGCCTCCGGCCACAAGCTCTTGCAGACGTCCGCTGAACCGACCGGCACCAAGGTCTTCGGCACTGGCTACAATTGCTCGGGCGGCGTGACGCCCTGGGGCACGATCCTCTCCTGCGAAGAGGGACTTTCCGATACGTTCGGCGGCGACCCGGCGAAGGGCGGCGACCCGAAGCTCCTCGAGCGCTATGCCTATGACGGCGCCGATTTCTATGGCTTTGCCCGCATTGAGGACCGTTTCAACCTCGAAAAGGAACCCAACGAACCCAACCGCTTCGACTGGGTGGTGGAGATCGACCCCTATGAGCCGACCGAAGCGCCGGTCAAGCGCACGGCTCTGGGCCGCATGGGCCACGAGGCGGCGGCGACGATCCTCAACAAGGATGGCCGTGTCGTCGTCTACACCGGCGATGACGATTATTTCGAATACATGTTCCGTTTCGTGAGCAAGGGCACCTTCAACCCATCTGACCGTGCCGCCAACAAGAAGCTGCTCGACGAGGGGACGCTGTCTGTCGCCAAGCTCGATGCCGACGGCACGCTGACCTGGGTCCCGCTCATCCATGGCGAAAACGGCCTGACGCCCGAGAACGGCTTTGCCGATCAGGCGGAAGTCCTCATCAAGGCGCGCCTTGCCGGTGATGTCGTCGGCGCCACCAAGATGGACCGTCCGGAGGATATCGAGCCCAATCCGGTCACCGGCCGCGTCTATGCCGTCATGACCAAGAACAAGAAGCGCAAGGCCGACCAGGTCGACGCCGCCAATCCGCGCGCCGAAAACCTCTATGGCCACATTCTTGAAATGCTGCCGCCGGGCGAGGGCAAGGATGCCGACCACGCCGCCGACCAGTTCAAGTGGGACGTCTTCCTGCTGGCGGGCGACCCGGCGAAGCCGGAGCAGGGTGCCAAATACAATCCAGGCACCAGTGCCGACGGCTGGTTCGCGGCGCCGGACAACATCGCCTTCGACCCCAAGGGCCGCATCTGGATCGCCAGCGACGGCGCCACGGATTTCGGCATCGCCGATGGTCTCTACGGGGCCGACACGCTGGGCGACGGCCGCGCCCTGCCGCGCTTCTTCTTCGCCTGCCCCATGGGTGCGGAGATGTGCGGACCGGCCTTCACGCCGGATGGAAAGACGCTCTTCGTTTCCGTCCAGCACCCGGCCGAGAATTCGGAGAGCCTGGACAAGCTCACGACGCGCTGGCCGGATTTCGGGGCGGATAGCCTGCCGCGCCCGTCGGTCGTCGCGATCACCAAGCAGGATGGCGGCGAAATCGGCGGCTGATAGAAGCTTGCTTCACTGAGTTGTCATGCGCCTGCAAAGGAGTGGCAACCAGAATCGCGCATGATCCTTGTCAGAGAGGGTGCCCAGTCCGGGTTGCGGCTCTTCAATGGGCCGCAATTCGGACTGGGGCATCGCAGGATTTGATGAGGTGCCGTCATGACCGTGCAATCCACATTGATCGGGATCGACAGCAAAGCGGCCAGCCCCGCCCTCAGCCTGTCCCCGGACCTCCAGGAAATTGTCGCGCTGCGCCGCGACCGTTGGCTTGACGGCGCCGACAGCATGGCGGCCGATGCCGCCGCCCATGATAGCAGCACGGAAACCGCATGGCCCGAGCAGGATGTCGATCTTGCCTGGGAGCGCCTGGCGCGCCAGCGTCTGGGGCTCGGCATGGCGCTTGTCGACGTGGCAAGTGGTGTCGCCTTTGCCGTCGATGTCGATCACGGCGTCCTGCTTTATCGCGTCGTAACGAACCGGGCTGCGGAGCGCCACCTCGGCCTTTCCCAGCTCATTGAATCGGGCGAGGTCGCTGCGGCGCGCTTCGTCGCCAACGGCATTCTCGAATGGCTGCCGCTTCCGGCTGCCCGCAACCTGGCCGAGGCGCGCGCTGAGGCGCGCCGCCTTGGCGCAACACCGCTCCGCCAGATTTTCGCCCTGTCGCCGCTGAAGGCCGCGGCTGGCGTCCGCCTCACCACGACCGGCGGTGTCGAGGCCTTGACGCTTGATCTCGTGCCGCCCCATGTCGGTGCCAAACGCTATCCCCAGGCTCGCCGCTTTGCCTGGAGCGAAGTCGACCAGCCGATGAGCTATGGCTTCGGCACGCCTGCCGCCGAGCAGATGCCGGCCGGACTTGCCGCCCTTTTTTCTCAGCCGTGGCAGTAACAGCGGCTGGTAACGCGTTGTAAGTTTTCCCGTCCCGGCCAGTCTGCCGGGCCCCACCGAGATCATCCCCCGAACGATGGATCTCGGTCTCACTAGGCCCTCCGCCCCTGTCCTCGGAGGGCTTTTTCTTTGCCCTTGGGCCGCCCGCTGACTAGACTCCGCGCGACCCACAATCGCGACTCAAGACGGCTCAATCCATGGCTTACGCCGATTTCGTCCATCTGCGTGTTCACTCGGCCTATTCCCTCTCGGAAGGGGCGGTGAAGAACAAGCAACTGGTCGATCTCTGCAAGCGCAATTCCATGCCGGCGGTGGCGGTCACCGATACCGGCAACCTCTTCGGCGCCATGGAATTCTCCGGCTACGCCAAGGATGCCGGCGTGCAACCGATCATCGGCTGCCAGCTGGGGTTGGCGCGTGAGCGCGATCCGCATCAGATGCAGATTCCGGCGCCCGACCAGATCGTGCTTCTGGTGCAGAATGAACTGGGCTATGCCAACCTCACCAAGCTATCGAGCGACGCCTATCTGAAGAGCGAGCCGGGAACGGCGCCGCAAATTCCGCTCGAGGCGATCGCCGAACATGCTGAAGGACTGATCGCGCTCACCGGCGGACCGAAGGGCCTTGTCGGCCGACTGTTGCTGGAAGGGCAGGATGCAGCGGCGGAAACGGCGCTGCTGCGGCTGGCCGCCTTGTTTCCGGGGCGCCTCTATGTCGAGCTGATGCGCCACGGGCTCGAGGAAGAAACGCGGATCGAGGAGAGCCTCGTCGATCTTGCCTATCGCCACAATTTACCGCTGGTGGCGACCAACGAGGTCTTCTTCTCTGACGAGGGCATGTACAACGCGCACGATGCGCTGCTCTGCATCGCCGAGGGGACCTATGTTGCCGAGACAAAGCGGCGCAAGGTGACGCGGGAGCACCGCTTCAAGTCCGGCGCCGAGATGGCGCAGCTATTCGCCGACTTGCCGGAAGCGATCTCGAATACAATGGTCATTGCCCAG
>CAZUAL010000274.1:0-5405 GCA_964618305.1 uncultured Dongia sp. | reverse complement strand
GGCCCGAGAAGGGGCACGATTTGCGGCGACGGAAGAACGGACGACGGCCACCGCCGGCGCCACCGGCCGGACGGCCTTCGCCCCGACCCTCGCCACGGCCTTCGCCGCCGCGACCACCCTCACGGGGACCACGTTCGAATTCGCTCATGCCCGGTCTCCTTCACCTTCGGCAGACGCGGCCGGGCGTTCGCCACGGTCACGACCGCCAAAACCACCTTCACGGCCCCCATCGCGGCCCGGACGCAGCCGGTCGTCACGATCACGGCCACCGAAGCCGCGGCCGCCTTCACGGCCGCCTTCGCGCTCGCCACGGCCTTCACGGTCGCGGCCCTTGGACTGCAGCATGGCGCTGGGGCCGGCTTCCAGTTCGTCGACGCGGACGGTGAGATAGCGCAGCACGTCTTCATGGATGCGCATGTTGCGCTCCACTTCGGAAATGGCGCCGGCCGGGGCCTCTATGTTCAGGAGAACATAGTGGCCCTTGCGGTTCTTGTTGATGCGGTAGCTGAGGCCCTTGAGGCCCCAATATTCCTTCTTCAGGACCTGGCCGCCCTGGGCGGTCACGATACCCGTGAAGAGTTCGGCCAAGGCGTCGACCTGCTGGGCAGTGACGTCCTGGCGCGCAATAAAGACGTTCTCGTAGAACGGCATTAAGACACTCCCTTTGGCTCTTGCTGGCCCGCTGCTGGTCTGCCGGGGATCGGCAACGCATCAGCTGAAATTCCTGGAAAAATCCAGTTATTTCACGGACCTAGCCGATCCCCTCACACCGTCTGCGGGTGGCCTTCCAAGGAAGGGCGGAGGGTCGGCAGGGCTATGGACCGGCGGGTTATACACAGGCCCCCCGAAAATGCAAGCGCAGGGGCTAGGATTTTCCCCGGAAAACCCAGCGTTTGGCGGCCTCCGTCGCCCCTAGATAGGCGCCGACCACGGCCAGGATGAAGGCCAGGTCCCAGGGGCTCAAGGGCACGAAGCCGAAAAGCGCCGAAAGGGGGCCTAAAAAGGGCGCCAGAAGGGCACAGATGGAGACGGCGATGGTCATCCAGAGGAGGAGGCGGGAGGGGCGGCTTCCCCAGGCCGGCCCCCGGGTGCGGAGGATGAGGACCACCCCGAGTTCGGTCAGGAGCGAGATCACGAACCAGACGGTCTGGAACAGCGGTTCCGGGGCCTGCAGGACCCAGACCAGGACGGCAAAGGTCAGGAGGTCGAAGACCGAGCTCACCAGACCGAAGACGATCATGAAACGCTGCACGTCGGCGATCCGCCAGCGCTGCGCCTTGGCAAGGTGCGGGGCGTCGACATTGTCGGTCGAGATGGCGAGCGAAGGGAGGTCGGACAGGAAGTTGTTGAGGAGGATCTGCTTGGCTGCGAGCGGCAGGAAGGGGAGGAGGGGTGTCACCACCGCCATGCTGATCATGTTGCCGAAATTGGCGCTGGTGGTGATCGAGATGTACTTGAGCGTGTTGGCGAAGGCGCGCCGGCCGTCGAGCACGCCGCGCTTGAGGACGCCCAGATCGCGTTCGAGCAGGATGATGTCGGCACTCTCCCGCGCCACGTCGACCGCCTCGCGCACCGAAATGCCGACATCGGCCGCGTGCAGGGCGGGGGCGTCGTTGATGCCGTCGCCGAGATAGCCGACCGCATGGCCGCTCTTCTTCAGGGCGCGGACGATGCGTTCCTTCTGCTGCGGATCGACCTCGACGAAAAGATCGGTCTTTGGCGCCAGGTGCCAGAGCGCCTCCTCGCGCATCGCGGCGATCTCGGACCCGGTCAGGATCGCCTTGGGTTTCAGGCCGACGATGGCGGCCAGATGCGCCGTCACATGCCGGTTGTCGCCGCTGATGATCTTGGTGCGGATGCCGAGGGCCGCGAGTTCCTTGAGGATATCCGCCGCATCCGGCTTCGGCGGATCGAAGAAGAGCAGGAAGCCCGCAAAGACCATCCCGCTTTCGTCCGCGCGCCCATAATCGGGCTTCTCCGGCACATCGTTGGTGGCGAGCGCCAGGACGCGGAAGCCCTCGCCGCTCTTCAGTGCGAAGAAGGATTCGAGTGCCGCCCGCTCGGCCGGATCTAGCGGCACGGAACGGCCGTCGCGGGCGACATGCGCGCATATCTCGATCATCTCCGCGAAGGCGCCCTTGGTGATGATGCGGTTCCGCCCGCCCTCGCCGGTAACGACGATGGTCAGGCGCTTGCGGATGAAATCGTAAGGGATCTCGTCGAGCTTGCGGGCATCGAGGGCAAGACCCGCCGCCTCACCCGCGGCAACGATGGCGGCATCGAGCGCATTGTCGATGCCCGTCTCCAGGGCAGCATTGAGATAGGCATCGTGCAGGACGCGCGGCGATTTGTTGCCGCCAGGTTCGAGCGCGCCGTCCAATGTGACAACGCCCGCGGTGAGCGTTCCCGTCTTGTCGGTGCAGAGCACATCCATGCTGCCCAGATTCTCGATCGCTTCCAGGCGCCGGACGATGACGCCCTGGCGCGCCATCATGCGGGCGCCGGAGGAAAGGGTGACGCTGACGATGGCGGGCAGCAATTCGGGCGAGAGGCCGACCGCAAGGGCCACGGCGAAGAGAAGCGATTCGACGATCGGCCGACCCAGCAGCAGATTGATCGTCAGCACGAAGAGGACGATGACGATCATGACGCGGATGAGAAGGAAGCCGAAATGGCGGATGCCGCGCTGGAATTCCGTCTCCGGCGCCTGCGCCTGCAGGCGTCCGGCAATGGCGCCGAAGGCGGTGCGGGCGCCGGTTTCCGCGACCAGCACCCGGGCCGTGCCGCTCCGGACCGAGGCGCCGAGGAAAACTGCATTGCCGCGCGCTGACAGGGGTGCCTCGGCCGCAACTGTGCCGGGGCGTTTTTCGACGGGGAAGGATTCGCCGGTGAGGCTTGCCTCGCTCACCATGAAGTCGGTGGCGTCGAGGATGAGGCCGTCCGCCGGTATGAGGTTGCCGGCCGACAATTCGATGATGTCGCCGGGAACGATGGCACTCGCCGGGATCGTGACGAGTTGCCCGTCGCGCCGGACCTTGGCCTTCAAGGCCAGATGGCGTTTCAGTTCCTCCACGGCGGCGGAGGCGCGGTATTCCTGATAGAAGCCGAGCAGCGTGCTGATGGCGACGATGGCGAGGATGATGCCGGCATCGACGAAATCCCTGAGGAGGACGGAGATGCAGGCGCCGAAAAGCAGGATGATGACAAGCGGATTGGCGACCTGCCGCAGGAAGAGGCGAAAGGGGCCCAGATGAGCAGCATTCGCCATCGTATTGGGCCCGTTCGCCTTGAGCCGAATCGCGGCTTCGCCGCTGCTCAATCCATCCGCGCGTGATTGAAGTGCCGCAAAGGCGGCGGCGGAATCCAGATTCCAGAAGGGCAGTGAATTGTTCATGAGCTTGTTTTCTTGTGATGGGCTGTTCGCCTGAGTTCGCGCCGCGCGACAAAGAGGCCCGGCAACATCGGCAGCCAGAAGGTGAAGCCTCGGAGCAGCAATGTCGCGGTCAGGGCCGCTTCAACCGATTGGCCCTGAAGGTGCAATACGGCAACGCTTACCGCCTCGAACGTGCCGAGCCCCAAGGGCATCGGGCCGATGGTGGCGGCAAGTGACGCCATCATGAAGGCGGCGAAGGCCGCGGGCATCGCGCCATGGGCGCCGATCGCCTCCAGCATCACCCAGAGCGTCGCGGCATCGAGCAGGAAGACGCAGAGCTGCATCAGGGTTGCGCGCAGGAACGGCCTCGGCCGCTTCAAGAGATCGGCCGGTGCCTCGGCCATTGCCTTGAGAAGTGTCGCCACCCCCGGCACGCGCTTTATCCACAGGGCCAGTTTCGATTGCGCCGCGCCATGGTTCCGGACCGACCAGTGATGGAGGGTGAGGATTGTGACCGGAACGGCGATGGCGACGATGACGAAGATCATCGCCGCGCCGATCATCCAGAGGTCGAGATGGTCGTGCAGATAGAGAAGAATGAGAGCCGCCGCCACGGCCGTCACATAGGCGATGTAGAACGAGACCATGCCGATGAGAAGGGCCGCCATGGCGATCCCGGAGCGGATGCCGCGCTTCTCGAGTGCACTCACCACCAGCAGCGTGCCGCCGATGCCGCCGGTCGGCAGCGCCTGGTCGGTGAAGAGCTTGGCAAGGCCCAGCGGCACCAGCGACCAGAAGCGCCGATGCGCCCCCATGTCCGCAAGCGCGCCGTGCCAGACGGCGGCGGCGGCGACATAGGTGAGGCATTGCAGGATGAAGGCGAGGATGAGCCAGTTGGGCTCCGCCTGGCGCAGCAGGTCCGCGAAATGCTCGATCTCGGTAAAGCGTGTCGCCACCAGCACCACGGCGGCAAAGATCAGCAGGCCGGTGAGCCAGGAAAGGCCCAGCCGCCATCCGCCGGTTGGAAGGGTGGCGTCGGTCTTGTCGATCATGCCGCCAGGATCGGCGATCGGGCACGCCATGGCCAGGGGTGCTGCTGCCGCAGGCCCATGCCCACGCCCATCACTTAAACGCTGCGTCCGTCATAGGGAATGCGCTTGACCGCGCCGAGATCGATGCCTTCGAGGCAACGTATGTTGATCGCAGCGGTCTGCGTCCCGTCAGGTGCCTTGCCGAAACCGAAGGGGGCGCAGCCGCAGGTCGGGCAGAAATGATGGTCGATGACGTGCTTGTTGAACTGGTAGATCGTGGTGCGCAGTTCCGGCGACAGGAAGCGCAGCTTGTCCCGCCCGACGAACCAGAGCAGATAGCCCTTGCGCTGGCAGTGCGAACAATTGCACTCGATGGCTTCGGAAAAGCTGCCTTCGACTTCGAACCGGACCTGGCCGCAATGGCAACTGCCCTTGTGCATGGGAACCTCCTTGTGGGGGAGGCGTCCGGCACTGGCTTTGCTAAAGGCCGAGCGCGCTCAGGCCCGGATGATCGTCCGGGCGGCGGCCCGATGGCCAGTGAAATTTCCGCTCCGCTGCCGCGATCGGCTTGTCGTTGATGCTGGCATAGCGCTTGGCCATGAGGCCGTTCTCGTCGAACTCCCAGTTCTCGTTGCCGTAGGAGCGGTACCATTGGCCGGAATCGTCTCGCCATTCATAGGCAAAGCGCACCGCGATGCGGTTGCCGGCAAAGGCCCAGACTTCCTTGATCAGGCGGTAGTCAAGCTCCCGCGCCCATTTGCGCTTGAGGAAGGTGACGATCTCGGCACGGCCCTTCGGGAACTCGGCCCGGTTGCGCCATTCGCTGTCTTCCGTATAGGCGAGCGAGACGCGCTCCGGATCGCGGCTGTTCCAGGCATCCTCGGCCATGCGCGCCTTCTGGGCGGCACTTTCGGCGGTGAAGGGCGGCAAGGGCGGGCGGCTCATGGCATGTCTCCTTCGGGTCGGGGTCGGTTACAGGCTGTTTCGGGTGGGGTCAGAGC
>CAZUAL010000273.1:0-5443 GCA_964618305.1 uncultured Dongia sp. | reverse complement strand
CGCCCAAGGCCGCCAACGAGGCGGGCATCGTCTGCATCTTCCAGGAATTGTCGCTGATTCCCGATCTGTCGGTTGCCGACAATATCGCGATCAGCCGCCCGCCGCTGCAATTCGGCCTCATCGACCGGAAGGCGCAGCGCCGCTTCGCCGAGGAAGCCCTGGCCCGCGCCGGCGCCGAGGATATTCATCCGCTGGCATTGGTGAAGGACCTGCCGCTCTCGCGCCGGCAGATGGTGGAGATCGCCAAGGCACTCGGCCGCAAGCCCCGCATCCTCATTCTCGACGAGGCGACCTCGGCCCTGACTGCAGGCGACGTCGCCAAAGTGTTCGAGGTTCTGAAGCGCTTGAGGAGCGAGGGCCTGGCGCTCCTCTACATTTCGCACCGCATGCAGGAGATCGAGGAACTGGCCGACGATTGCTCGGTCTTCCGCAACGGCCGCTATGTGGCGAGCTACGCCCAGGGGTCGAAGTCGCGCACCGAGGTCATCGAGATGATGATCGGGCGCGAATACAGCCATGTCTTCCCGCCCAAACCCAATGTGGAGAAGATCGGCACGCCGGCGCTGGAGGTGAAGAATCTCGGCTGGAACCAGCGCCTCACGGACATTTCCTTCGCCGCTCATGGCGGCGAGATCGTCGGGCTGGGCGGTCTCGACGGGCAGGGCCAGCGCGAATTGCTGCTGGCCCTGTTCGGCGTCCTGCGCGGGGTCGGTGGCGAGATCAGGGTCGGCGGCACCCCGCGCCACCCGTCGGGCCCGCGCGCGGCCAAGGCGCCGGAAGTCGCGATGGCCCTCATTCCGGAGGACCGCAAGACCGAGGGGCTGATGCTGCCCATGTCGGTCAAGGACAACCTCACGCTCTCGGCGCTCGATTCGCTTGCCAATTTTGGCGTCATCGACCGGGCGCGCGAGAACGCCGCCGTGGCCGAGATGATGAAGCTCTTGGCAGTGAAGGCCGCCAATGTCGACATCCCCGTGGGCGCCCTTTCGGGCGGTAACCAGCAGAAGGTGGTGATCGCCAAATGGCTCCTCAACGGGCCGAAGATCATCCTTCTCAACGATCCGACCCGCGGCATCGATGTGGGCACCAAGCAGGAAATCTACCAGCTGCTGCGCAAACTTGCCGACGACGGGGCGACGATCCTCTTCTATTCGACCGATTATGACGAGCTCATCGGTTGCTGCGACAAGGTTCTGGTGATGTATGATGGCGGCATCGTGCGTGAGCTCAAAGGGTCTGAGATCACTGAGCATGCGCTGGTGAGCAGCGCCTTCAGCATGGAAGCCGGGGAGAGACGCGTTGGGTGATTTCCGCTATTGGCTGGCCGAGCACAAAGGCACGCTGCTGGCCGTTGCCGTCTTCGTTCTCATGTTCGGCGTCTATACCGGCAACCATACCGCCGGCTTTTCCAGCATGGTGGTGATGACGGCCGCCAACAAGGGCGTGCTGCTGGCCCTGGTCGCCATGGCGCAGACCCTTGTGGTGCTCACCGCCGGCATCGATCTGTCGGTCGGCATGGTCTTCGTGCTCGCCAATTGCCTCGCCTCGCAATTGGTGGTGGGCGATGTGGGCGAGACGGCGCTGGGCGTTGTTGTCGTCCTCGGCGCCGGCCTTCTGTGCGGCGCGCTCAACGGCATCATCGTCATCTATGGCCGCCTGCAGCCGATCGTCACCACGCTGGCGACGGGCGCCATGTTCTACGGGCTCGCCCTGTGGCTCCGGCCGGTGCCGGGCGGCGACGTCAATTCGGACTTGGCCGATCTCTTGACCGACCAGGTGGGCGGCGTGCCGACGGCGCTCCTGGTGCTGCTCGGTATCGTGCTCGTGGTCTGGGTCCCGCTCCGGCGCTCGGAAGTGGGTCGCGCCATCTATGCGATCGGCTCGTCGGAAGCGGCGGCCTACATGTCGGGCGTCAATATCGACCGGGCGCGCTTCACGGCCTATGCGCTGTCCGGCCTGCTGTCGGCCTGCGGCGGTCTGATGCTGACCTTCGTCACCTATTCGGGCGAGGCGTCGGCCACGATCGGCGGCGCCTATACCTTGAACTCGATCGCCGCCGTGGTGATCGGCGGCGTTTCGCTCTTCGGCGGGGCGGGGAGCGCGGTCGGCGCCATCTTCGGCGCCTTCGTGCTCCGGACCATCGGCGATCTCCTCTTCGTCTTCGATTTCGATCCCTTGTGGCAGCCCTTGTTCCAGGGTGTCATCCTGCTCCTTGCCGTCACATTGGGTTCGCTGCGTCTGCTGCGTCTCAAGAACCGGCTCGACCTTTTCGGCTGATGTGCGCATGACCCGGACCCTTCCAGATTTCGTCACCCGCATCGACAAGCCGGTTCTGGCCGCCTTCGGCTGCATCATCCTGCTGCTGCTGGTGGGGAGCCTCTATTCGTCGAGCTTTCTCTCGCCGGAATATCTGCTGCAGCAATTGCAGGTGGCCTCCTTCCTGGGGCTGATCGCCACCGGCATGATGATGGTGATCCTCCTCGGCCAGATCGATCTTTCCGTGCCGTGGGTCGTCACGGTGGGCGGCATGATGTCGACCGCCGCTGCCGGCTGGGGCCCCTGGGGCGAGGCTTTCGCCATTCCCTTCGGCATTCTCTGCGGCATGACGATGGGACTCTTCAGCGGCATCGGCGTCGCTTACCTGCGCGTGCCCTCGATGATCTTCACCCTTGGCATGAACGCGGTGGCGCAAGGGTTGATGGTGCTGTGGACCGGCGGCTTCGCTCCGCAGGATCATGCGACCGACCTCATGCATTTCCTGGCCACGGGTCGCGACATCTTCGGCATCCCCAACGCGCTCTTCGTCTGGGCGGCGGTGGCGGCGGTGGCGATCTTCCTGCTCACCCGTACCACCTTCGGCCGGGCGATCTATGCGATCGGCAACCGCGAGCGGGCGGCCTATCTTTCCGGCCTCCCCACCCAGCGGGTGATGATGCTTGTCTTCATGGCATCGGGCGGGCTGTCCGCCTTCGCGGGCGTGCTGCTTGCCGGCTATTCGACCAAGGCCTATCAGGGGATGGGCGATCCCTATCTGCTGCCCGCCGTCGCCGCCGTTGTGCTCGGCGGCACCAACATCCTCGGCGGGCGCGGCTCCTATGTCGGCACGATTGCCGGCGTCATTCTCATTACCCTGCTGCAATCCATGCTGTCGGTGATGAAGATCGATGAGGCAGGCCGCCAGCTCATCTATGGCGGCGTCATCATCCTGATGCTGCTGGTCTATGGCCGGCAGAAGAAGGCGGGCTGAGGTCCCCCCTCTCCCTAACCCTCCCCCACGTTGGGGGGAGGGAACCCGATCCAGCTTGAACGCGATCTTCCCCACAAGTTCGTTGGGACTCCCTCCCCCCAACGTGGGGGAGAGGGGGGCTTAGAGTGAGATTTGCGCCATGAGCTCCGCGACAATCACATCGGGCTCCCGTGCGATGTCGACGACGATCGCGTCCTTGGGCGCCTCCAGCGTGGCGAGCTGGCTGGGGAGCAGGGTGGGCGGCATGTAATGGCCGTTCCGTCCGGCGAGCCGCCCGGCGATGAGGTCGGGTGCGCCGTTGAGGAACACGGTCTGCCCGCGCCGCTTCGTTCCGTCGAGGAGGCGGTCGCGATAGGCCTGCTTCAGGGCTGAGCAGGCGAGCACCACGCGGCGACCTTGCCTGACCGAATGGTCGAGCGCCTGGCCGATCGCATCGAGCCAGGGCCAGCGGTCGGCATCCTCGAGCGGCACGCCGCTTTTCATTTTGGCGATATTGGCGGGCGAGTGGAACGTATCGGCTTCCAGGAAATCGGCTTGAAGCGCATCGGCCAGCGCCCGGCCGATCGTGCTCTTGCCGGCTCCGCTCACACCCATCACCAAGACGATCAAATTTCCGGACACGCGCCCTCGGCCGCTTATTTTTTGCAAAGCCAAGATTATCCAAAGTGTTAGGCCGCTGCCAGCAACTTCCACCGAAAATTCCGGCATATCTTCCCTTTCTCCGGGTGCGGCTTGGGGGGATTGCAATACGGCGACGCTCCAGCAGGGGTCCAGCAGGGGTCCAGCAGGGGTATTGTGCAAAGGGGGTGGAGCGGAGTAGATCGAGGGTGCCCTCCAAGCCAAAGGAAGCCAGGAATGAGATACGAGCGTCCTACGACCCTGAAGGCGGCGTCGCAGCTGCTTGCCAAGGAAAAAGGCCAGGCCTTTATCCTCGCCGGCGGCACCGATCTGCTGGTGCGCCTTCGAACCGGTTTCATAGAGCCCGACCTGGTGGTCGATATCAAAGGCGTCAGCGGCGCCAAGGAGATCAAGAAGTCGGCAAGCGGCTTTAAGATCGGTGCGGCCGTGTCGGGTGCCGAACTCGGCGAACATGCGGCGCTGAAGAAGGCCTGGCCCGGTGTCGTCGAAGCGGCGAACCTCATCGGCTCCAAGCAGGTGCAGGGCCGCTGCACGATTTCCGGCAACCTCTGCAACGCCTCGCCAGCGGCCGACAGCGTGCCCGCCATGGTCGCCGCCGGCGCCAAGGCGGTGATCGTCGGCCCCCGGGGCAAGCGCACCGTCGCGGTCGAGGACGTGCCGGTCGCCCCCGGCAGGACCTCCCTCAAGAAGGGCGAGATCATCGAAAGCATCAGCCTGCCGGCCCGTGCCGCGAAGTCGGGTGACGCGTATCTGCGCTTCATCCCGCGCACGGAAATGGATATCGCCGTGGTCGGTTGCGCCGTCAATCTGACGATCGACGGCAAGGGTGTCGTGAAGAAGGCGCGCGTCGCCCTGGGTGCCGTGGCGCCCACGGTGAAGCTGGTGCCGGCGGCCGCCAAGGCGCTCATCGGCTCGAAGCTCGACAAGGCAGCACTCGATGCGCTGGCTGAAGCCTGCTCGGCTGCCTGCAGCCCCATCGACGACAAGCGCGGCACGCGCGAATTCCGCATCAAGGTCGCGGGCGTACTCGCCCGCCGCGCCGCCCGCATCGCCTACAAGCGCGCTGGTGGCAAGCTTGGCGGCGCGAAGTAAGGACGGGAGAGATTTATGTCCGGCATTAAAGTCAACACCAAGATCAACGGCGATCCGGTCGAGTTCATGTGCGAGGCCGACGAGACGCTGCTCGACGTGCTCCGCAACCGATTGGGCCTCACCGGCGCCAAGGAAGGCTGCAGCACCGGCGATTGCGGCGCCTGCTCGGTGACCGTCGACGGCCGCCTCACCTGCTCGTGCCTGGTTCTCGGCGCCGAGGCCGAGGGCAAGAATATCGGCACCATCGAAGGCATGGCGCATGGCGAGGAACTGCATCCCCTGCAGAAGAAGTTCCTGGAACATGCGGCCCTGCAATGCGGCATCTGTACCCCAGGCTTCCTGGTCGCCGCCAAGGCGCTGCTCGACAAGAATCCGGATCCGACCGAAACGGAAATCCGTTTTGGCCTCGCTGGCAACCTCTGCCGCTGCACGGGCTACGACAAGATCGTGCGCGCGGTGCAGGAT
>CAZUAL010000272.1:0-5469 GCA_964618305.1 uncultured Dongia sp. | reverse complement strand
GCGAAAGGCGATAGAGGGTGCCAAGGACGAAGGCAGTGCCGCCTATCAGGATCTGGCGACGATCGGGCGTGTTGGCCCTTCGATCCGCGCCGACCTCATCGATTTCTTCGATGAAAAACACAATCGCGACATGGTAGAGGATCTGCTGGGGTTCGTCGAGGTCCTGCCGTTCAAGGTCCCCAAGGTTGGCGATTCAAAAGTGGCTGGCAAGACCGTGGTCTTCACCGGTTCCCTGGAAACAATGACCCGCAACGAGGCCAAGGCCCGGGCGGAAAGCCTTGGCGCCAAGGTGGCGGGATCGGTCTCCAAAAACACGGACTATCTCATTGCCGGCAGCGATGCTGGCTCCAAGGCAACGAAAGCCGCGGAGCTTGGCGTGAAGGTTCTTTCAGAGCGGGAGTGGCTCGAACTCATCGGCAGCTAGGGGAGCGAACGTGATCGATCTGGAAGATATCCGATCGCCTTTCGTCCGGGCCGGGTTCGACTATTGGCGCAAGAAGCGGGAAGCGCTGGGCGATCCTGCATGCCTGCCGGCGCGCAGAGATTTCGATCCGCTTATCGAGGTGCCCCGCATCGTTCCCTATCTGATGCTGATGGATGTTCAGGAAGAGCCGCTGGATTTCCGCTATCGCCTGATCGGTTCGGCACTGCGAACGCATATGAAGGAGGATTGGACCGGCCGCTGGCTCAGCGATATCCCCTTCCAGCGGCCCGGCTCCATGGTGTGGGAAAACAATATGAAAGTCCTGCAGCAGCGCGCTCCGCTTCTGGCGCGGCCGCCCTATATAGGCCCGCACAAGGACTTTCTTTATGTCGAAAGCATCATCATGCCGCTCGGCGGCACGGGTGATGAGATTGCCATGCTGATGTTCGCCGTGGATTTCATCGGCGCCTCGTCGATGAAGCCAAGTAGCTGACCACGCCGGATGTTGGGCATCTGGCACAGCGCGCCTCGGGTCAGTTGCCGCTGGTTCCCGCAGCGGCTTCGCTGGCCGACTGTGTCTTGCTGCCAACGACCGCGAATATGCTGTTGAGGCCAACACCGGTCGTCGTTGCTCCGACAAAGACTGCAAGTGCGACGAAACAGGCGATCAGCGCATACTCGATTGCGGTGGCGCCGTGAATGTTGGCCGCGAGAGACGAGCCCGCAGCACCTTGCGCCGGCGTGGCGAAAGACTTGCCGTGACTATTGCCTGTTGGGCGTGGCTCTTCGGTTTCGGTCATGGCAACCTTCGATGAATGATCGGATGGCCAATTGGGAAAGACTGGACATTCATGAGCCCCAGCTTGAAATCCTACCAGATTAATCGGAGATCGCAGACACTTATAAGCGGGATCCCTCACTTTATGGTGTGGCGCCAGGGCGTGATCTGGTCCAGAAGGGCCCGGACCCTCACTTTATGCGGCCCGTAATCCTCAATGGCGATGAATTGGCGGACGTCGGGCGAATCCTTGGTCAGGGGCCAAATGCCGAATTCATAAGAAAACAGGCCGCCCTGGAGCGTCCGCACGGTGCTGAGGCCATAAACGGGGAGCGCGCTTTCCGCACAGAGCCGGTAATTGCGCATCCAATCCTCTTCCTCGCCCGGCGGAATCAACTGGTCGAGATAGCAGCCGGCGAAGTCCATCCCGGTGATCTCCACGACCTCCGTTCCAAGCAGGCGGTAGCGGATGCGGAACGGCGGCACGATTTCCGAAAGCAGCAAATATGGCAACAAATGCGGGATTTCCATCGGGTCGATATCGCTTCGATCCGGCATCCGCCGCGTGCCGGCCTTAGCTCGCCACCAGGCGTCAAAAGCGCGGACCCGCTCCGATTTTGTCTGTGCCATGTCCTGCCAGGCGGTCATGCATACCCTCAGCCTGCTATCGCTGGGCGGTATCCATATTACCCTTCGCAACCTGCAGATACATTGCAGAACTGCCTGCGACCAAAGGTTACGACACGGATTTCCGTGTGCGGTCAGCGCAATTCTTTATTGGGGGGGATGGTGCCGCCTCGCGGACTTGAACCGCGGACCTACTGATTACGAATCAGTTGCTCTACCGCTGAGCTAAGGCGGCGCCGGGCTTGGCCCGAGGCCAAATTGGCGAGGCCGGAAGCTAGTTTATCAGGCGCGCGGCGTCAACAGATGCGGCACTCTCGGGCGCGCCGGTTTCGCGTCCACCTTTGCTGTCGCCCTGAATCGACGGCGAACTGAAATTTCCTGACATATCAATCGGTTCTCTGCCCGAGGGCGAAGGTGCCGCGAGACCGAGGGCTGTCCCGCCCAACCGCGAGGCCGCCGGATGGCGCCATTCCAGGCTGTCGATCGCATGGCAATGCGGGCAGATCAGCTGCCATTGGCCGCTTTCGGGACCGGCATCGGCATGGTGACCGCACTGGCGGCAGATCCAGGCGGCATCCGGGCGGGCGGCACTCGCCGCGTCGAGCCAGCGCCGGGCGGCGACCGAGTCGTGGCGCTCCCGCTCTTCCAGCAGGCCGAGCGCCCGGCAGGTCGACCGGCTGGGGCCACCCAGCTGGTCGGTTTCCAGGGCGGTCAGGCGATCGATGTGCCGGCGCGCCTCGCCCCACAAATCGGCGACGAGGTCCGCTTCCGCCAACAGGCGGTGCGTTTCGGCATGATCCGGATTCTGTTTCTGCAGGCGCTCGAGGCGCTGCGTGCGCTCCAGCGGCTTCTCGTTGTCGCCGAGGGTCAGATAGAGCTCGCCCAATATCTCGTGCGGATGGCTGTCCCAGATCTGTTCGATGAGGCGCATCGCCTCCTTGCGCCTCCCCTGGCGCAGCAGAAGGCGCGCCAGGATAAAACGCGCCGGGGCGAAATCGCCGGCGAGTTTAACCGCCTCGCGCGCGGCGCTCATCGCCACATCGCTGGAAACGTCGGTGCCATCCGGAATCAGCGCCTGGCGTGCTTTTTCGGCGAGCAGTGCCGCGCGGCGATGCTGCCCGGTCCGGGCATCGATGGCGCCGGCGCGCACAAGCGCCCGCAAGCTTTCATCGGCGGAATCGAAGCGGCCGGCTCGGGCCTGGAGGCGCATCGCCGTCTCCGCAGCCCATTGCGCGTGCGGGTTGGCGGCGAGCGCCCGTTCGGCCAAGCCGCGGGCCTCCTCGTCCTTGCCTTCGCGCAGGGCGCTCATGGCAAGACCGCGCAATCCCAGGATGGCCGTTTCCGGCGTTTCGGCGAGCGCCTTGAAATGCGCGTGCGCCGCCGCTTCGTCGCCTTCAAGCTGGGCCGCCTGTGCCGCCAGCAAGCGTGTGATCGGCGGCTCGGTGCCACGCCGCGCCAAGAGCTTGCGCGCGGTCTGCGACAGGCGCTTGGCTTCCCGCGCATCGCCAGCGGCGGCGGCGGCAAGGCCACGCGTCAGCGCCTGATAGCCCTTGGCCTCGCGCGCCGCACCGCGTATCGCGCCGATATCGCCGGGAACAGCGATGATGCGCGCGATGAGCCGGCCGATCGCATAGAGCAGAGCCAAGCAGACGAGAACGCCGATGAGCGCCAGCGCGATCGGGTGCAGGTCGAGTCGATAGCCGAACCAGGTGAGGGCGAGGTTTCCCGGTCGGTCGGCGAGGTAGACAGCGACCGAGACCAGGATGGCTATCTTGAGGACGAACCAGGCGGCGCGCAGGAAGGTCATGTCAGGGGCTCCGCCTTCAGTTCGCCGGCGCTGTCTGAGCGCCACCGGCATCGGCCGCTGGCGCCAGGGCCTCGGCGGACAAGCGCCCCAATTCCGCCCCCACTCCGTCGATGGCAAGTCGCGCCTCGGCGAGCGCCAGCCAATCCTTTGCGGCTGTCGCGGCCTGCCCGCCAAGGGCTTTCGTCTCGTCGACCGCCGCGGCCAGATCGCCCTTGCCGAGCCGGGCTTCGGCGCGTGCCAGGTGCGCGAGCGGCGTATCGCCTTCAACCTCGCCCACCGGTCGTACGGTGACGAGTTCCGACAGCCGGTCCAGCGTCTTCTGTAGCCACGAGCTTTCGACGCCAAGCGCTTGGCCGGCAGCATCGGCGGAAGCGGCCTGGGCGATAGCAGAAGCAGGGAAGCTGGCCTGTAATTGCGAGAGCGTCGGAACGCCGTCATTGGCGAAGGGCTGCAGCACCTCAAGGCTAGGCGCCAGCTTGGCGTCGAGATCCGGGTCGGCGCGGCTGAGATCGGCGACGGCGGCGACCTCCGCGGCGAAGGGCGCATCGGTCGCCAGCGTGCTGCGCAATTGCCCGAGGCTGAGGACGAGCGCCGCCGCCCGCTGCCGCTTCAGCATCGTGTCGGCATTGGCTTGCGAGACGGCCTCAATATCGGCGCCGAGAGATTTCGACTGCGCTTCCAGCTGATCGAGGCGCGCGGCGAGGCTTGCCACATTGTCAAGCTGCGCCTTGGTTGTCTCGATCTGCGCCTTCTGTGCCGCTGTTTCCGAACTCAGGAAATCGAGCCGCCCGGTCGTGTCGCCGATGGCGGACAGCTTTGCTTCAAGTGCCGCAAGGCGGTTGGAAAGCTCGGTCGTATCGGCGCCCGGGGCTTCCGCGCTGCCTTCCGCCGGTGCCGGTGCGGCTTCAGCGGGCAGGGCCTTCAGCTTGTCCTCGAGGGCGGCAAGGCGCATCTCGATCGGGCCGAAATCGACCGGTGTCGCGACATTGGTTGCATTACCGCTCGCCTGCGCCAATTGCTCGCGCCAATCGGCGATTTCTGTTTGCAGGGCTTCGATATTGTGGCGGGCCTCGCTGTCGACGACTTGGCGGGTGGCCATCTGTTGCTTCAACGCCGCCAGCTCGTCGTTGATGGCGGCGAGGTCGGCGCTGGGCGAAGCGGTGGTACCCATCGGCAGATAGGGCCGCCAATAGGGTTCCGCCACGACCATACCGGCGCCGGCCACGGCACCGGCGATGAGACCGATGAGGAGACTGCCGCCACGGCCGCTGCTGGCCGGCTTCGGCATGGCGGCGACGATCGCGGCGCCGGCAACGGCATCGCTCGCCGCAGCCGCGCGGGTCCGCTCGTCGATCGGCGCGCCCTTCTCCTCCGGCGCGGCACTCGCTTCGGCAGCGCCGTCCTTCGCTGGATTGGCCATCTCCGCTTCTCTCCTTTGCTGCTCCTGCTCAACCAGGGCCAACATGGCATCGCTGTCGGGCCGGGCGGCGATCTCGATGCGCCGCCAATCCAAATCCTTGACCTCGCGCGCCACCGCCGCGCTGAGGCACAATACCGAAACCGCCCACAGGCTGCCGCTCTGCGGCGCGGCGCGGCGCCACAAATCGCAAAAGGTGCGGGCCGAGCGGGGCGAGAAGAGCAGCACGGCATCGATCCCGCCGAGGCGCAGGTTCATCAGCGTGGAACTGGATATCTCGTTCGCCGGCACGGCATCGTAAAGGGCCACGCGCCGGACATCGAAGCCGGCGGTTTCAAGCTGCCCTTTGAGGTCGCCGGCAAGGCTTGATCCGGCCGCATGCAGCAGCGCGCCGTCGACGGGCTTCAGCCGGTCGG